>NZ_JBHSIR010000035.1:0-385040 GCF_042653605.1 Pseudonocardia sp. GCM10023141
CGAGGGTGGGGCCACCTCAAGCCATCACTCGGGCTCCAAGTGGGGCCAACTCAGGCTGGCACACTCAACCTTCGTGCGCCTGGCGCAGGACCGTAAACCCAACTCGTTCTGGTGCGCCTCCGACCCGGCCGACGTGGCCAGGGTCGAGGACAGCACCTACATCTGCTCAACCGATGAGGCCGACGCCGGGCCGACGAACAACTGGATGGACCCGGCCGCGATGAAACAGCGGCTGACCGGGCTCTACCGCGGATGCATGCGCGGTCGCACCCTGTACGTGCTGCCGTTCTGCATGGGCCCGCTCACCGCCGAGGACCCCAAGCTCGGGGTGCAGATCACCGACTCCGCCTACGTCGTGGTCTCGATGCACATCATGACTCGGATGGGCACGGCGGCATTGGACCTGTTCGGCGGCGGTGACGCTGTTGAGGCCGAGTTCGTGCCGGGACTGCATTCCGTCGGTGCCCCGCTGCAACCCGGCGAGCTCGACGTGGCATGGCCGTGCAACACCGCCAAGTACATCACCCACTTCCCCGAGACCCGCGAGATCTGGAGCTACGGATCCGGCTACGGCGGCAACGCGTTGCTGGGTAAGAAGTGCTACTCGCTGCGGATCGCTTCGGTGATGGCGCGCGACGAGGGCTGGCTCGCCGAGCACATGCTCATCCTCAAACTCACCTCCCCCGCACAGAAGGTCCACTTCATCGCCGCCGCGTTCCCGTCGGCGTGCGGCAAGACCAACCTGGCGATGCTGCGCCCCACCATCCCCGGCTGGAAAGTCGAAACGCTCGGCGACGACATCGCCTGGATGCGGTTTGGCCCCGACGGGCGCCTCTACGCGGTCAACCCCGAATACGGCTTCTTCGGTGTCGCCCCGGGCACTGGTGAGCACACCAACCCGCACGCCATGACCACCCTGGATCGAGGCAACTCGATCTTCACCAATGTCGCGCTCACCGACGAGCACGACGTGTGGTGGGAAGGCGCCACCGCCACCCCACCGCAGCACCTGCTGAGCTGGAAAGGCCAAGACTGGTCCCCGGCCAGCGACGAGCCCGCGGCGCACCCCAACTCCCGCTACTGCACCCCGGTCGCCCAATGCCCGATCCTCGCCCCGGAATGGGACGACCCGCAGGGCGTGCCGATCTCGGCGATCTTCTTCGGGGGCCGCCGTGCCACGACCGTGCCGCTGATCACCGAGGCCCGTGACTGGCAACATGGCACGTTCCTGGGCGCCACGCTGTCCTCGGAGACCACCGCCGCCGCTACCGGGCAGGTCGGTGTCGTACGCCGGGACCCGATGGCGATGCTGCCCTTCATCGGCTACCACGTCGGGGACTACCTGCAGCACTGGATCGACATCGGCAAGAACGCCGACGCCGCAGCCCTGCCGAAGATCTTCTACGTCAACTGGTTCCGCCGCGGCGAGGATGGCCGGTTCCTATGGCCAGGATTCGGCGAGAACTCCCGAGTGCTGGCCTGGGCGATCGCCCGCATCGAAGGTACCGGTGACGCGCTCGAGACACCGATCGGCTTCATCCCCACCGCCGAGGCACTCGACCTCGAGGGTCTCAACGTGCCCGCGGCGGCCCTGCACGCCGCCCTGGCCGTCGACAGCCAGCAGTGGCGAGCGGAGCTACCCCTGATCGAGCAATGGTTCGCCACCCTCGGCGACAAGCTGCCCGGCGTGCTGCGCGACGAGCTCGATCACCTGCGCTACCGGCTCGGCTGACCAGTCGCCCATCAGCGGCGGGATCCGGCCGAGGACTCCCCCCGGCAACTCGACCGGACCGGCCCCCACCCCCATGCGTCGAGAGAGAAGCGGCGATGACCGAGATCGAGCGGCACACCTACGACGTCGTGGTCATCGGCGCCGGCGGCGCCAGGTTACGTGCCGCGCTCGAGGCCCGCGCCCACGGCAAACGGACCGCCATCATCTCCAAATCGCTGTTCGGCAAGGCCCACACAGTGATGGCCGAGGGCGGCATCGCCGCCGCCATGGGCAACGTCAACAGCAACGACACCTGGCAGGTGCACTACCGCGACACGATGCGCGGCGGGAAATTCCTCAACAACTGGCGCATGGCCGAGCTGCACGCTCAAGAGGCACCAGACCGCGTCTGGGAGCTGGAAACCTACGGGGCGCTCTTCGACCGCACCCCCGACGGCACGATCAGCCAGCGCAACTTCGGCGGACACACCTACCCGCGACTGGCCCACGTTGGCGACCGCACCGGGCTGGAGCTGATCCGCACCCTGCAGCAGAAGATCATCTCCCTGCAACAGGAGGACTTCCGCGCGACCGGTGACCACGAGGCCAATATTAGGGTCTTCCACGAGACCACCATCACCGAACTGATCAAGACCGACGGGCGGATCGCAGGCGCGATCGGATACTACCGCAGCACCGGCAGGTTCGTCGCGTTCACCGCCGCAGCGGTTGTACTGGCCACCGGTGGGATCGGCAAATCCTTCAAAGTCACCAGCAACTCCTGGGAATACACAGGCGACGGTCTCGCTTTAGCGCTGCGCGCCGGCGCCACGTTGATCAACATGGAGTTCCTGCAGTTCCACCCCACCTGCATGGTCTGGCCGTTGTCGGTGAAGGGCCTGCTGGTCACCGAGTCGGTCCGCGGCGACGGTGCTGACCGTCGTCATGCTCGCGGTGGATCTGATCGCCGCGACCCAGCACCTGCTTCTGCACGGCGAGCTGGCCAAGGCCGAACCGAAGACGCTGCGCTACCGGCTGCTACACGTCACCGCCCGCCTCACCCGCGGACAGCGCCGGGTCTGGCTGCGGATCCAACGCACCTGGCCCTGGGCCCGCGACCTCGCCGCCGCGTTCGCCCGGCTCGCGGCACTACCCGTCCCGGCCGGTTGATCTTCCATACCGACACGACGAGCGGCAGGAGCTACCGGCAGAACCAGCACGCCGGCAGCACTGTCATGTCCACATCGAGAACCGCACCGTCCCGAGCATCGACCGCGGCTACAAGATCCATCCGGTCACCTCATGAATGACCGGGGCTAGGTTCGAGGTCTGCCGCCGCATGCGCGCAGCCCAGCCCGCCACCGTCATCGTCATCCTCACCGCCCGTACCGACGAGATGGACGTGGTCGTCGGGCTCGAGGCCGGCGCCGACGACTACCTCACCAAACCCGTCCGTCTCACCGAACTGCACGCCCGGATCCGCGCCCACCTCCGCCGCGCCGTCCCCTCCCCCGCACCCGACACGATCGCCACCATCGGCGACCTCGTCGTCGACACCGCCGGGCGCCGCGCCACCGTCCACGACCACGAGATTCCGTTGCGCGCCAAGGAATTCGACCTACTCGCCCGCCTCACCGCCGAACCCGGCGTCGCCATCAGCCGCACCACCCTCATGACCGACGTCTGGGACGAGCACTGGTTCGGCTCCACCAAAACCCTCGACGTCCACGTCGCAGCGCTGCGCAAACACCTCACGGCGCACGCCGAGCACGGAGATGTGCCACAGATCGTCACGCTCCGGGGCCACGGCTACCGGATCGAGACCCGGACCGACTGACCGAGGGTCCTGCCGGCTCAACCCGAAGAGCTGCGCGACCGCGGCCTCGTGGACACCGCAGGCGGGTAAACCCTTGCCGGCCGGGAGAGGACAGTCGATCGGTATAGATCGTGAACCTGCCCGCGAAGTCAACGTCCCCGTTGGCAGAACTCCGATCACAACATTCCGGACCAGGCCGCCCATACCTGTCACCACTCGCGGAAGACCCCCGCGTCGAACTTCATCTCGAACGCCCACCCCGCAGACGTCCGCACCGGACCAGCGGTGGCGAGCATGGGCCGAACCAGACCCTCAGTCCTACGGGTGCAGTCCAGCGTGGTCGGCCATACCTTCAGGGCGGTACCCCAATGTACCGCGACGAGCACGGGCGACGCGCCCCACGAGGAGAGCCGCGACACCGCCTGCGGCAGACCGGCCTCGGAGTCCGAGGCCGTGATGACGGCACCCCACGGACCGAGCTGCGGATCGCCGAGGGGACGGCTGCGCGGCGTCCTCATCGGCGGCCAGGGCGGCGGCGACGTCGTCCGGGTGCGCCGAAGCGCTGCGGACAGCGCTACCGCGTCCTCCATCGACATCTTCGTGCCGGAACCGACGGAGAAGTGTTGCGACGTGCACCGCGTCGCCGAGGAGCGCGACCGGGCGGGGGTCGAGCGTGTGCCATCGCTGCGCCCGGCGGGTGCGGAAGTCGCGCCACCGGGAGTTGTTCGTGAGCAGCCGCCGCTTCCCGTCGATCTGGCCGGCGAAGAGTCTCTCCAGGTTGCCTTTGGTGACCATGTCGCTGGCCCCGGGCGGCTGGGTGATGTCGAACTCGTCGAGCCCGGCGCGGCCCCGGGAAGCCTCGACTGTCTCCACGACGACCATCGAGACGTCGTCGGAGATCGGATAGCCGTGCACCGCGAACACCCGTCGGGGCTGCGCTCGTGGACGAAAGTCAGCACGTCGAACAGGTAGACCGTGCCGAACCAGATGAACTTGGCTGTCGCGGTGTCGAGCTCCACCCCCGAGGTCGGTGTCCAATTGCTCGCGGATCGTCGAGCTGCTCCGTCCGCGGCCACGACGAGGTCGTAGCCGGCGAGGTCGTCGAGAGTGATCTCGGCGGAGAAGCGCGGCTCGGCCCCGACGTCACGGGCGCGGGCCTGCGTCAGTGCGAGCAGCGTCTTGCGGACCAGCGCAGCCATGCGTTGCCGCCGCAGCGGATCCGTTCACCCTTGAGCCGGATCTCGATGTCGTCCCAGTCCCGGCCGTGGTCGGTCAGCGCCTGGCGCAGTACCGGATCTGCCTCGTGGATACCGGCCAGCGTGCGGGCGGAGAACACGACGCCGAAGCCGAACGTGTCGTTGGACTTGTTGCGCTCGAACACGGCGACCTCGGCGGACGGGTCGGCCAGCTTGATCCGGGGCAGTGGTTCACCAATCTCGGCAGCGACCGAGGCTGGGGTGACATCGCGATCCCGGGCTCGGGGGTCAACGGACGCGCCATCCCCGAGCACATGGGGCGGGTCATCGGTGGCGGCACCAGCATCAACGCGACCATCTGGGCGCGCCCGTTCAGGGCCGACCTGGATCACTGGGCGGACGTCACGGGCGATGCGGCCTGGGGCTACGAACACGGCCTGGAGATCTACCGTCGGATCGAGGACTGGCAGGGCGCTCCCGACGCACACTACCGGGGCAAGGGTGGCCCCGTGTGGTGTCAGCCGGCCGCCGATCTCTCCCCGCTCGCGCCCGCCCTTCTGGAGACGGCCGGCAGCCTCGGCCACCCGGTCCTGCCGGACCAGAACGGAGCGCGGGAGGAGAGTGCGGGTGGCTTCGCCCTGATGAACCAGATCATTCATGACGGTCGCCGGCACAACATGGCCAAGGCTTTCCTCTACCCGGTGCTGGCCCAGGACAACATCACCGTGCTGACCGGTGCGGACGTCGACCGGGTCGTCCTGCAGGGCGAGCGTGCCACGGGTGTCGAGGTGAGCATCGACGGTCGGAGTCGTGTCATCGGGGCCACCAGCGAGGTCATCCTCAGCGCGGGCGGCATCAACACCGCCAAGATCCTCATGCTGAGCGGTGTGGGTGACGCCGCGGACCTGCGAGCCCTGGGCATCGACGTGGTCGCGAACTCACCCGAGGTCGGCGCGAACTTCCAGGACCACATCCTGCACGGCGGTTGTCTGTGGGAGCCCGAGGAGGCCCAGACGCCGAGCAACAGTGCCGCCAACGCTGCGGGCTTCTGGAAGTCCAACAGCGCGCTGGCATCTCCTGACCTCAACATCGTCCAGATCGAGATCCCCTACGCCAGCGAAGTACTGGCCAAGCAGTACAACCCGCCGGCGAGCAGCTGGGCACTCTGTGCCGGTCTGGTCGCACCGAAGAGCCGCGGACGGCTGCAACTTCACTCGGCCGATCCCCGGGACCGGCCGATCCTCGACGCCAGGTTCCTGACCCACCCCGATGACGTCACCGCCCTGGCGAAGGGCATCGAGCTGTGTCGCGACCTCGGCAACTCCGTCGGCATGCGTACGTTCGCCAAGCGTGAGGTGGCGCCGGGCAAGAACCTCGCGGGGTCCGACCTGACCGACTTCATCCGCAACGGCGCCACCACCTACTTCCACGAGGTCGGGACGTGCCGTATGGGCCGAGACTCCACCGCGGTGGTGGATCCGCAGCTCCGGGTCAACGGCGTCCGGAACCTGCGCGTGGCCGACGCCTCGATCATGCCGCGCATCCCGAGCGTAGCGACGATGGCAACGTGCGTGCTGATCGGAGTGCGCATGGCCGAGATTCTGGGCGTCTGGCCGGCCAGCGGCCGCCTCGTTCGGTGGCCGCCGTCGACGGCGGCCACCGCTATCCGCGCAGGCCGTCGAGGAGCCGGTCCAGTGTCCGGCGCTCCTCGGCGCCATGTCCCGCGAAGATCTAGTTGAGGTCGTGGACGTGCACGGCCGCTGCCTGCTCGAGCTTGTCGTGGCCGGCCCCGGTGAGTACTGCGAAGGACGCCCGCCGATCTGTCGGACACGGGCGCCTGACGCCGACCGCGTCCAGATCGACACACCCTGAGCGGCAGCGAGCTCGCCGCGACAGCAGCAGGAAGGCTAGCGTCGGCACACGTTGTCGGCGACAGCCTCAACGATCGACGTGGCCGCACCGAGGCTGATACGCCACGCGGGAGTGGGCTAGGGCGGTGACTACTCGTCCCGCTTGGCGTCCTGTATCTCGCGGAGCTGCTCGCGCACCCGCTCAGCGTCCCAGCGGTGATGACCACCAGGAGTCGTGACCTCCGGCTTGATCATCCCTGCGTTCGTCCACTTGACCACGGCGCCACGGGACACCCCCAGCTCCTTCGCCAGTTCGCCCGTGGTGAGTAGTGGCACGTCGTCAAACGTAGTAGCTCACTGTAGGCAATGTTACCGTCTGTGAACGTAATCAACGTTCACGACGTTGTGTCCGATTATGAACGATTGATGCGTTAGACTCGTTGATTGTGGCTGACACCGCGCCTTCCGCCTGGACACGACTCGTTCACGAGCTGTCGACCATGCCGGACGTGACGAGGCGACTCCTCGCTCAGCACGCAGACGACGGGACCGGCTGGTGCAGTTCGTGCACCACGCCGGGCCGAGGCACTCCACGCGTCCGGTTTCCCTGCTCCCTCACCGCGCTGGCACAAGCCGCACAAGGTCATGCCTGCGCAGGTGGGGCTCTACTAAGAGGGCCTTGGACACGAGAGCCTCAGCAGGACCATCACCGGCGTCTCGAACGATGAGCGGGATTCAGAACGTCGCTACCGAGCTGAACCGTTAGCGGACGACAGCCCGGACGACCTCGCCACCGAGGATGGGCTTGTCAGCTGGGCCCTTGACGTAGGGGCCTCGGTAGAGCACGCGGTGTCGCTCTTGGGTGGGATACCACTGCCGGACCTCGTGCATCCGCACCACCCATCGATGCTGCCAGTCGCGTCCCGCCGCAGCACGACCACCCACAGATGCCGCAGACCGCAAGCTGACTACGCGCACGTCGGCTGACACCCCGGCGGTGCGAGCTCGGGTAGCCGCACTGTGGGTGACGTCCGCGGGCTCGACCTCGGCGATCCGCTGCTCGCACAATCGCCAGAACGCGTACAGGAACCTCTGCGCAAATCGCCCGTCGTGATCCGCTACCTGCTGTCCGGGCGCGTACTCGCCGATCACGCCACGCTCATCAACTCCGCCTTTTGCCTGCCCCGCTCGAGCATTGGCTGCGTACTGCCGCATCTGCTTGTTGTGGTCGTCGGCAACCTGTCGCTCGGCCGCCGTGAGGACGTACCGGAAGGGCTCAGATCGAATGCCGTCGAGTGTCCACGGAGGCAGCGGTGTCCCCTGCGCAGCAGCCTCGGCCGCTATGCGGATGATCGAGGCAGGCTGCAGCGGACCGCGGGCGGAGTCGTAGTTCGATATCTGCACGGCGGACAGCTCCTCCAGGCTGCCGTCCGTCGTCTCGCGCACGACTCGGGCCGGGGTTGACCAGGTGTAAGCACGGTCATCGCGAAGGTATCCATCGATCGACCGAACAAGGACGGGGTGCGGTAGCACCACAACGCCTGCCGGGCTGGGCAGATCGTCCTCGGAGATCAGTGCCAGATCCTCGGTGGTCAGGGCCTCGGAGGCGGCGAGCACGACGTCGCACATCGCCGGCGACAGTACGTAGAGCTGCGCCTTGGCCAGAAGTTCCGCCTCGCCATCGATGACCATGTCGGCCACTTCGTTCCAGTCCGATGAGTAGGGCGGGGCAAGCCCCAACCCGCCGAGGAAGAGGATCTTCGCGCGATCCTCATCCCCTCTCGTCTGCGCCACAACCAGATCGTGTACTTGCATCATCCTGCCCGCGAACCATGTCCGGGCGATCGGCGCGTTCGTCAGGAATGCCGCCGTCTCAATCCGCGCCTCGCGGGCGCTGCGGGCAGCTCCCACAGCCGTCCACTTCTTCGACCTGCCCATTCCATCCACTCCGGCAGTCAGTCGGTTTCCTCTCAGATGACAGTGTCCGACAGGAAGCACTACGCCGTGGCCGTTCGACGAAACTCGTGCCTCGAAATGGAAGCACAGCGAGATATGCTGCGTGGCAGCCATGGTCCGGAGCGGTGCGGAACGGGGGCGTTCCTCACCACAGCTCCGCGCAACGACTGACCTGCGGTGAACGGCCGATAGTGATCCAATCGGAGGCTGAACAAGGTCGAGTCGACCATGGGGCCTGACCACTGCCGTGGTGAGTTCGATCCTTGGCTGTCAGGCGTCGCTATCGCAACTGTCGTTCTCGTCGTGAGACTCAACTCCGAGCCGCTGCACGCGACGATCGATGTGCCCTGGGGACCCGGTGGCCTGACCCATGCCGCAGTCGGGACCACCAGGTCGATCTCCAGCCAGCGGACCGCCACCGTAAGCAACGTTCTCGTCGAACTTGCCGAGCACAGTGTCTGCGTGCAGATCCTCGGGGTTGATGTGCCGGCGCGGCGCCGGTCCAAGCTCAAAGGCACCCGGAATTGTCGGGTGGTGGTGCGCTTCTCCGCCTCGGAGTTCGACGCGATCCGGCAGGCCGCCACGTCGTCGGGGCTGGCGGTCGCGGCATGGCTCGGTGACCTCGCCGCCCGGTCGAGCTGTCGGACGGGCTGGAGCCTGGCATCGAACCGGCAGGACGTGGTGCGTCAACTGATGCGTGTTCGCCAGGACGTCGCACTGGCCGAGCGGGTGCAGCGTGAGGTCAAGGGTGCGGAAGTGCTGAAGCTGCTTTCGGCCGCGGTGCAACGCCTCGACGAGCTGGTCGACGGCGTTGTCGACGACCCCGGTCGGTGATCACGAGAGTCGTTCACGGATGGCGGCCAGGCGGACTGATCGCCTACCTGCTGGGGCCTGGACGCGCGCAAGAACACCACCGCCCTCGAGTCATCGCAAGTTGGGACGGCCGCGATGCCGAGTGGCAGCCGGCGTCGACCGGTCCAGGCGAGTACGACATGGAACTCGGCCCCCTCATCCGTGCCCTTCGCGCCCCTGCGGTCGCCGCCGGGCTTACCGAACATCCTGACGAGCTCGGCAAGGTCGGCTATGTCTGGCACTGCTCCGCGCGTCTGGCCACCTCAGATCGGGTACTGGGCGACGAGGAATGGGCGGGCATCGCGCGAGAACTCCTCGAGGGCGCCGGGGTGGCGTCGGAGCAGGATCCGGGTGGGCCGCGATGGGTCGCGATCCGCCACGCCGATGACCACATCCACATCGCTGTCGTGCTGGTGCGCCAGGACACCGGCCGCCGGTTCTGGCCCTATCGGGACTACCCGCGCCTGCGCGAGACCGCCGTGCGGATCGAGCACCGATTGGGGGTGACGATCACGGCGAACGCGGACGGGACCGCGGCACCTGCTCCGGGCCGCGGTGAGATCGAGAAGGCCACCCGCCAGGGTCGGGAGCCGGCACGTGTCGAACTCGCCCGTGCGGTTCGAGCGGCCGCGGTCGCGAGCACCGATCCGGAGTCGTTCATCGACGCATTGCGGGAGGCCGGGTACTCGGCGCAGCTGCGGCGCGCACCATCGGGCGACCCCCTCGGATTCAAGGTCGCTCGCCCTGGGGACGTGACGGCCAACGGGCAACCGGTGTACTACAGCGGCAGCAAGCTCGCCCCGGACCTGTCGATGCCGCAGCTGCTCGCCCGCTGGGCCGATATCCCCGATGGGACGGAGATGGGTGAACCGGTGCGGGTCGCCCGCCGGCAGGCACGCCGGGCGCATCTCTCCATCACCGATGCTCGGCGCGGAGATGGGATCGATGACCCAGAGGAGATCGTGCACGCCACCGGAGACCTGCTGACCGCGATTCGCGGTCGTCGCTGGGCAGGTGACGAGCTCGGTGTCGCGGCAGATCTCTACGATCGTGCATCCCGCCCACCCGGGCGGGTTGTCGGCCGCCCGAGCTCGGTGAGCCTCGGATTGCGGCGAGCGGCGAGGCAGCTGATCCGGCAGCGTCGCTCCGTCGTCGACGGAGACCTCACTGCCGCGATCGCGTTGCTGGTCGCGGTCGTGGCGTTGGTCCGGGAGATCGCCGGCTGGCAACGTGACAGCGGGCGTAGCCATCAGGCCACTGCCGCTCAGCAATCCGCCGAGATGATCGATCGCTGGACGAGCTCGGTGTCGACCATGGGCGTCGCTGGGGCAGCACGGTCGCGGAATCGATCTCCCGAGCACCTTGCCGTCGATGAGCAGCCACGCTTCTGAGGATCTCCCCGACAAGCCTTGTCGGTGGTGCGGCTGACCGGAATGCCGCGCGGCGCTCTGGGCGGAGGCGAGCAAAATGCGCGAGGGACAGGGCGAAGACGCCGTCGGCACGCTCACCGGGCGCCCGGACACGTCAGTGATGGCTCATCATCCCGGCGAACAGGACGCCGCTGTCGATGTCAGCCTGGGTGGTGTCTCGATCAAGATTTGGGACGTCTCGACCGCGCTGCGGATCGTGGACGTCTTCGATCAGCTGACCCGCGGGGCTCTGGCCCGCCTCCCGGTCGAATCCCGCCCGACCATCGGCGGATCCGTGCCGGAGGTGGTGATCTGTGCTGTCCAAGCGTCCGCGGTGTCTGGTCGTATCGTGCAGCATTCAGATGGCGACCGGGCAGTGGTGAGGATCGGCCGGCTGATCCTGCATCTGCGGGATCGGGAGGCATTCGGTGCGGTCTCGGCTGTGTTCCGCGAAAGCCTCATCGTCGCGAACACAGCGTTTGCGCAGATCACGCTCCCGGCACAGCGCAGCGCGGTGGAGACCGCGTCGCGGGTGTTCGCAAGCCATCGAGCTCGCCGCACGTCCGGTTCTCGGACGATGCGGACGGGGAGGGCGTGGCCCCCGGCCGCGCCCAGTCCTGGTCGATCGAATACAGGAGAGAGGCAGTTGGAATGACTGCTCCGGACTACCCGATGTTGGTATTGTCGAGCTCGGATCTGTACCAGCTGGCGCACATCGCGTCTTACATTGCCGACGCGCTGGCCAGGCACCGTCAGGCCGCCCCCGGACGCCGAGGCAACGAGGCACGTGCGGCAGCGGTGCGGGATCTCGCAGGTGGCAGAGCAGCTCTCGATGCGGCGACCGGCGTACGGACACCGACAACAGACACTGACATGCCGCAGCCGATCGACACCAGGACCCTCCACGCGGCCCGCGAGCTCTTGACCACCGGGCCGCGGTGGGCGGATATCACCCACCTGGCCGCCGCGGGTGGCTCTGGTTGGGCGGCGGTCGGGCACGTTCCAGGGGTCGGCCCGGTCGGCGCGCGGGCCGCGACGCAGCAGGTCGCAGACGCGCTGCGCCATCATTTCCTGACTCAGCCCGCCGCTGCTCTGGGCATGTGGGCGGTCGCGCCGCAGACCGCGCCGTTTCCACGGGTTCCGGACGCGGTGGATCTCGCGGCGTTCGTGGAAAGCCTCGACCCGTCCAGCCCGGACGCCGTCGTGGTGGCGCGGCATCTACGCGGATTGAGCCGGCGGACCGACGCGGCGATCCGCGGGCGGTTTGCCGGGATGAACCTGGACGCGCCGATAGCCACTGGACCCTCGTCCGCCGGCTCGCTCAACGAATTCGTCCCGGATCCAGCCCTCTCGGCGCCCGCTCAAGTATCGCGCCCTGCAACTGCGGCTGTCGCACAAGCAGCTCAGGCCTTCGCGCCAGCCGCTTCGGCTGATAACACTGCAGGGCCGCCGCGGACGCCGCGGGCACGAGCAGAAACGGATTTGCGCTACATCTGCGGTCTTGGACCTCAACCGGCCAGAGCGACCGCGACAAGCGTGCCGGCCAGCAGCGCCGGCCCATAAGGCACCACTGGACCACCGGCACTACCGTTGTATCCGTCGGCCGGTCGACGGTTGCGGAGCAGGGCGGCAGCGCCGATGAGGAGCGCCCACAGGATGACGCCCAGCGCGGTGGCATCCCACCACCCCAGCACTGCGCCGACGGTGGGGAGGAGCTTGATATCGCCCCAACCGACGGCTGCGGTCTGTACAAGCTTCACCACTAACGCGACGGATGTGATTCCCGCCGCCGTCAGCAACGAGCGCAGCGCCGCCGCGCCGTCGTGCCCGAGGATCGCGGCCACCGTGACCACGACGGCCGTCAGCCAGACCAGCGGGATCGTCAGGGCGTCGGGTAGACGCCGCTCATGGACATCGACCACCGTCGCGGCACCTCCAATGAGGACGAGCGGGATCAGGATGATCCCGTCTGCTCCGTCATGCCCGACCACTATCACCGCGACCAGTCCCGGCGCGCAGGCCGCCGCCGCGACGGTGCGGAAGCTCAGAGGTTGACGGGTGAGCAGGTTGCACCGGGCCAGTTTCACGATGTTCGGGCCGAGTAGTCCGCCGCTGAGCATTGCGACGAACCCGGTTGCAACCGACGCGGCCGTGCTGATGGTGGTCATGCGTGCCTCCTGCGGGTGCCGGTAGGCAGAAGCGCGTCGAGGATGGCGGACGTTTCGGGCGTCAGATCCTCGCCTGTGTCCTCGTTGCGGGCCTCGACGAGGATCGTGGCATACCGTTCGAGTTCGGACTGGTTGTTCTCCGCGTGCGCGATACGCATCAGATCCGTGAGCGGACGATCGAAAATGGCATCAACGTCGACGATTCGGGCGATGTCCGCAGCTCGGCGGGCCATCTCTGTGTCCCCGGAGTCGAGGGCGATGTCGACGAGCTCGTGGGCGGTGTCGACGACGTAGCCGGGCAGGTGCAGGTCGTGGCGTTGGTCGTCGTTGTCGAGCCAGGCGTAGCCGCGGTGGCGGATCGCAGCGAACAACGGCCCTCGCACCAGACTCAATGCGGTCTCGTAGTCGGCGACCGAGCCGGGATGGTGTGCGCCGCGGCGGGCCTGGGCGCGTTTCCGTAGGCGACGGAACAGGTCCCAGTCCAAAATATGGCCGCGGAGCCGGTAACTGGTGTCACGCTGCATGTCACTGACGAACGTGCGCTGCGGATCACCGTCCAGGCCGCGCCCGGCCCAGCGTCGCGCCCCATGAAAGGCCGTCCTTACGGTGGTGACCTTGACTGGGCTGCTCTCGGGCCATAGGTCTGTCAGGGCCTTGTCGGTGTTGACCCCGCCGGGATGCAGTGCCAGATAGACCAGGAGCTCGACGAGCCAGGCTTGACGCGTGGTCGGTGCGGTTCCGGGTGCCCGCACCATCGGCTCGCCCAGGATCGCGATCAGCGGTACCTCAGGTGTTCCGCCGGTGCGCCACCGCTGAAGGTCCCGGTCCAGATCGGGATCTTTTCGTTCGACGTGCTCCAGGCGCCGAAGCGCATCCGGGGTGGCGGGTTCGGGTCGTGGCTGTGGGACCTCGACAACTGCACCAGACTCCGGTACATGCCGGCCGGCGGGCAGCTGCTCCTCGTCCGGCCGCCGTTCGGGCACCATGGCGGCGGCCGGTGCTGCCGGGGTTGCGTCGGGCACGAGTGCCCCGTCGTCAGACATGCCCTCGGCCCACGAATCGTCGTTCGTGGCGAGGCCAACCGGCATGGCCGGCGCGGTGGCGGCGCTGAACAGGTCCGACAGACGTCCGCTCGTGTCGGCGGTGAGGGATGCGAAGTGCCAGGGACCGTCCGTCACATCCGGGACGGCGAGGGTGCCGTCGGCGTGGAGTCGAAGCGTCGCGCCATGATTGGTCGCCGTGGCGGTCAGGATCGCGACTCCGCACCGATCCCGGCCGCCGAGGTCCCCGGCAAGCTCGTTGAGGGAGACCCGGTCCTCGGCCGTAGGTTCGGTGGCACAAACGAGCAGGACCGGAAGCCACGAATCGGCAGCGATCCCACGCAGACGCCCGTCCATCACCGATCGGACCGGGTGCTGGTCGAGGGTGTCGTGAATGGACCGAAGGTGTGCTCTGACCGTGGCTAGCCCCGCGGCTAAGTCATCGACAACGCGGACTCGGTCGGGGTTGAGCACGCACATCTCCGCCCCGAATCCTGCGAGCAAGATCTCCACGTCCTCGGCCCATGGACTGTTCGCGAGCTCGGCGACGATATGCCGCAGCAAGCCCAGGACTGGCTCCCGGTCTCCGTCGAGGTGAACGATGCCCAGTTGTTCGAGGTCGAGCATGAGGGTCACGTCGGCCGGGTCGGTCGCAATGGAGACCAGCAAGGGAAACGGGGCCCCGTATCCGCCAGCTTCGCTCGCATCCATAGGCAGACCCGCGTCGCTGCTCAGGAGCCAGTCGTCAGAGTCATCGCCTCCAATCGCCACGAACGGTGACGGCAGCGAGGCGCGGTGAGCGAGTGTGAACATGGCCTGCTCAGGTGCTAGACGGGCGATCCACAGCGGCGGAGTCTCCACGCCGTGCCAGTTCGCGATCCCAATCGATCGGAGCGCGGTGTCGAGTAACTCGATGTCGATCCGGACGGGTTCAGCGTTCGTGGCGAGCCACTCCACCCGACCTGCCGTCGAGTCCGGGACCGCAATTCGGTGAAAGGCCGGGCGATACCGCAGCTGGCGACGTCGGCGGATCACCAGGGCACCGACCATCGACCCGACGATCAGCGTTGACGCCGCAAGTGTGACGGGCAGCGCAGCGGATTCCCCGCTCGAAGTCTGCGGTGTCGCTGAGGGAGCCGGAGTGTCGATCGAGGGTGGCGCCAATACGCTGAGGCTGGGTGCGGGGGTCGCTGTGTGGCTCGGTGCAGCCGCAGTCTGACCAGGCACTGCTGTAGGGCCCGATGTCGGAGCCTGGGAGGGCGCCGCAGTCTGCGAGGACGATGGCAGCGGCATCGGACTTCGTGTCGGTGACTCCGGCCCTGCCCCACGCGCGGGCGATGGTGGGATCGTGATCCTCGGCGACGGCGGTACAACCTCCAGGTGTGAGCCCGAGGCGGTGCCGCCGCGTGGCGGCAGGGTCAGCAACCAGCCCGGACGGATCACGTCAGGGTTCTCCAACGCGGCACCGTCGCGTTGGAGACGCCCGCGATTCTCAACGAACAGTGCTTCAGTATCCGCAACGGAGCCGACGCGATCCGCGGCAATGGAGGAGAGGGTGTCACCGGGCTCGACGGTGACGTCGGTGACAGCGGGGAGCTGCAGTCGCCAGCCGATGTTGAGTATCGACGGTTCAGCGAGGGTCCCGCCGACCTGCTGTGGAGTGCCGGCGTTCAGGTGATAAATCTCCCGCCATCGCAACGGATCACCGAGCTCGCGCTCAGCGATCCCCCACAACGTATCCCGTGCAACCACGACATGAACCTTTCCCACAGGTGGCTGAGCTGTGGCGGTGGTGGATGTGGATGCAACAGGTGCGGGCGCGGCGATCCATGACGTCGTCACCAGCAAGGGTGCAGCGATGGCCGGGCTCGCGCCGAGGCTAAGGAGGGCGGAGACCAATGTCGCGGCGACGGCGCGTCCTACCCCGAAGCCAGGTAGGGCGATCTGCAGCGCGGGACGCCGCGTGATCACCGACATGATCTCGGTGACCAGGGAGATCGCGAGGATCAGCCACGCGCCAGCACCAACCAGCACTAGCGCGCCGAGGAGGAGGCGCCCATCGTCGGGACGACTCAGCGCATCCACGACCTGGGCCCAGCTCGGCAGCGCGGACGGCAACAGCGGACGGCCGAGGAGCCACAGTGCGGTCGGGGCACCCAGCAGGATCGCGACGGTCGCGACTGCCGCGGCGCAGGCCCGTACGGCACGGCGTAGGACGGTCATGGGGCACCTCCGACGGGTAGGACCGGGACGAGGACGGCGTCGGCCGAGCCGTGGCTTTGCAGCTGATCGCGTCCGATCAGGCCGAGGATCAGCGTCGGGCGGGTCAGGACGACCTCGACGTGAATCCGGCCCGATGCGGTGATCGTGGCGACGCCGCTCGCGCCCGCCGCGGCGATGTAGGTCTGCGCTGCTGTCTGCGCGGCGACGGGGTCGACCACGGCCACGCCACGGAAGAGCGCGGCCGGATCAAGCGCCTGTCCGGCTGCACGGGCGGCCTCTTCGGCGACGGCATCGGCGCGAGCGAGACCCTGAGCTGCGCGGACACCGTCGAGGGCGAGACCGATCATCAGAATCATCGCGAGCATCGCGATGGCCATCGGCACGCTGACCGCGCCACCACCTCGTTCCGACTCCGTCATGGCTGTTCCCGCAGCTGGTCGATCGGGCTCAGGAAGTCGCCTGTCACCGCGTGGGTCCCAGATCCGGCAGGGAGCCCGAGATCAGACCAGCGGACTGCGCACCTCACGGTCGTGCGCACGGAGGCAGGCGCGCCGATAGGACGTCCGAACTCACTGGTGTCCACCAGCACGGTGACCGAGTCACACACCAACCCGTCGGCCATCAGGCTGTCGTTCGCGGCTTCCGAGGCCGCAGTCCGGGCTGCGGCCGGGTCACGCTGCAGTGAGGCAATCCGGGCGGCCGCGCGGGCTGCATGATCCGCAGCTGCTTCGGCCGTGACGAGACGCCCGGCCGCCATGGCGACCGCGATCAGCATCCCGATGACGAGAGCCAGGATCGCGGCCTCCACAGCCGGCGCCCCACCACGCTCACCCAGCCGTTCTGTGATCATGGTGTGATCCGTTCCAGCCCGCCCACGGCCTCGCGGGTCACCCGGATCCGGATGCCTGGCACCAACGCGGGTGCGTCGCCGCTGACTGTGACCCGCACCGTCGTGTTGTCGACCTTGGTGTCGATGTCGGTCGTGGTCAGGGTGTTGCCGGCGGCCTTGGTCAGGAATGCGGTGGCGCTCTGCCTCGCAGCCTGATCAGGTTGCGGCTGCCCGTAGGACCGTCCAGCTCTCACGCCATCCTCGGCAGCGGTCAGTGCCAACTGCCCGGCATAGAAGATCAGAGATACCTGCACGACGGCGAGGATCAACAGCAGCAGGACCGGCCACAGCAAAGCCATCTGCACACCGACCGCGCCGCCACGTTCCCGTTCCTCGGCACGCATGGCAATCAGCCGAGGGCGCCGAGTTTCTTGGCGACGAACGCGGCCACCCCGGCCGCGATCGCGCCGGCGACGATGGCACCCCCGGAGATGTGGAAGCTCTCGTCGGTGTTGCGTCCGCCGCCGCGCTCATCCACCGGCTCACACCTCCGTCGCAGCGCGTCGGAGAGCGCAAACACCCACACCGTGACCCGGTTCCGCATAGTTTCGATCATGACCATCTCCTTTGTGGTTGGTGGTTCAGGCGCTGGTCAACAGCGCCATGGCGACCGGATACAAGACCCATGCGACGGTGACGAACACCTGCACCGCACCGGGGGTGCTGAGCTGGCCACTGGCACGGTTGGCGTCGGCTTGTTCATCAGCCAGCAACTCGTCGCGCAGGCTCTCGGCTCGGGCCAGCAGGGTGGTGACCACGGCGCCGCCGTCCTGCCCGGCGGTAGCGGCGATCGAGGAGACGTCAGCGAGCTCCGTGAGATCGATCCGCTGCCCGAAGCGCCGAATCCCCTCCCAGGGCATCTCCCCGGCTCGCTCGGCCAGGTCGAGCTCGTCGTGCAGCCGGCGCATCGCCCAGCTGTCGGACAGCAGCCGAGCCGGGACAGTCAACGCAGTAGCGACGCCAGCACCGCCGAAACGCAACAAGCTGACCTGCTGCAGATAGGACACAAGCGCGAACCGCATCTCCATCCGTCCCCGTTCGGCTCGCGTGCCGACCGCAGCGCCGGCGCTGTTCCAACCGACGACAGCGCCCGCGATGCTGAACACAGCCGGCACGGTGAATCCGATCCCTGCGTCCAGCACCGCAAGGGTGGCTCCGAGCACGGGTCCGGCGACGGCATAGGCCAGTGCCGTCCCGGCCCGGTGGAGCAGGAACCTGTCCCGCTCGATCCCGAGCAATTCGAGATCGGCATCCATGACCGCACCGGGCAACTGCCTCAGCCAGGGCACGAGCAGCGACACCAACCAGGTTGATCGCGGCGCGCTCTTCGAAAGCGGCGGGCGGTGGAGTCGTTCGTCAAGGGCAGCGAGCGCGTCGCCCAGCCGCGGATGCGACGGCATAAACGCCGCAATCATGATGGCCACACCAAGGCCGAGGACGGCCCCGGCGGAGATGGCGAGGACCAGATACCCGTTCACGGCGTCGCCCCGGCGGTGCCGAGAAATCGGGGCGATGGGCGGCCCAGCGCGAGGTGGCGCATCCACATCAACAGAGCCACTGTGCTCAACAGCAGCACCGCCATGACGGACTGGCCCAGCGGCGTCCGGTAGGCGGCGGCGAAGCTTGGGGTAAGAGCGATCATCACCAGTATCGCGCCCTGGATCAACAACAGCATTTTGATCGACTGGCGCGACTCCGCACGCGCCGCTTCGACCTCACGGCGGCCACGCACATCACGTGCGACCCCGTCCGCCAGTTGCCGCAACACCCGGGCGACCCCGGTGCTCTGCTGGTCCAGTGCCAGCAACAGCGCGGCAGCAACGGTATCCCCGACGCGGTCGTCGAGGTCATCGGCGAAGCTGCGCAACGTCATCGACAGGTCCGCATCACCGTCGCGCAGTCGCAGCGCGAGCTGACGGATCGGGAGGCTGATCACGTCGTCGACATGCCGTGCGGTGAGTGCGATGGCTTGGGCGAGACCGATGGCACCGCCCCCGGTGAGCGTGTCGGCCATCCGCCGACACCAAGTTTCCAGGGCTTCGAGACGATCGATTCGGTTCTGCGCGACCCGCCCGGCTCCGAGCAGCCACGGCAACCACATGCCGACGGCGATCACGCCTGCGGCGGCGACCGGCCACCCGGTGCCGACCCATATTGCGATCCCGACCACCAGCCAGACGGCGACCCGCCGTCGCTGCTGGGGCGAGGACGCTCCGGGTGCGCGAGCCGCCTGCAAGGCGCGCCGTGTTCGTCCACGCCATCGCGGTGCCGGGGCAGCGGGGCGCCGACCGAGTTCTCCTCGTGGGTGGAGCCCGACGACGATCAGCAGAATGCCCACGATGAGTGTGGAGCAAGCGAGCGCCATCAGGATCTCGGTGCCCATCAGCGAACACCCTGTCCAACAGCGGCGTCGCGGCGGTGCAGGAAGCCGAGGTCGATACCGGCTTCCTCGAACGGTGCCCGGATCTGCGGGGCCATCTGGAACACTGCCCGCGGATCGCCGGAGTCGTTCGGGGCGAAGATGCGGTTCATCGCCACCCCTCCGCTCTCGGCAACGTCGGTGACCTCGGCGATCTCGGACACGAACCGCCGCCGTCCGCCGAGTGCGGGATGATCAAGCTGACGTAGGTGGACCACGTAGTCGATGCCTTGGGCCGCCAGGCGCGTCAAGAAGGTGTCCGACCAGCCCGCACCAGCGCCCTTCAGTGCGGCGGTCACGATCCGTTCGAACGCGTCCCCGGCGGAACCGGCATGCACAGTGCACATCGAGCCGGGCAAGCCGGCGCTCATCGCCTCCAGCATCGGCAGGGCCTCCGCGCCACGGACCTCCCCGACGATCACGCGGGTCACCGACATCCGCAATGTCTGGTGCAGCAGATCCGCCAAGGTCATCTCTCCGGCGCGGCGGCCCGTCACTGGATCGACCTCGGTAGAGCCGGCCCGCGCCTCGAACGCGATCAGCAATGGCGACCGGGCGGGCAGGCGGTGCAGGTTGAGTTCGAACTCCGTCTCGATCGTCGCGATCCGCTCGGTCGCCGGGATGGCCTTCGCCAACGCGCGTAGCAAGGTCGTCTTCCCCACCGCAGGCATGCCGGTGACGATGATGCTGCGCCGCGCCACCACCATCGCGGTCAGGAATCGGGCCATGTCCGACCCGACCGTGCCCATCCGGACAAGATCGGCGAGCGAGATCTCGACGAGCCGGTGTCGCCGGATGGTCACCACCGGGCGATCGGTCACATCCCTGACCGCTGCCAGGCGTGACCCGTCAGGCAGCTCCATGTTCAGGAAGGGTTGCGATGGGGAGAACGGGCGCTCGGTCGAGCCGTGATGTGCCGCGATGTACTGCAACTGCGTCACCAGGTCGGCGTCGGTGTCCGCGACCGGAGCGTCGGCACGCCGCACCGACCCGTCGATCATGCGCAGTAAGGGAGCTTCCGACCCGGTGATGTGAATGTCCTCGACGTTCGGAACGTCGAGCAACGCCTGCAACCGACCCAGACCCCACACGGTGTTCTCGACGGCCCGGATCACCGCCAGCTCCTGATCGCGGTCCAGCTGTGGGGAGCCGCCCTGGATGCGGTGCCGGGATTCCAGATCGAGTTCCGCTTCCAACCATTCCCGGATCAGGAGCCTCTGATCGGTGTGGCTGAGCCGGTCCCGATCATGTCGTTGGCCGAGTCGTTCAAGCACGGCGGTCCGGATCCGCTGGACCACCTCCGCATCGGCGCCAGGCCGGTCGGCGTTCATCGGACCGACCCGGTGACAGCGCGATCCGCAGCTGTACCCGCCAGGAGATCCGCGATTCTGCGGGCCCCACGCTGCAGAGCCGACCTGTGGAAGGTGCGGCCGGGTTGGGCGCCGTCGCTCCATACCACCGCCGCCGAGTGGTCATCAGGCAGCTCACCCAGTAACGGCACCCCACAGCCCGCTGCGATCTCGGCACTCGCATATGGGCGCCCGGGGCCGACAACAAGCAGCGACAATCCGGGATCGCCGAGATCGAGCTCGAGGGTCTCGCACAGGACCGGAACCAGGCGGGCGCTGGAGCGCGCCGCACGAAGCGAGGATCCCGTCACCAGCACGACCACATCACTGGCTTCGATCAACGGTCGTACGCCGTCGGCCGACAGGTAACGGCCGCAGTCGGCCAGCACGTCAGCGCCTGTGAGCCGCGCCAGCGGGCCGACAAGGCGATCCCACGGCACCCCGGCGGCTTGCCCCACGCCACCGAACCCGGCCAACGCAAGCGGGCAATGCTCTGCCGCCCGATACACGTGTCGGCGCAGGGCCTCCTCGACCGCCATGGTCCGGGAGGTGACCACGACGTCCATCAATCCGGCCCCTGGTGGCCATTGCCCCCGCCCGACCCCAGCCGAGAGGTCGCCACCAGACGGGTCGACATCGAGCACGATCGCTGCTCGGGGCCATTCCGCCGCGATCGCCAACGCTGCGGTCGTGGCTCCCGGGCTACCGGTCCCGGTCAGGAAGCTAGTCAGCACGATCCATCACCGCCGCGCCGTGAGAACGAGCGCCGCGTGATCATCGGCTGCGGCCCGAACGAGATCCACCGCCACACCCTCGGCCACCAGTAGATCGACGACCCGCTTGCCGGCTGCATCCGGATCTCCAGCCCGCAACACCGTTGCCGCGATCGGAGCCGCGCCCTCTCCGGTACCGACCACGAGCACCTGGTCGCGTGGATTCAACGGCGTTACCGGGGCCCGGCCATTAGCGACCGCGATCCCGACCACTGCGAACCCTGCCGACGGCGGCGCCGCTGCGGCAACAGCGGCCGGGGACAGCGGCTGGCCGACCAGCAGGTCCGTTGCCGCGCTGCGACCGATGACCGTGTCGACGTCGGCGAACGCGATGGTCGCGAGACCTGTGCCCTGCGGGAGTGACGCCGTGGTCAGGTCTTCTCGGGCGATGACCTGACCGAACGGGACCTCACGGGTGACCATGATGATCTCCTCGCGGCTGTTCGTCTGCCGAACTATGAGGACTCCGGCCAAGGCGCCGAGGACCGCGAGGACAAGGCCGAACAGCAGCAGACGTGGGCGCCGCGCAGCCCGCAGCTTTGGTACCGAGGCGAGTCCTGAGGATGTCGAACGTGGCTCCGCCGTGGTGGTCATGACCCTCCGCCTCCGGTGATGAGGACCTGGACCTCACCGACCGCCAGGGTGGTCTGCGCAGCCACCTGCACGACCTGCCCGCCGGCGACCGGCACCCCGCCTGTAGTTCCTGCCCAGTCGACCTGCCACACACTGGTCGCAGTGATGGGCCACCGGCCCGTTCCCCCGGTGCGTTCAGGCAGCGAACGAGCGGCATAGACATAGCCACAGTCCGGCGACGGTCCGCGCTGCCCGGTCCAGGGTGTCCCCGGTCCTGTGCACCGCACCTGCGCCCCTTCGGGACCCATCAACCAGTCGACTTCTACCAGATGCCCTGTCGCTGTCACCTGCGCCGAACCGGCTGTGGCGGTCGCCGACACGGGTCCGGTGAACTGCGGTCCTCGGTCGATCCACAGCCAGACCGGCACACCTACGAACCCCGTCCCGACGGCCGAGATTTGGATCGAGGGTGCTTGTAGACGAAGCAATCCCACCGCATGCTGCGCCGCCACCGCTGTGAAGTTCGGCGGTGCAACGTTCGGGCGGCCCGGGGCCGCCAGCAGATTGGGATCGGGCAGTTGAGGCTGCCCGAGAACCGTGCCCATGGGGCGCCCCAGACCGCCCGCCAGCCTCGTCTGTAGCGGGTCGGGTGCCGGTGGCTTCGACTCCACGGACGCTGACGGTCGTCGGGCACCACCAGTTGCGACGCGTGGCACAGCGGACGTCTGAGGCTGAGACCGTGGCCCGCCGGGGCGGCCCGGGTCTGCAGCAGCGATCAAGCATTGCCCGACGGTGTCGCGGACGGCGCATGCGATCGGATCAGCATGAGCGACGCCGACCACAGCCACCGAGGAAACGATCGCAGCACTGATCATTGCGGTTCGCCTCAGCATGGCTCGTCCAGCGCCGGGGCGGTCCGATCCACCAACCACCGGCCTGTTGCATCAGTGACGACGTCCGATCGTGACCGGAACCGCTGTACCCGGTTCTTGAGGTCGTTCAGACCCTGTCCTGTCGTATCCGACACGACACGCGAATCCCCGAGGTCGACGCAATCGCTGATTGACACGCGATCGCCCGATGCGCTCTGCACCCTCGGGCTGCGTTGGATGCGTCCCTGAACGTGTGCGGGCAGGCTGGCGTAGTTTGCCACGTCGGCGAGCACCGAGGCCAGCGCTTGACCACTCCCCACGCGCTTCAGATCAGCATCCCAGGACTTCGATTGTGGTGCGGCGTATGCCGCGTCGACGACCGTCCAGAACGCGTTGTATGCGCTCAGCGCTGCGTCGCTCGGCGTCGCAACTGCAGTCGATGTCGGCGTGGTCGGAGCCGAGTTCGACGGCGGTGAAGACGTACACGACGCGGCGATCACAGCGGTCATCGCGAGGAACACCGTGCGGAGGTGCCTTGCGGTCATGGTGTCGCTCCCGAGACAGGCGATGTATGCGGAGGATGCCGCGAGACATCGATCGATCCGTTCCTTTTTCGTTCCCTTTTCGTGGTCACCGCTGGTCAGCGTCGCGTTCTGCACCGATCTTCGACTGATCGGCTTACCAGGTTGGTTCCTACGCGTGGGTGCAGTTCGACGGCGTCAACCCGAAGTGACCATGAGGCGCACACGCTCTGTCAACGCTGTGACCCAACTGGCGGATCACCATCGGAGGTGCACGACTGCTCCTGCTGGCAGCAGCATCAGGGCAATGACATCCGGAGGCGTGATGCAGCAGAACCGATTCCTCGACGCGGCAGTCGCCGCAGCCGACCGCGGTTGGCACGTCTTCCCCATCCCCCCGGGTGAAAAGGTGCCGCGCCTGCGCGAATGGGAACGACGCGCTACGACGGACCGGCGCCAGCTCAACCGATGGTGGTCCGGCCCTTCCCGCAGGAACATCGGAATCGCCACCGGGAAGTCCGGCCTCGTGGTCGTCGATCTCGACGTCTCCAGAGGAGAGGACCCACCCCGTGAGTGGGCCGACGCGCGGCACGGTCGTGACGTCCTCGCACGTCTGGCCGAACGGGCTGGCCGGCCGTACCCCGGCGACACCTACACGGTCACCTCACCAAGCGGTGGGCATCACCTATACTTCCGAGCCCCTCCCGGGCTCGAGTTGCGCAACACCGTCGGCAGCCTCGGCTGGCACATCGACACTCGGGCCGGCGGCGGAGCAATCGTGGCAGCCGGCTCGATCCGCCGCGACGGTCTCTACCGCGTCCTCCGTGCTGACGCACCTGCGGAGCTACCCGATTGGCTCAGGCGCGCCCTGACCCCGCCGCCACCTATCCCCGCCGGCCCGCTCACGCTGGCTCCAGCCCGGGCCCGCGCCTACGTCCAGGCGATCCTCGACAGCGAGGCCCGCCAAGTCGCCACGGCCGAGGTCGGCACGCGCCACCACATCCTGCTGAAGGCCGCCCGCACCCTCGGCCGCCTTGTCGGCGCTGGCGAACTCGCTCTCCGTGATGCCAGGGATGCCCTGCTCAACGCCGCGGCACGACACGTCGGCGTCGACGACTGCACCGCACACGAAGTACATCGGACGATCGAGGACGGGATCATCTACGGCATGCGGATGCCGCGACGGATCGGCCATGACCTCATGGGCGCTCGTGGCCAACGGCACCCGGGACCGCTCAGATGAGCGCAGTCCGGCACCCCTCGGCCAGAATCTAGAACACCATTCGATTCCTACCGCAACAAGTTGTCCCCATCGCGACGCTCGGGCTTCCGGCGCATGCCGGCGTGCCGATACTGCGGCAATGCGCAGATTCCTGGTGGTCGTCGGCGTAGCGGGGCTGATCTTGTTGGTGATCAGCTGTCTCCGCGGGCCGTCGGTGCAGGACGCTATGTCGGCAGCTGGTTGTCGAGATCCGCTGCTCACCTTCGAGAAGTTGCCGAACCGGAACGTCCTGTCGCTGAGCAGCGATGAGTGCCACGGTCCGGATGGGGCTCTGCTGGGTGCGAGCCATGCCATCGACGTCATCACAGCCACGGCGTGGTCATCGCCGGCGACGCGATTCGACACGATCTACGTGACGGTCTATCGCACGGCGGACAGACCCGAGGTTTCCCGTCCGGTGTCGCGGGAGATCCCCCGCAGCGACCTCACCGCCCGCTACGGTCCGCGAGACACGAGCCTCGACCAGACCGACGGACCGCAGGTGTCGATCAGCCAGCTGGGCTGGATCGCCCTCCCGTTCTTCGTGCTCGGGACCATCCTGTTGCCGATCTACGCGGGCGTGCAAGCTTCGCGTGCTGGCCTGGTATTGATCCGAATTCCTGGTAGGCAATGAGGTTCAGGCGCTTTACGCGGGCGTCGACGTCGTCGCGGATCGACCGGTTGCCCGCGATGGTCGTCCCTGCGGGTTACTGAGGAGTCCATCCGAGATAGCGCTTGCCCAGAAAGTCCGTGGGGCAGCGTCCTCTTGTGGATCTACTGACTCAACGTCAAGGTCAGGCTAGCGATCAGCCGGTACCGCGGTCGGTAGCGTCGATAGCGGGGTGTGGTCGGGGTTGAGGGCACGCTGACGTTCGGAGTGTGTGCAGTCGACGAACGGACCCGATGGGTTGAGCAGCTCCCGCAGACACGGGTCGAGATGGTCGCGAATCCAGATGGACATCGCGGCGCCGGGCTCAGGGGCGAGCTCGGTCCAGGCCCGGTAGAGGGCTTCGAAACGGAAGATCGCTTCGGGGTGGTCCCACCACCGGGGACACCACGCGTAGTCGCCGCGGAGTGGGCGAGCGATGACGGCGGTCACGCAGCGGTGCACCCACTCGATCAGCTTGTCGCCGTCGATGCCGGCGCTGTCGGACTCGTCGTCGAGTTCGTCGACTTCCTCGATGGGCGTGGACTGGGCGTTGAGAATGTCGTCGAGCAGGTCGGTCTGGTGAGCCCGCCACGCCTCGAGCGCTTGGACCCTGGCATGCAGCTCGGCGAGCGCCCGAGGGTCGATCGTGGGGTCACCGTTCATCACGAGGCTCCTGCCGAGAGTGGTTCACGGGGTTGCCGGGGCCGAGCGCGGCGGCGGCGGCGCAGCGCAGTTCGTCGAGGGCCGTGTCGGCGTAGGTGTGGATGTCGGTGTTCTCCCGCTCCCGGTACCACGGCAGCAAGCGCCCGAGGCCGGGGCGACACCCGGTGGCGAGCAGGACTGCGTTGTCCTTGGACAACGCGCGCAACGTCGAGGATGGGAGGACAGGTTCGCGGGCGGTCGAGAACTGGCGGGTCGTGCCGCGACCACGGTCCATGCTCATTGACACCTTCTCGACGTCGTGATCCCCGATCAGCCCCGAGAGTCGCTGTAGAAACGTGTGGTCGTCCACGCCGGCACCGATGAGCTTGATCGTGGCTGCCGACCAGAGCGCTTCCATGCCCTGCTCCCCCCACACCCCGACGCCCTGCTGGTAGCTCTGCAGGATCGTGATCGCCTGGATCCCGCGGGAGCCGTAGTGGCTGTAGAGCTGCGGGAGCTGAGTGATAGGGCAGATGTTGGCGGCCTCGTCGAGGACGGCCACAACGGGCGGATCCAGGCGGCCGCCGCCCGCCTGGGCCAAGAGCTCGGCAACCTCGAGGACACGGTCGACGAGCGCGGCCACGATCGGCCCCGCTGTGCCGGCTCCTTCCTTGGACAGCAGGTGCAGCGTCGCCGGGCCGGCGCTGGCGGCTGCGAGGAGCTCCCACGGGTCGAGCTCGGCCGGTTTGTGCAGTGGTGGATGTCGCCAGGTGTGAGGTGGGGTGATCCAGCGCAAGATCCGCTCCGACGTCAGCGATTTAGTGGCGGTCCGCGCGGTCTGGAAGATGCCTTTGGTCGTCACGTCGGCGCCGGACAGGGCGGCGTCGAGGTCACCGGCTTCGATGTCGGCACCCACCTCATCCAGAGCCTTGATCGCGTCACGCCTTCCGGGTTGCAACCAGGCGATGACATCGCGGATCGACCTTCTCGACAATGCCGCAGCCAACAAGGTGGCGGTGAGGACCTGCTCGCCCGCAGCGTGGAAGAATGGGTCCCGACGGGTGCCACCGATGGTCGACATGAAGTGCCCAGCCAGGCGCGCGGCGGCCTCGACCCGATTCGCCTCGGGGGCGTCGCGGATGGAGCGCAGCGGGTCCCACCACCAGGTCTGCTCGGCGTAGGCGATCTGCTGCGGGTCGAACGTCCACACCGGTCCGGCATTGCCTCGCAGACCTCTGGTCAGCGCCCAGAGATCGGCCTTGTTCGATGTGGCGACGACGAGTCCGGGAGCGGAAAGCACGGAAGGGACGGCGATCGCGCTGGTCTTGTTCGACCGGGGCCCCATGATGATCAGAGCGACGTCTTCCCAGGACATCCACACGTCGTGACCGTCGATCCTCAGTAGCCGCGTCCCTTGTTCGGTCGAGCCGGGCGTCATCACGGTTTTCGGACGTAGTTGGCGGGCTTTGCGGAGCGACCCCTCCCCTGCGAGGTCGCCGAGGTCGCGTCGGCGCAGCAGCGATCGACGTCGATCCCCGACCCGCTCGTGCCGACCGAGCAGCACGAACACCACGATGACGGCGATGAGTTCGGCGACCACGACAGCGATGAGAACGGCGAAGAACGCCACCCGGCTGGCCTGTGGGCCAAGATCGGTGTCGAAACGGCCCCGAACCAGGTCCAGCAGCAGGGTCGAACTAGGTTGCCGCGTGGTCCAGGTCCCGCTACCAGCGAGCTCGGCGACGCCAGCGGCGATCCATACATCCACGGTGGCGGTCGCGATCGCGGCGATGGCGGCGAGCACCGACAGCGGTGCAACAGCGTCGCGTCCGATTCCGCGGTTCATCGATCAACCTCATTGGGCCGGAACGCGGTGTCAGTGTCGTAGAGGTCGGCTTCGGTCGCGGTCAGGGTGAGCGCTACCGGTAGCCCGATGCGCTGCCCGGACTTGATCAAATATTTGCCGCGACCCGGGTGTATACGTCCGCTGTGCCATGTCGGCGGCGCGGCCCACGAGGTGATCAGCGCCGCCTCACCCTCGGTCAGGGAGGTGATCCGGCGTAGGCCGTCGAGTTCCTTCTCCGCCATGCCACCCAGTAGCAGGACGCTGGTGCGGGAGGCCAGGCCGCGGGCTTTGGCCCGATCGGCTTCCGTGGGTAGCGCTTCGAGGTCGTCGAGCGAGTGTGTGATCTGGATCGACACGACACCGCGGTGGCGGCCGAGCCTGGTGATCCGGTCAGACTTCTCCACCAACCCCGGTGCCACGCGCAGCGCACGCCACAGCTCGTCCTGGACCTGTACGACATTGCGTGGATGCGGCCCGGTGGTGGCGGCGTCGACGAGCCCGGCAGTCCATGCCCAGGAACACAGCATCGCCGCAGCGACGACTTCGTCCTCATCCCCGTCCAAAGCGCTGATGTCCAGCGATAGCGCCGGGGTATCGGCGTCGAGGACGATCGTGGAGGGCCGATCGAAGATCCCGCGGATCGCGCCCTCGCAGAGCAGTCCGAGGGTGTTGGTCAGCTCACGCGCGGCGCGGCGGTACTCAGTCGCTGTCGCGGTGGCCGCGATCGCGGGCAGCATTCCGCCCCCGGTGCTCAGGACGGCGAGAACGTCGGGGATGACCGGCTGGGTGGCCATGGAAGTGGTCGCGGTATCGAGTGCGGCACCGAGCAAGCGCCGTTCGGTGACAGTCGGTTCCGATCGCCGCACGATAGTGATGAGGGCTTCAAGTAGCGATAGCCGCCGAGCGCGGATGGTCTCGGCGAGCCGCTCCCTCTCCGCACCGGATGCCGCCGTCAATGCGGGGAGCAGCGGTCCGGCGTCGAGCGGGTTAAGGGCGTGGAGGCCTCGGCCGAGTTTCCACACCGCTCCGTCGAGAGCGTGGATGAGCGGTGTGTATTCACCTTTGACGTCGCCGGGAATGACCGCGCGCATGCCGAAGCCGACCAGGCCGGTGAGGAGGCGTTTCGTGATCGAGGATTTGCCGATACCCGGCTGGCCCTGAACCCATATGCCGGTGTTGGACACCAGGCCACTGCGTAACCAATGGGCGGGGTCGAGGCCGATGGGCTCGGCCGTGTGCATGTGCCGTCCGATCGGGACGCCGTGCACGTCCGCTCCCGACGACACGGCGAACGGGAAGAGTCCGCACACCTGGCTCGTCGTCCCGGCGAACCGCACACCGGCCTCGACGTGCCCGGCTCGGCCACCCCCCGGCACGGGCCATCCCCAGGTTCGCGGTACGGGCCGAGCGATGTCGGATTCGATGGTCATGATCAGTCCTTCGAGTCAGCGGCCGGTGTGACGGCGAAGCAGGTCCGCGGGATCAATGCCGACGCCCAGCGCGGCAGCGAATCCGGCGGCCTGGGCGCCGCGTAGCCGGCGGAGGCGGAGTTTGGATTGCCCCGCGCGTTGCTCGACGTCGGCGATCGCGGCGGGCAGGTCGGCGTCGAGCTGCACGGTGGTGGTGACGTAGACAGTGAACCGGCCGACTCCGGCGCCACGGGCCTCTTCGCGGGCGGATTGCAGGGCGCGGTCGCGATCGTCGCGGTCGCGTTGGGTTTCGTCGCGGCGGGTGCGTTCTGCCCAGGCGCGACGGATCTGACCGGAGGTGACCTCGGCCTCGACCTTCGCCGCCGCCTCGTCAGCGGGGTAGGGCTCGTAGAGCAATGTCGTTCGGCGTGGGAACGGGCCCGGCGCCAGCAACGGCGCCAGGACGCTCGGGCCGACAGCTTGCCGTGGTGCCTCACGCAGCGCCCAAGTGATCGAATGCCCGCCCTCGTGACGGTAGGAGTCCCAGCACTCGCGGGCGGCGATCGGGCCTGCTTCATCCCAGTACAGGAGGTGATCGGTGGTACGTGCGGTCGCTCGGGCGTCCGGATCGAACGCGACCCGGATCCGCCCGACCAACCAGGAGGTACTGGCGCGGTCGAGGATCGCGACTCCGCACGCACCGAGTCCGGACTCGACCCCCGGCAGCCAACGCCCGACCTCGGTCACTGCCGCCAGCAGATCCGCCGGTCGTGGCGTTGCCCGGTTCGGATCCAGGCACAACGTCACGCGGGTGTCGACGTCGGCTGAAGTGGCCGGGGTGATCGCGACCAGCTCTTCGAGAACCTTCCGCGACAATGCCGGCGCGGTTGGATCTAGTGCGCGTGCAACGTGTTCGCGGGTGGTTGTCCCGCCTGACGGAGCCGTGTCGACGGTGACGGCGAGGTGCTGGACGAGGGGTTGGTAGCCGAGATCGGCGAGGAACGCTCCCCAAGCCGCGACCCATTGGTCAGCTTGATCGATGTCGGCGAGGTCGAGCCCGACCGGGGAACAGCGCAGGACCACCGACAACGTCCCGGTGCGGCGATTCCAGAGCAGCGCATGCCGTCCGCCCCGACCGTCGTCGACATCCAAGGGAAGCAGTGGGGCGAGAACGCCGGGTAGGTCCGCAGCTCGGGGATGATCGGTCAGGACTCCGGCCGAGAGCTCGGTCCAGCCGGCGGCGTCGGCGTGGTGAAAGCGCCACCGTCGCACGAGCAGGTCGGCGGCGGTCACTCCGCCGACCCGCACAACCACCGCGGTGATCACCACAACCGAGCAGCCCGCGAGGGGCATCGCGACCCGGGGCATCGTCGAGATCGCCAACAGTGGCACAAGTACCGCGAGGAACACGATGATGGTCGCCGAGGTGGTCAGGCTCCCGATGCCCCAGCCGCGTTCCGCGCGCCAGTTCCCGTAGAGCCGTGGTCCTGTCTGATCGGTCTCGGCGCGGTTCATCGCGGGCCGCCGCCGGTCATCGTCGTTCCGACACCGCGCAACGCGGCATTTGCGGCGGTCGCAACTGCGACCGTCGCTGCGGCCGGTCCGGCCGCAGCCCCAGCGCCGCCTGCGGCTCCCGCCGGGCCGCCGCCGGCCGAGGCACCTCCGACCGCGGCACCTGCCGGACGAGCACCTGCCGCGGTGCCGGGGCCGGACTGCTCGGTCGCCGCCGCCCTGGCTACTGCTTGGGAGCCGCGGTAGCTACGCGACATCGCGACGGCGCCCGCAGCACCGAGGAAGCCTGAACCGCCACCGCCCGAGCCGCTGATTTGCGTGCCGGTCCAGGAGAAGAACTTCAACAGCACGGGCATCGCGATGATTGCCAGAAGCAGGACCACGATGCCGGTGAGCATCGTGGCCAATCCTCCGGGATCGTTGGAGAATGGGGAGGACAGGTAGGAGAACCCGATGTAATAGATGAACGCTGCGGTGGGCTTGTAGGCGGCCATCGCGACCAACCACGACAGCAGCCGGGACAGCCAGGCGCGCGTGGACTTCGTCAACGATCCTGACGCGGCCAGTGGGAGCATCGCCGCCAGGACCAACAAGCCGGCCTGCCGAAGCATCATCAGGATCCACTGCACGACTGCGGCGATTGCGGCGATCAGCGCGATCAGGAGCACCACGAACGTGCTGATCTCGGTGTGATCGGCGATCAGCAGGTCCCGCATCATCAGCGCGAAGTTGTTCGCGGCACCGTCGAGCAACTGTGTCGCGACCGCGTCCCCGGCGACAAGGGCGGACTGTAGCGCCACCAGGCCCGCACCGGACACGAGCGCGTAGCGGATCAGCCCGGTCGCGACCATGATCAGAGGTTCGGCTTTGCGGGAGAGGATCAGTCGGATCGCCTGGATCAGGATTGACGCGATAATGATCACTACGATGATCGTGTGGGTGGCGCCCTGTGCGGCCAGGACGGCGGAGTCCATCGGGTTGACGCTGTCGGCCCGCACCCACCATGTCGACACCGCCACGACCAGGTCCGCGGCGCCCTGAGCGATCCTGTCGGCCATGGTGTCCAGCGCCGAGGTGGCGGTCGCTTGGATGTGGCAGGTCAGGTCGAACGTGCCGCAGTCCTGCACATCGGCCGTCACCCCCGGCGCAGGCGGCAGAGGTACGGGTGGCGCAGGGGCGGCCGGCACGACTGCAGCGGTGATCATGCGGTGGGTCCGAGCAAGCTGTAGTCGGCGAGGTCAGGTTGGATCGATGGCTCTGAGACCGGGACACGCAGCTGCCAGTCCTGACCCGACCACCGCAGTGTCGCGTCGATCCGAGCGAATCCGCCGGCGGCGCGAGCCTGCTCGGTGTCAGCGAGCAGCGACATGACCACGTAGTCGCCGGCCGGGTCACCGGCGATCACCCGGAAGTAGAAGGCGCGCGCGGTTAGGTCGCTGCGACCGGATGTCAGTTGTGCCACTGTCGAGGCCGCGCGTCGGGTCGCGGCCGCGATGTCACCCCAACACTGCTCGGCCAGCGTGGCGGTCGACATCTCTTGCCCGGCAGCCGCGGTTATCCGGGGCGTGATGTTGCTGGCGGCCAGCGCGGCGCCGAGTTCGTCGTGAGTGAACCCACGCGCCCGCCCTGCTGCCATGTTGAGCGGTCCATGGTCGATCGATACTGCGGCCGTTCCGCCCGGCACCGTCACCATGGAGACCTGCTCGGGCCTACCAGCGGTATGCGGGCCGGGGTGGCGGTCCGAGGTCAGATAGCCGGCGATGCCGATGAGCAGCAGTGCCGCGCTCAGACCGACCCCGATGAGCGCGCTGCGTCGCCAGCCTTCGAGGTTCATATGTTGAACGCCCCGACGATCACGGCTGCGACGGACGCGAGAGCGAGCCCGGCGAGGATCCACGCGGACCCGACCAGGCCCTCATAGGCGGTCGCCGAGCGGTTGCGCCGACCGATTATGATCATCACGGCACAGACCAGGATCCCGAGGACCCCGGCAACGAGGACGCCCCACTTGAGCCAACCCAGCAGTTGGTTGGCCAGACTTTCCAGCCCCGGCGGGGCGGCCGGTGGCGGATCAAGAGGTGACTGCAGCGGTGCTGTCAGAGCGCGCATGACGGTGGTTTCCTCTCTCGGGTCGGAGTCGCCGAGGAGCCGCGCGGTGGCGGCGCGGTCGGGATCACGACGGGGTGTGTCAGTGCGGCGCACAGCTCGCGCATAGCCAGCGCGTAGCGCCGTAAGACCCGTGGAAGCTCGGTGAGCGGCCGGTCGAGCAGGCCGGCGACCTCGTCTAGCGGGACCGACAGTTGCGTCCAGCGCCGCACATAAGGTGCGACGAGTAGGGCGCGGGTGTGCGGTTCGAGCAACCGCAGTCGTGTTGCGACCGGACGGCACGGGCCCGCCTTGTCTGTGGCGGTCACGATCAGCAATGGACGCGGATGTCGGTCCGCAGCGATCAGCTGTGCGGCCTTGCCTGCGCGGATGAGGGAGTCGCCGCTCGCGCGGCAGACCAGGATGTCGGCGGGCCCGCCGGTGAACACGCCGTTGTCGATGCCGCCGATCGCGGTCGCGACTGTGGTGGTGCCGACCCCACCGGCGACACCGGCGATCGTGGGCCGGCGTGTCCGCCGGGGGGTTGTCGGCGCACTGGCGCCGGCCCAGATCGCGGCCATCTGCGATCACCTCCTCGGTTGATGCCGAGGTCAGACCCTGCGCGGCGAGTTCGACGGATTCGTGGCCACGATCGATCGCTGCGTTCTTCTCCCGTCCTCACCAGCTGGCGAGGACCTCGATCGATGCGTGGTCGCTGCGTTGCTCATTCGTGGTCATCACCTCATCGCCCGTGACCACGAAATCGTCGAACTCTGCCTCGACGATGCCGGCTACCCGATGCGAAGGGAGCTGAGATGACGACACAGCGACCACCGATGGCGCCCGAACAGCGGACGACGAAGGTCGATGCGCTGATGGAGCGGCTCAGCACCGCGATCAGCGCGGTGACCGAGGGTGACGCCTGGGTGGCGATGCTGCGTGCGTCCACGCGCTTTCACCGCTACAGCTTCCGCAACATGATGTTGCTGGCCCAACAGGCAGAGGAACGCGACATGCCGCTGTCCGCTGTCGCCGGGTTCACCACCTGGAAGCAACTCGGGCGCTCAGTCCGCAAGGGCGAACACGGCCTCCAGATCCTCGCCCCTGTGACCCGCCGCGCCGACGTCACCAGCACCGGCACGCCGACTTCGGCAGCCGCCGAGCCGGACCAGCCGCATTCTGGTGGGCGGGTGATGCGCGGGGTACGGGTCGTGCACGTCTTCGACATCTCTCAGACCGATGGCGCCCCGATCCCGCAGCTGCCCGAACCGATCGCGTTAACCGGCGCCGCGGTCCCCGGGTTGTGGGACGCACTCACCGTTCTCGTGCAAGCAGCCGGCTACGAGGTGCACCGTGTTCCGGACTCCGGCATGCGGGAGGGCTGGACCAACCACACCACACGGATCGTGTCAGTTCGCCCTGACCTCGACGGCGCCGCCGCCGAGGCGGTCCTCGCCCACGAACTCGGGCACGTTCGTGCCGATCACGAACACCGCGAGATCAGCCACGCCCAACGCGAGACCGAGGCCGAGTCGATCTCGTACGTCGTGATGGCCGCCCACGGCTATGTCGCCACCAGCAGCGCCGCCCCCTACATCGCTGGGTGGAGTGGCGGCGACCCGTCGGTTCTCGCCGAGGCCGCGAACACAGTCCACACCACAGCGTCGGTCATCCTCACCGATCTCGCCGCCGCAGGGACCCTCCCTGAACTTCCCACTCCGCCGGCAGCCGCACGCACCACCGCGGCGGTACGGACGAGCCGCGGCGGACGCGCCGCCATCCCGCATCGACCAACGATGCCGGGGACTGCGCCGTCGGGTCCCGTGGCCGGGAGCGCGTCATGACTGCACCGATCGCGCGGAGGAGATTGTGATCATCCGTCGATTGGTCATCGGCTCATTCGTCGAGCCCGACGAGCACCGTTGGACCAAAGCAGCGCAGCAGGTCTGCCGGGAAGCCGCACCCCCGCAACAACCGGCGTACTGGCGGATGGCCGACGGCGGCCCCATTCCCGCCTGGTCACACGACGACGGCGAACAGCTGTGCCCGGTTTATCTGGACAACTTGACCAGACCGTGTCGCACGTCACAGCGGTTAACGCGCGGGCTGGCTGGCCTTTCGGATCAGGAACGGCAGGAACGCGAGGTGAATCTCGCGGGCCGGGTCTTCGTCGGGGAGCATGACGAAGTCGACGCGTTCGTCGGTGTTGGTCTGGCCCCTGCGCTTGAAGTTGGGGTGCGCCTCGATCTGGTTGACAGCCTTCTTGATGATCGTTGTGACGTCGCCGTCTTTGATGAACAAGATCAACGCCGCCTTGGTGTCACGCCAGACCATGTAGCTGAGCAGCTGGCCCAGTGCCTCCTTGACGGTCTTAGGGCCGCGCCAGATCTTGCACTCGCCGATGAAGACGTTGCGGTCTTGGGCTCTGATCAGGATGTCGGTTTTTCCGTGACTGTTGAAGACTTCGCCGGCGGCCGCGCCTTCGAACTGGGCGTTCAGGTTGATCAACAGCAAGTCGCGGATGTGCTCTTCGCCGAGCTTCGATGCCAGCGAGGGGCTGCGTTCGAGCGCGTTCCGGGAGTGGCGCAGGACGTCAAGGGCGGCCTCGTAGTCCCTGCTTTCGAGGACGAGCTCTGGTCTGAACGGTTCAACTGGCGGCGTCGGCTTGGCTGCGAGTTGCCGCCGTTGGATCGGGACTGCGTGAGTGTTGGCGTCGGGTCGGCTTCGCAGCTTGAAGCTCAGCCTTGCCTGCATCTGACGGTCGGCCAGCAGCTTCTCGCGACGAATGGTCAGCAGACGAGGGATCTCGGTTCCGACGATCTGGTGGTGATCATCGATCGCTGGCTTGCAAAGATCCAGACAGGTGTTGATCCTCCGCAGCTGCTCATGGCAGTGGGCATCCACGGCTACGTGGTCGTGCCCATTGCCCTGCCAGATGATCTGCACGGTGTTGTCGCCGATGAAGGCTCGCGGCAGCTCCTCATCGTCCGACTCTGTTGGGGACAGGTCGAAGACTTCCCAGTTGCCGGTGAACGGGACGTGGAATGTGATGCTGGACATCCGTATCCACGTGATCTTGGCAGGGTCGAGGCCGGCGTTGAGTGGCGGGAAGGATCTCTCGACCTCTTTGATCGGGTCGGACCAGCCCTGATCTATCAACAGTTGAGGGCACTCGATCGTCAGCTCGGCTTCATAGCCCTCGATCACCTCGGCTTCGGGTGTTGCGAGCAACCTGTCGATGTCCCGGGTCTCCAAATGACGGGCCGCCTGTGCTCGCAGGTCCTGCAAGTAGTCCTCGAGCCCTGTTCCTCGGAAGAGGATCTTCGTGCGAGCCATTCGGCAGTCCCTCGCTGCGATGCGGTAGTCGTTCGACGATGTGGCCTGGGGTCAGGCTGGTCGTGCGGGTTCCCCCAACTCGTCGAGCAAGCAACGGACCCGTGTTGCTACTCGCTCATGGCGTTCGACCTCGCGAGTCCACCCTCGGTCAGCGGCGTCAGCGATGAGCTGCTGCTCGACCTGCAGGCGCTCTCGCAGTCGGGGAGCGTAGTCGGGCGTGGTGACGAACTTGGAGCAGGTCTGGTAGAGGTCGCACTCGCAGGGCCCTTCTTGGGGCAGGCGAAGGCAGCGGCCGAGTTCGAGTTCGGTCTTGTAGAAGTTGGTCTTCAACCCGGTCACGGCTTCTTGGATGAGTTCACTGTTGCGGATGCTGTCGGCCTGTGGTCCGGCGAGGACTGCGCCGGGTTGAAGAACGGCCTGGTAGTCGGCGAGGACGACGGGGTCGGACAGGTTGGTAACTGCCGCCAGCACTCTGTTGCAGGTGCGGCCCGACAGCTGTCGTCCGTCGTCCCTCACCACTCCGAGCTCGCGCCGCTGCACCGGGCTGGTCGATCCCGACCGCCGAAGCCAGGTCAGGAACTCCACCGCCCGCGCCGGCGAGAACTCTGCGGAGGTCAGGCCGCGCTCGTGGAAGAAGCGGAACAGCTTCACCAGGTCGAACGCGTAGGCCCGGACGGTGTTGGGCGAGTAGGCCTTCGCTACCAGCAGCCTCAAGAACATCGACACCTCGGCTATCGGCTCGCCGTTGCCGTCGACGAGCTCAACGGCAGGCTCGCCGATCCGACTGACCGCTCTGTTCACCACTCGCATGACGCGGTACTAGACCAGGCCGAAACCCTATCTGAGCGGCAAGAACATCCAGCCTGTCGCCGCGGATGTCCAGATAACACGGTCCTCACCGACGACGGGATCCGGCCCGCGATCCCTACGACCCGCAGCGTGGCCGAGCGGCTGCGATTCCCTGAGATCCGAGAGGTTCCGATGCTCGATCCAGCCACGCCGATCGTCCGCCGCGTCCGCTCCGTCGACCCGGCGCGCAATGGGCACCACTACGAGCTGCCCGACGACATCGAATGCAACATCCCGCGCCGACCCCAGCCCGGGGAAGGTGCCGCGTGGAACGCCGCGCGTGGGAATTTGATCGAGACGTGTCGCGCTACCGGTGGTCGCCCGGTCGGGCTGCTCTACATCGACCTGCCAACGACCGACCCTCGCGGCTGGACCGTGCGTGTCGCGACGACGCTGCGACTACCGCAGGGCGAGCACGTCACCGCGATCGCCACCGCGCGTCGCGTCATCGGCCCGGGCGGCAGCGACCAGCTTTGGTCAATCCATGTCAACGGCGTGCACATTGCCCACGAAGACCGGATCGAGGCACCCGCTCCGTCCATCGTCGGACAGATCGTCCGCCGTGCACTCATCGACACTCCCTCACCACCTCGATCTCGCCTCGGTCCATCTCTTCGGCCGGAGCGGCCCCGGCACCGCCAGATCGCGCCTCGCCCTCCCGCGGTCTCACCGGCGGGATTACACACACCCGAAGCCGGTCGGTGAGGGCCCATGCACTTCGACGAAGGAGCCGCATCGGGTCTGCGCGACCACGATCCAGTCGGCGCCCCCTACCTGCTCCCTACCGGCGTCATCTCGAACATTCCCCGCTACCCGACGGCGGTCGGGGCCGAGCCCAGCTCGCTCAACCATGCTCGCGGCGAGCTCATGGAAGCCTGCCGCTTCACCAACGCACAACCGATCGCGCTGCTCGTGAGCTACGTCCTGCTCTACGACGTATCGCTCGCCACTGTGATCGAGTCCCGACTCTTGCTTCCCGACGGGAAACATGTCCGGGTCGACACGGAGTTCCGCCGCTACTGGGATACTCACAATGAGTGGTCGATCACCGTGAACGGCCGGGCCGCGGGCAGCCCTTTCCATTCAGTCCCGCCGCACCCTCGGATGGTCGGCTCGATCGTGCGCGCCGCTCTCGCCGCGACTGCTGGTCCCGACCCTTCGGGTCAACGTGCATCCCAGCATCACGCTGCGCGCCCAAGCGGTCGAGAGATTCCCCGGTCGCGACTCCGCGGACCGTCGGCCCCCTTCGGCGGGCTCGGATGATCAGCTGCCTTTCGTCGACCCGACCCGCCGGTCCACGTCGCGAGCGAGGCGCCCCCTGCCGAACCTCGACCGCGTGAGGAGGGAACTCCATGTGGCACGACCGTCAAGTGCAGTCCACGACCATCACGCTGGACCTCGCCGGCACCCAGGACGTGGCCATCGCCGATCACCAGCCGCGCACTGACTGCGCCGCGGTGACCGTCCGCATCGGCACCGCACTGGTCTACATCCACGACATGGCCACCACCGAGACCTTCACCAACGCCTTCTTCGACCTCGCCCACTCCGCGCGACGGCTGCCACGGGAGATCTACCCCAACATCGTCGCCCCAATCCTGGGCATGCCTGAGCCCGGAGTGATCATCAACGCCTCGGGATCGCCCATCGCCGCAGGCCGTCTGATCGAACGCCCCGGCCGATACAGCGTCCTGCGGCTACAGGTGGGACGACTCGTGTTCAACCTGCACGACCTGGGCGCCTACTCGTCCACTACAGCAGCGTTCCGCGCGGCAGCCTCTCTCGCCCCGAGGACCTTTCCCAACGCACCCGAGACCTTCCGCCGCACCGCGGTCGCATTGGCGACGAGCGCGATGCCGACCGTCGTTTCCCGACGGCGCCTGGCGCAAAGCACCCAGGAAGCGCGACTTGAAGCGACCGCGTCCCAACGCGTACCTGCCGCATCGCGGCCACGAATTGAACGGACATGACCACGCCCCGAGGAAGGGAGCGAGCCTCATCATGAACACTGCCGACCAGAACCTGGAGCGCATCCGCAAGCTGCTCACGAAGGCCGAACGCGCCGCGACACCCGACGAGGCGAGTGCCTACAACGCGAAAGCGGCCGAGTTGATGGCCAAACACGGCGTCGACGCCGTGATGCTTGCCGCCACCGCGCCCAACGGGACCCGCGACGTCATCAGCAGTCGCGACATCCCACTGACCGACCCCTACACCGCCGAGAAGGCTTCACTGATGCACGGCATCTCCCGAGCGATGGGCTGTCGCGCGATCAGCATCGTCGGTCCCGGCCGTGGCCACACCTACGGCGTCACCGTGATCGGATTCGAATCCGATCTGCCCCGCGTCGAACTCCTCTACACCTCTCTGCTCCTGCAAGCCACGAAAGCAGTGGTGCAGCAGCGCCCACCGGCATGGTCGGGCGAATCCGTGGCCGCGTTCAGGCGCACCTGGCTCCTCGGCTTCAGCACCATGGTCAGCACCCGCCTCGCCGCGGCGTTTCGCAGCGCTACCCAAGCCCACGATGCCGGGTCCACCGGCGGACCGTCCGCCACGCTGGTCCTCGCCGACCGCCGTACCCGAGTTGACCGCGCCGTCGAGGACCGCTTCACGAACCTCAGCAAAGGATCGCCACGACGTCTTTCTGGCAGCGGCTACGTCGCCGGAGCCGAGGCCGGCCGCCGGGCCGACATCGGCAACACCGCGCTCAAACGATCGCGACCCGAGCTCGGCCAGTGACTGGGAACAAGCGTATGCCGAACTCACCTCACGTCACCTCAGCACTCGGTGTCACCGATCCACTGCCGAACGCCCACCGCCCCGGCCTGCTGCCGCTCGTGGCCCTTCGACGCCCGTGGGCCCCAGCTCGGCTGTCATACGTGGTTTCGACCGTCGACGATCGGGGCCGAATCGCCGATCGATCGCTGATACGGATCGTCGGGTGGCGCCCTCGGCAACCCATCACACTGACCGTCGTTCACGGAGGTGTGATCGCACGCGCCGCGCCGGGAGGCGGTCAGTCGATCACGACCCAAGGCTGGCTGCGACTCCCCGCCGACATTCGGCATGCCTGCCACGTCCGGCCCGGTGACCGCCTCCTCCTAGCGGCGTCATCGGAACACGACACCGTGTTCGTTTGTCACACCTCACTGCTCGATGTCACGCTCGCGAGCGTGTTCGCCTGCGAAGACGGGGGCTCCGGGTGACGGACGCGGAGGTCGCAGCAGCCCGCCTGCTGCTCGCCCGCCTCGGCATCTCCCCAGAACAGCTGATCAGAAACTGCGCTGGTGAGACCCCATCCATGCCGACGTTCCGGGAATATGTCGAACAGGTCGGCAATGCTGTCCAACCTGGCACTCGTCGTGTCTACGAGACCTACTGGCGCCGCATTGTGCAAGCGTGGGGCGATCGACGGCTGGACGAGCCGACCCCACTGGAGATCACGCAGCTCGCCGAGCACGTCAAGACCACAGTCGTCGTCCGGCGCAACGCGCGTGGTGGACGGTCAGCCGCCGAACATCTCATTGCAGCCCTTCGATGCGTGTACAGATATGCCGCCGCAGACGGACTGATCGCGGATGCAGATAATCCAGCGCGACGTGTGGCCAAGCCGCGCCGGCTTGCAAGTACTCGAAGGGCGCTGCCGGATGCTCGACTGGCAGAGATCAACAATATCGTCGCCACCACAGGCAACGATCCGGAGCTGGACAGTCTGATGCTGCGCCTGCACACGGAAACGGCGTGTCGCCGCGGGGGCGCGTTGGCGTTACGCCCGGCCGATCTCGATGTCCAGCAGTGTGTGGTGTGTCTGCGGGAGAAGGGCGAGACCACGCGATGGCAACCGGTCTCGCCTACTTTGATGCGCCATCTCGTACTACACGGCACCGATCGCGACGCTCAACCCACCGAGCAACTCCTGCGATATCGCGGGGGCCAGCCGATCACGACAAGACGCTACGACTATCTGTGGGAACGAGTCGGGCGAAATCTGCCCTGGGCAGCGACACAGCAGATCAGCACGCACTGGCTCCGCCACACCACCCTCACCTGGGTCGAGCGCCACTTCGGGTACGCCGTGGCGCGGGCCTACGCCGGGCACAACGGCCGAAGCGATGCGGGCACCACGACCACCTACATTCGTGCAGACGTTCATGAGGTGGCCGCGGCGCTCGCAGCTATGGTCGGCGAACCGCATCCCCTCGCCTTCATCGAACCCGATCCCGACCAACCCACGAACGGGTTCACGGCGGTGTCGCTGCCCTCAACGACGCGGCAACCTTGACCGAGGTCCCAGCCGAACACCCCGTCACCCGTCGGCACCACGTCGGCGTCACGTCGGGCAGCGGACCGGCCTCCGCCGCTTCCTGCAGCGCGGCGCGCGCATCGTCGAGGTACTCGGCGAGAAGGCGACGTCGCTTGGGCTGCGGCGCATGGACCTTGTCGCGGGATGGTCCTTCGCGCCGGGAGAACGGCCGCGATTCACGAGGCTTCGGACCTGTGGGTTCGTGAACCTGCGCTGCCAACACCTCATGAACGATCCCCGACGATGCGTCGTGAACTCCGGGGGCCGCATCTGCCGGTGAGGATGCAGCGTTGCTGCAGGTGCGGCGGGCTGCCTCGGTGAGCCGGTCACGCAGACCCGGCCCGGTCTCTGCGGCCAAGACGACCAGCAGCGGCGGGACTGAATGCAGGACCACACCGGACGCCGACAGCGGTGCCCCCGTAAGGCCCCAGGACTCCCATGTGTTCATCGCGTAAGTAGCCGCGCAGGCACACCACTTCGTCCGGCGCGCCCACGCCGTCAGTGGAACCTGATAGCGCGACGTCACCTGCTCCGCACGCAGAACAGCGAGCAGAACCACCGAGACCATCGGGTCCAGTAGCCAAGCCGCCCACCAGACCGAGGAGAACGACCCTGCGGTCCCGGCCGCGAACCTCTGGACGTTCACCATCGTGAACAGCAAGCCCAGCACGATCCCGGCCCACAGGAGAAGGTCGACCTGACGGCGAACACGTTCAACGTGAAGCGCGATCACGTCGGGACGCGCCACCAGCGAACGGATCTGTGCGGCTTCCTGAGCAGCCGCCGTCAGTCGAGCAACACGGCCTGAGTTGCACTCAGCGCCCAGGCTGTCGACCCTCGGTCTGCGTCCGCTCCCTTCGAACCCCACCGACCCGCGTTCGGCCAATGTCGCGGCGGACGGCTGCGATCCGCTGTCTGATCGTTGGCCGCTCATGCGAGCGGATGCGGTTCGCCGGTCAGGCTCGCGAGCGCTGCTGCGACTTCCTGAACGTTCGCGCGGACGTAGGTCGAGGTAGCTGAAGGATCGCCACCTCCGTCGGTGTGCCCGGCGTAGGCATGTGCGACTCCATAGCCGAAGTTGCGCTCAACCCAGGTCAACGTGGTGTGGCGCAGCCAATGCGTCGAGATCTGCTGCGCTGCCACCCAAGGCACATGCTCTCCGATGCGGACCCAGAGATGGTCATAACGTCGCCGCGTTATGGGGAGCCCTGATTCGTAGCGCAGCAGCTGCCCTTGGGACGGCGCATGCCGCTTCGTGGCGTGCTGCTGCAGATGAGCCATCAGAGTCGGTGAGACTGGTTGCCAGCGAACCGTGCCCGCCTTCTCACGCAAGAAGATCAGACACTGAGCAGGATCCAGGTCCTGCGGGCGCAGCGCCAGTGCGCCGGCCCGGCGACATGCGGTCTCGACATGCAATCGCAGCAACAGCGTGTCGAGCGCAGGATCGTTACCGGTGGTCGCGGCAGCAAGATGTATCTCCGCTAGGCGGGCATCCGGAACGGCGCGACGGGTACTCGGCAATCGGCGCGGCTTGGCCACCTTGCGAGCAGGGTTGTCCGCGGAATCGATCAGACCGTCGTCCTCGGCGTGCCGGTACACGCACCGCAACGCGGCGACGAGATGTTCGGCGGCACTGCGCCCACCGCGGGCATTGCGCCGGGCCACGGTGTGAAGCTTCGTGTGCTCCACGAACTGCTTGATCTCGGTCGGGGACAGTTCATCAAGTCGGCGGCTCCCCCACTGGTCGTTGATGCGATTCCAATAGGACCCGTAAACGCGACTCGTCCCTGCACTCACTGCGGCCCTCACGGTGGGGATGTATTCCGTGAACGTCGGCACCGCAGTCCTCGGTCGGGAAGCGTTGACCAGGTCCGCAGCCGTCACACCCATGCGATCGAGGATGAGGCGTGCGGCCTCGAGCTCGGCCTGTCGCAGTGCTTGCCGCGCCGCCGGTGAGGGGCTCGTCATCGCCTGTCACCACCCAGAACGACGCCGTGGTGCGCCGCGAGCAGGACGTCGAGCACGGCAGGAGGATGAACCATCAGCAGCTGCTGGGTCGGATCTGCGACCAGGAGCACCCGATCCCCCGCGGCGAGGTGACAGGACCGCCGCACGCTTGCCGGCAGCCGGATGTACCCGTCGTTCCCGACCCGCGCCTGCCCCCTGAGGTGAGGAGTGATCGACACCGAACCACTCCCGAGGTACAGGTCGAGGGACTGTCCTGGACTCCATCCCAGGGATCGGACAAGGGCGATGTCACCGATACGACCGCGACAGTCCATGACCGCCAGGCCGTACAACGCCGCACATCTACGAGCGGCCCCAAGCGGCGGAAGCGGAAGGCACTGTGCAGAGGGCGTCGAACTACCTGGCTGCGGATCAGTATCAGATTGCCGGCGCGGCAGGGAGACCGCCGGGACGATCAAGGGTGTCATCTCGGCCACCCCCACTCGGGAGGACACAGTTCTCGCGCCGGGACACCAGTCGGGGGTTCAAGTGCGCTTGAACCCAGGTACGTCGGACGTGGCAGATATGCCACGCACATGTGTTCGAGTCCCCCCTCGGACACAAACCCAGACCCCAACCGTTGGGGTTGATCTTCGTCTCTGCACGCACCAGCGCGTCTTCGTGCAGGTGGACCAGCATGAGTCCCAGTTGTAGGTATATCTGGGCGCGCGCGACCGGTGGCGCCTGGGCCAGCGTCGTACGGATGTCCGATCGACGGCTCGTTGACCGGCTGCGAGGGTCGCGGGGCTCGTCGCGGCGTGCGGACGACGCCAGGCGATCTCCCATCGGCAGTGGGCCGACCTGGTTGCGGGCCGGGAGCAGCTCCCGGCGCTGCAAGTCCGGTCAGATCCTGGCCGGGTCGCGGTCAGGCGCTCCGAGAGCTCCACGACGGCGCGGTAGTGGAACCGCGAGTTCGTGTCGAGTAGCCGCCACTGGCGCGGGCTGCCTGGACATGCCATCCGGCTGTTGACGACGTCGCTCAACGACGCGACCTTCCGCCCCACTCCCGCGCAGATGCACACATTGCGGCTGCGCAGGACCGAGACGCACTCCTCGACGGTCTGCGTGTCCGATACCTGCAGCTCCACCTCGTCGGGGCCGACGGGGACGCCGCTCGTCAGGAGGAGCAGCGAGCGGTGCTGACTGGAGAGCTGCTGGCCGAGCTGCAACACGGCGGCGCCCGCCACCTCGACGCCGCCGAGTGCCTTCTCACCGGCCCACAGCTCCAGGCCGAGGTCGTTTCCACCGATCGCGGCGTGTGCGCACGAACACGGTGGCGTCGTGCGTTGCAGTCATCAGTGCTCATCATCGTCGACGTCGTCGAGGAGACCGGTGCGTCGACGGTCACCAGCCGCCGATCCAGCCGTCGAAGATCCCGTACGGCTCGGCGGCCGGATCGGCCGACCGGCCCTGCAGGAAGTCGAAGTCGCAGCCGGAGTCCGCCTGGGTGACGCGTTCGGCGTACAGGGCTCCGTACCCCCGCCGGTACGCCGGCCGGTGCCGGCGCGGTGCCCTGCGCCGTTCGGTCAGGGTCGCCTCGTCCACCTCCAGCTCGAGCACTCCCGCGCGTGCGTCGAGCCGGATGACGTCGCCGTCCTCGACGAGCGCGAGCGGGCCGCCGACCGCGGCCTCGGGGCTGACGTGCAGGACGGTCGTGCCGTACGCGGTACCGCTCATCCGCGCGTCGGACACGCGGACCATGTCGGTGACGCCCTGGCGCAGCAGCTTCTCGGGGATGGGCAGTGCCCCCCACTCGGGCATGCCGGGGCCGCCGACGGGGCCGGCGTTGCGCAGCACGAGCACCGAGTCCGGCGTGACCGGGAGATCGGGATCGTCGATCCGCTTCCGCAGGTCGTCCATGTCCTCGAAGACCACCGCCGGGCCCCGGTGCCGCAGGAGGTGCTCGCTCGCGGCACTGCACTTGACCACCGCGCCACCGGGCGCGAGGTTCCCGCGCACGACGGCGAGCCCGCCCGGCCCCTGCACGGGATCGGCGAGCGAGCGGACCACCTCGCCGTCGACGGGCGGCGCCTCGGCGAGGTTCTCCCCGATCGTGCGGCCGTTCACGGTGAGCGCGTCCCGCCTCAGCAGCGGCGCCAGCTCCTTGAGCACCACGGGCAGCCCCCCGACCTCGAAGAGCTGCTCGACGAGGTGCTTCCCCGCCGGACGGACGTTCGCGATCAGCGGGACCCGCGCCGCGATGTCGTGGAAGTCCTGCAGCCGCAACGGGACCTCGGCCCGACCGGCCAGCGCCAGCAGGTGCAGGACCACGTTCGTCGAGCCGCCGAGCGCGACCAGCACGGTGATCGCGTTGTGGAACGCGTCTGCGGTCAGGACGTACGACGGCCGGACGCCCTCGCGGGCGATCCGTACGGCCTCCCGGCCGCAGTCCTCGGCGACCTGGCTCCGCCGGGCATCCGTCGCGGGGATCGCGCTCGCTCCCGGCAGCGTCATCCCGAGCGCCTCGACGATCGCCGATACCGTCGACGCCGTCCCCATCTCGGGGCAGTGCCCCACCGACGGACCGGCGGCGGCCTCCAGCGCCGCGTACTCGGCCTGCGACATCCGGCCTGCGCGGACGTCGTCCACGTACGTCCACAGGTCGGTGCCGACACCGATCTGCCGGCCCCGGAACGTCGCATGGCCGTGCGGTGCACGAAGCCGGGGACGTCGCGCCCGTCGTCGCCTTGGTACCGGAAGCGGCCGTCCGGGAACGTACCGTTCATAGCGTGCGCGCCCCAGTCGCAGATGCTGGCCCGCCCGGTGGCGCAGTATCGGCACCCGCCGCAACTCGGCTGGAAGCTGCACACGACATGATCACCGGGCTGGACGCGGGTCAGGTGCGGCCCGACGGACTCGACGATCCCCGCACCCTCGTGCCCGACGACAATCGGCTTGCGGCCGCCGAGGACCGGCGCCCTGCCCTCGCCGACGCCGTCGATCATGTGGAAGTCCGAGTGGCACAGACCGGAGGCGACGAACCTGACATGGACCTCGCCGACACCCGGTTCGTCCACCTCCAGCGTGCGGAGTTCGAACTCGGTGCTTCCCTCGTCCACGACCGCCGCGAGCGTCCTCATGATCAGCCGGACTTCCGCTCGGCGGCGACGTAGATGTAGGCCATCGTGGCCGGCCTGCCGCTGCGGTTGCGCCACGCGTGGCGGGTGCCGCGTTGTACGACGCACGTGCCGGGCGTGATCCGCCGCTCGGAGCCGTCCCCGAGGGCCAGCACCCCTCACCCTCCAGGCAGATTCCGTAGTCCACGCTGTCGGTGGTGTGCATGCCCGGCCGCCGCGAATACGCTGGGGCATGCAGGGGCGAGGATCAGTGCTATCGCCCGTGCCTGCGGACAGCCTCGCCACGTGGACGTGGGCGGGGCGGCCTGCCAACGCGCGTCCTCTGCCGGTGAGGTGAGACCGCTCCCGAGGCGCTGAAGCTCGATGATCACGCCGTCCCGCATAGGATCGCCAACCGCCACATGAGCCGAACCTCCACCGGTTCATCACCTCACGGGGCGTATCGGCGGCACTCGTCAGCATCGGTGACGAGGTCCTCGGCCGCGACCGGCGCCGCTCGATCACCCGGTCGGACGGGGTTGTGGGTCGAACACCGCAGAGTGCTCGGTCACGAACTCGTGGAACGTGCGAGGCGAGCGGCCCAGGACCAGGGTGGCGTCATCGGTCAGCCAGGCGGCATCTCCCTCGGAGATCAAGCTGAAGGCGCGGGCGTTGTCGGTGGCCACCCGCTCCGGCACCCCGGCCGCGAGCATCGCCGCCCGGTCCTCGTCCTCGGTCCGAGCCTGGAACGTGATGGGGTGACCGAGGACAGCGGACAGCGTGGTGGCCGCGTCCGAGTAGGACAGGAGCTCGGGGCCGGTCAACCAGTAGGTGCGCCCACCGAGACGCTGCGGGTCGAGGGCGATCTCCGCGGCGACCGCGCCGACGTCGCGGGCGTCGATCAGGCCGACCCGGCCGGTTCCGGCGGAGGAGGCGAACCCGTTGTGGGTGCGGATCATCGGGGCGAGGGCGAGGAAGTTCTGCATGTAGGCGTTGGAGCGCAGCAGCGTGTGCCGCAGGCCCGAGGCGGCCAACCCGGCCTCGATCTGTGCCTGGCCCCGCCGCCGGCCGACCGGGGAGTCGACCGAGGCCTTGCTGGTCGCCTTGACCAGGTGGCCGACACCGGCCCGGACTGCCGCATCGATGACCGCGAGCTCCTGATCGGGAACAGCCGGGCTGACCATCACCACCACCGAGACCCCCACCATGGCCGTATCGAGACTCGCGTCAACGTCGAAGTCGCCGACCGCGATGTCAGCGCCCGCCGCAGCCAGCGCGGCTGCCTTATCGGGATCACGCACGAGCGTGCGGACAGGCACGCCGCGCCCGGCCAAACCACGTGTGGCCGCCGAGCCCACCTTGCCGGTCCCACCCGTCACCAGGATCATCGCGCTCCTCCTCGACTGGATTGTGCGATCCACTGTCGGGACTCGTGAATGGATTGTCAAATCCAGAATCGGGTAGGCTGCGAGGCGTGACGGCGGTGCAGAGGTCAGCGGGTCTGACGGCCAAGGGAGCACGCACACGCGCGCGGATCGTGGACGCGGCCGCGGCTCTGGTGCATCAGCACGGCGTGGCCGACACCACCGTGGAGGAGGTCAAGAAGAACGCCGGGGTGTCCAGCTCGCAGCTTTACCACTACTTCACCGATAAGGACGCCCTCGTCCGGGCCGTCCTGCACCGCCAGACCGAGCTCATCCTCGCCACCCAGGACCAGGCCGACCTCGGCTCGCTCGCCGGGCTGCGGGCCTGGCGCGACGGGGTGATCGCCCACGCCCGCTCGGTCAGCGGTGCCGGTGGCTGCCCCCTGGGCCATCTGGTCGGACAGCTCGCCGAGACCGACCAGAACGCGCGGCTCGAACTCGCCGAGGGCTTCCACCGCTGGGCCGCGGTGTTGCGCACGGCCCTGCACGACCTCGACCGCGCCGGCGATCTCCGCCCCGGGACCGACCCCGACAATCTCGCCGACACCCTCCTGGCAACGCTGCAGGGCGGGCTGCTGCTCGCCCAGGTCCACCGCGACGCCGGGCCCCTGGAGACCGCACTCGACACCCTGATCGGCCTGGCCACCCACGCCCCGACCAACGACTGATCGCCGTGGTCACCCGCGCTCCGCCGATGCACCGAAGATCACCGCGCGCGCCTTCCCGTAGGACCCCCGTCGACATGCCCGGAAGGGGTCCTGTCGAGGGCCCAGTTGAATCTGGCTCTGGCGCACTTTGCGTGATCGCCGCTCGGCGTGTCACTCGATCATGGAGTGATCGAGGCTCGATGATCACCGGACATGTGATCTTGTAGCCCGGTTGCTGCCGCACCTGGGCGGCGTCGTGCTCGACGACGTCCACCAGGTGCCCGGTGGCGTCAGGACGCCGTCAAACGCAGCTCCGGCCTGCACATCGGCATAACCCGCAGATCCTCATAAGACGCGTTATGCCGATGTCGGCGTAACGCGTCCGCCGTCACGACCACCCCGGCCAGATCGATGCCGGTCAGGGTGTCGAGCAGCGGGGTGAACGCGGTGATCTCATTGGTCTTGCCCGCCACGTCGAGCTGGCCGAGCACGACGCGGGTCTGCTGGTCGATCACGGCAAGCAGACGCCGGCCGACGACCACGTTCCCGCCGCGGTCGGTGTGGCGGGAACCCCGCAGGGTCTTGCCGTCCACCGCCAACACCCGGCGCCGCCCGGTCGGCGCCACCGCCGCGCACAGCTGTTGTGCCCGCACCGGCACTACGACCGCGTGTCGCCGCAGATCAGCACCCACTCACCGCGACTTTGCCGACCCCCTGGGGCAGCGAGTGCCACGTCGAACGCGGCCACCCGCTCCGAGGTCGCGGATTCCTTGAACCTGACGGTCACGCAGTGGATCAACATCGGCGTTCTCCTTGTGAGGTACTGAGGGGTGAGCGAGGGTGTCACCATCATCGGACGGTGGCACCCCCCCAGCAGCCGAGAGACTGCGGTCATCTCACGCGAGGACGAAGCCCATGTAGTTTTTCTCCGCCGACTCGCGGCACTTGTCCAAGTACATAGTCAGGCCACCCGGGTAGGCCAGCAGTTCCTTCTTCTTGCCCGGCACGTTGGCGTTCATGTACCACGAGTTCGCCAGCACGAAGGTGGTGGCGTTCGCGAGCTCCTCCAGGTGAGTGTGCCACTTGTCCTCGGACTCGGGCGTCGTCTCGATCCGCGTCAGCCCCATGTCGCGCATGTAGCAGATCGCGTTAACGACCCAGTCACCCTCGACCTCGGCGCAGGTCGGGCCGTTGCAGAACGCCGACGGGCTCTGGGGGCCGTACACGTAGAAGATGTTCGGGAAACCGGCGGTGGCGCGACCGAGGAATGTGCGCACACCGTTCTTGAACACGTCAGCATACGACTCCCCCTTGGTGCTGCGGACATCGATGTCGGTGAGGCCTCCCGTGAAAGAGTCGAAGCCGGTCGCCAACACGATCACGTCGAACTCGTGCAGCGTGCCGTCGGCGGTGACGATGCCGTTCTCGGTGAACCGTTCGATGGGGTTCTCGTTGACATCGACCAGATCGACGTTGTCCTGGTTGAACGTTTCGAAGTACGTGTACTCCAGCGGGCAGCGCTTGGTGCCGAAGGGGTACGGCGGGGTCTCGGGGACCAACTTCTCGGCCAGCTTGGGGTCCTTGATCCGCGGGAGCGTCTTCTTGCGCCAGTATGCGTAGATCTTATCGCCCACCTCGCGGTTGAAGAACATTTCGGCGTAGCCGCCGAGCCAGATTTGCAGACCACCCATCTCCCAGAGCTCGTCGCACTTGGCGTAGAACTCCTCGTCGGAGACCTCGGACGTTGGCGTGTAGATGACGTCGTAGTCGAGCCCGGCGAAGGTCGTCTTCCGGTACTCGAACATCTCCGGGTGGGTCTTGCGTAGCTCGTCGTTGGCGGCCTTGTCGAGCTTGGGGGACTTCATTGGCAGGATCGTCGGGGGCGTCCGCTGGAAGACGGTCATTGACGCGACGTCGGGCGCGGTGGTCTGGATGACCTGCACGCCGCTGGCGCCGGTGCCGATGACGGCGACGCGCTTGCCGGCCGTGTCATAGCCCTTGGGCCAACGGGACGTGTGGAAGCAGTCGCCCTTGAAGTCGACAATGCCCGGATAGTTGGGGTAGAGCGGTTTGGATCCGGTGCCAAGCAGCGGCAGGAGGAAGCGGGTCCGAGTGAGGAAGGACTCGCCGGTCTCCTCGTTGCGGGTCTCGACCACCCACCGGTCCGCATCCTCGTCCCACTGCGCGGCGATGACACGCGAGCTGTAGCGGGTGTCCTTGGCGAGGTCCAGCTTCTCAACGGCGAAACGGAAGTACGCGGCGATCTCCGGCTGCCCGGGATACGCCTCCGACCAGTCCCACTCGTTCCAGATCCGCTCGTCGGAGAGCTGGTAGCTGGTGCAGGGAGTGTCGACCCGGGCGCCCGGGTACTGGTTCCAATGCCAGACGCCGCCGGCCGCGGAGCCGGCTTCGTAGAGCTTGACCGCGAAGCCGCGGGAGCGGAGCTGATCGAGCTGGTAGATCCCCGCGAAACCGCCGCCGACGATGAGGACATCGAGCTCCTCGGTCACGGGGCGGGAATCGGTAAGCAAGGTGTTCACGTTGGTGTTCCTTTCGCTGTGCCACAGCCCGTTGTCGCTGTTCGGCCGCTTGGTTGATGAGTGTCAGTTCGACGGTGGTGCTGGCGGGCGGCGCGCTGCTGGCTCACGTGTCGCGCTCACTGATGTCGCCTTTGAGCGACGCCTGCTCGGATCGCGAGCGGCGAAAGACCCCCATGGACCGAACTCCCCTAGCTGCTCGGGCTTGCCGATGAGGTCGCTGATCCATTCCACGTGCTCGTCGATGCTCGGCGGCAGGTTGATGAACGGGCCGTTCAGTCCGAGGATCATGAACATGTTGGGGAAGCCGTGTGTGGACACTCCCAGGTAGCTGGTGGGCCCGCCCGACCAGTGCTCGTTGACGTGCTTGCCGTCGCGGCCGCGCAGGTCCATGGACCGGTAGTTGCCGTCGACGCGTCGAATCCAGTCGCCAGGACGAGGACGTCGAGCTCGTGCTCGACTCCGGCGGCGGGTGCGCACGCCGCAGGGGGTGATCTCCTCGATCGGGTCTCCTCGACCGAAACCAGCGTGACGTTGTCTGATTCGAGCTCGGCCGGCCAGGCGTTGGTGTGGGTGCCGACGAAGCTGTCGATCCCCGGGATGGCCGGAATGTTGAGCTTCGCGAGCAGGCCCAGTGCCGTCACCAGGTAACGGCTCGTGAACTCCTCGCCGGTGCTCGTGCGGGCCTGCCGGACGTTGCGCTCCTCGTCGACCGCCGCACCCGTCACGTGGTGTCAAGTTGGATGTCACGGCGGAGGTCGTAGCGGTCCACGACATGGTTGAGGTCTCCTCGATGGCGGACTGCTCGTGAGGGGTGCGGGTGCGAGCGGTGTCAGCTGCGGTACCAGTCGGCGATCGCGGCCATCTCGTCGTCGGCCTCCGGGGCGTTCCCGGCGAGAAAGGGAAAGACATGCTGCATGCCCTCGACGACGCGCAGGGTGACCTCGACGCCCGCGGCCTCGGCCTGGGCGGCGAGCCGGGTAGCGTTGTCCAGCAGGGACTCCGCCCCGCCCGCGTTGACGTAGAGCCGGGGGAAGCCGGTGAAGTCGGCGTAGAGCGGGTTCGCCAGCGGCGTCGTCGGGTCGATCATCCCCCCGGCGAGGACGCCGGCGATCATGCTCTCGAGCAGCGGCACGGTGACCAGTGCGTCGGTCGCGGCGTTGCTCACCAGCGTCGCGCCCGCGTTCTCCATGTCCAGCCACGGCGAGAACGCGATCACCTGCCCGGGCAGCGGCCTGCCCTGCTCGCGCAGCGCCAGCGGGATGGCGACGGCCAGGTTGCCGCCGGCCGAGTCGCCGATGGTCGTGATGTCGCCCGGCGCGATGCCCCGCTCGGTCAGCGCGGTGAACACCGCGACCCCGTCCGCGACCTGCGCGGGGTGCGGGTGCTCGGGCGCCCGGCGGTAGTCCAGGACGAACGCGACGACGCCCAGCGCCTTGGCCACGTGCGCGGCCAGCTTGCGGTGGCTGGACGCGGACCCGACGACGAAGCCGCCACCATGGGTGTAGAGCAGCACCTTCGAGGCGTCCGCGCCGACCGGCAGGGTCCAGATCCCCGGGACGCCCCCGACGGTCTCCTCGCGGTAGGTCACGTCCTCGGGCTCGCGGGTGGGCTGGTGCCACTCGTCGAAGATGCTGCGAAACAGCCGCATGGTGAGGTCGGGCGTGGTGGCGATGATGTCCGACCAGTCAGCGTAAAGCCCCCGCAGTGCCTCGGACTCGGGTGATATGGACCTCGGCCGGGTCGATGGCGCCGCTGTCATGTGGTCCTCCTTGACCTCTGGCGTGAGCCGACTCCCGCGCCGGTGCGGCCTCGCGCTGTGACTTCTGGCTCAGACTGTGGCGATCTGCGCGTGCGCACGGTTGTTCCGATCTGAAACGCCCGGCGGCTATGGCAACTACGTCGGGCGCAGTGGCGCGCAGCCGGAACGGTGTCTAGTGCCAGCCGGTCGGCGATCGCCCAGATCACCGTCGGATGGTGCACGGGGCCGAGGTGGCCGGCATAAACCCCGATGTTCTCCGTGCGGGGCCTCGGCTGATCCACCCGCGTTCCGCAGCTGGTGTCGAGGCTGGACATGGATGTGGGGTTTGACCTGCGGGACGCCACGCCGAAAGCCGCCGGGACGGGCATGTGTCCAGGCGGTGGTGTTTGTGCCGGCCAGGACGTCGCGAGTGCCGGCCCGAGTTCGATGATCTTCTTGGGTGCGTCGACACCGAACTGGGTGAGGATGTCGCGATGGGCGGTGGTGCGTTCGGTGCATTGCCGGAAGGTGCCGGCGGGGCCTTCGAAGATGCGGACGTGCAGGTCCTGCAGGTCGGCGCGGACGCGGTTCCAGGTGTCGCCGGTGGTGGTCTCGACGATCCGGACCAGCAGCAGGGCGAGCCAGCAACGTCGGCGCCACCTGCACCTTCTGCGACAGACCACAATGGACGCGTCCCGGTCGACAACCGGGCCGGGCAGCGCTCTTCCGGCTGCCATCGCGGGCGCGAACAGCTCCCCGGACAGCTCGGCGTGTTGCGCCTAGCACTCCAGCCGTAGTGCTCCAGCGCTAGATCGTGATCTTCCCGGCGTGGCGGTCCCGGACGTGGAACGGCCACCGCTCGATGATCGTCCGTTGTGTCGACATCCGAAGATCAAGCGGTGGCTGCGAGGCACAGAGTAGAGCCGGAGTTGTGGACGTCGGAGACCGACGGGCTCCTCGAACGGACGGCCGGGAGGTTTGACCCGCCCCGCCGTGTCCGCAGACCTACAGCGTTGAGTGGCCGGCCTCGGTGAGGGCGGGTGGGCGAAGTACACCGGCAGCCCGGTCGCGGGTGATCAAACGTCGTGACGGACGCCCAAGGGGTCAGTCAGATCTCGAGCCACGCGTGCCGCCGCACACCCACCCACCATCACCGTGCCGGCCAGGCCTGCCTCACGGTCAGTCCACCTGCTGACGATCCCGGAGGGGATGTTAGTGGTGATTGACATAGGTTCGGGATGTGTTCTACGCTCCAGCAGAATCGCGGCGGCTTCCCCTCATGGATGAATGAGTCCCAATGGACCTTGAAGCCCCATCTTCGACGGCCCAGGCACTGCACAGACAGGACGGTCAGGACATGGCGCAGTTTGAGTTCATCGAATGGCGGGAGAATGGCCCGACTGCGACTGTGTGGTTCGACCGTCCTCCGGCGAACGCGGTGAACCAGGCGATGTATGTCGAGATCAAGGAGTTCTTTGACAACGTCGACGTGCACCTGCCTGAGGCGCGGGTCTTGGTCCTCGCTGGTAGGGGTAGGCACTTCTGCGGTGGCAATGACCTGGAGGAGTTCCAGACGCTGGACCCGGAGAACTCGACGGGCCGGATGAGGGAGGTTCGTGAAGCCTTCTTCTCCATCTACGACAGCACCAAGCCCGTCATCGCCGCAGTGCAGGGCGCCGCGGTCGGCACCGGGCTGGCCATCGCCGCCTCCTGCGATCTGGTGGTCGCCGCTGAGAGTGCTCGGTTCGCGCTGCCGGAGGTGAATGTCGGTGTGATGGGTGGTGCGAAGCACCTGTCGCGGATGGTGCCCCAAGGCATGGTCCGGCTGATGCACCTGAGTGGAGACATGGTTCCGGCGGCCAAGCTCCTGCCCTATGGCGGGATCGTGGATGTCGTCCCCGATGAGAAGTTGTATGAGACTTCGCAGTCCTTGGCCGAGTCGCTGGCGCGGCACAGCCCGGCCGCTTTGCGGTTTGCCAAGAAGAGCCTGAACACTATCGAGTACATGGACTTGAAGGGCGGCTACGAGTTCGAGCAGTCCTTGACTGGTGAACTGTCGGGCTTCGAGGACTCCAAGGAAGCGCTCAACGCGTTCCTGGAGCGCCGGGCGCCCGTGTACACGGGTCGGTGAACATCATGTCGACGATGGACCTGGATACCTATCGCGTGCAGGCGCGTGAGTGGCTGTCCTCAGCCGAGGTTCCACATGTGCCTCTGGAGCTCGACGAGCGATTTGAAGTGCTCCGTGCGTGGCAGCGCACGTTGTTCGATGCCGGGTGGATCGGCATCAGTTGGAGCCGCGAGGCCAGTGGGCAGGGCCTGTCGCCAACGCATCAACTGGTGTTCGCCGAGGAGCTGGCACGAGCCCGTGCGCCGATGCCGATCGGGCTGATCGGCCTCGATGTGGTTGGCCCCTCCATCGACCACCACGGCAAGTCGTGGCAGCGTGCGGAGTTGCTGCCGAAGTTGCTATCGGGCGAGCACATCTGGTGTCAGGGATTCTCCGAGCCGAACGCGGGGTCCGACCTCGCTTCGCTGCGGACCCGGGCAGTCATCGACGGTGACGATTTTGTGATCTCGGGCCAAAAGGTGTGGACGAGCTGGGCGCACAAGTCGCAGTGGTGCGCGTTGCTGGTCCGCACCGATCCCAACGTCCACAAGAACGCCGGAATCAGCTACGTGCTCGTGGACATGAGCACGCCGGGGATCACCCCGCGCCCGCTGGAGCAGATGACCGGAGACCGTGAGTTCTGCGAGGTGTTTTTCGACGAGGTGCGGGTGCCGCGCCGGAACCTGGTCGGCGAGTTGAACGAGGGCTGGCGGGTGGCCACCCACACCCTCAGCATCGAACGTGCTGCTTACACCGTGCGTCGCCGCGTCGACTACGAGGTCGCCTTCGAGGACGCAGCCGCCGCGTTGCGGGATGCGGACCTCCCCGGCCCGGAGACGGCTCTTGGCCGACGTGCGCGCGTGGCACTTGGCCGAGCACAGATCGCGCTGAAGGTACTCAGCGCCCAGACCCGGCAGACCGTCAAGCGTTTGGACGCCGGCGAGGTTCCCACGCCGCACGACTCGGTGGACAAGCTACTGCTCAACGGCATCGAGCAGACCGTGTTTGCCTCGATCGCCGAACTGCTCGGCCCGTCGCGGGCGCTGTCGGGATCGAGTCCTCTCGGACTTGAAGCCGACCGCTGGGTGCACGACCACCTCTACTCACGGGCGACCTCGATCTACGGCGGCACCTCGCAGGTCCAGCGCAACATCATCGCTGAGCGACTTCTAGGACTTCCCCGTGACTGATAACGACACCATCGCCTCGCTCGCGGCCACCGTCGATGACTTCCTGCGGTCCGCCTACGACGCCGACACTCGTCGGCGAATCCTCTCGTCGGCCGACGAGCGTTCGAGCCTGGTTCCGTCCTTGGCCCAGCTGGGCACGTTCGCCGTGGCCCTGGAGGAGGAACACGGTGGCCTCGGCCTCCCGCGCGCGGCTCTTGCTCCGATCTTTGTTCGATACGGGCGCCACCTTCTGGCCGGGCCGTTGTTGGAGAGCTCGCTCCTGCCCGGAGTGGTGTACGAGCACATCAGCGATGAAGGCTGCAAACTCCTGGACGATGTGGTCGAGAACGGCTCGGTTCTGGCCTTCCTCGATCCGGGCGTGACTCGCCACTGGGCGGGGCAGCTCGGCTCGGTCAGCTGTGCGGACGGCAGGCTTCAGGGCAGGTTCGACGCCGTGCGGTTCGGGGCTGAAGCGACGGTCCTGCTGGTTGTCGCCGATCGGGAGGGCAGCCCTGAGCTGCAGCTGATCGAACCGACGACGCCCGGTGTGACGATCGAGCCCGTCGGCAGCGCCGACCCGGCGCTGAACTTCAGCCGGGTCACGCTCGACGGGGTTGAAGGCATTCCGGTGGGCGATGCGGCGACAGCACCGGGGCTCGTGGCGCAGATCAGGCGGTGGAGCCGCGTCCTTGTCGCCTGCGAGTTGAGCGGCATCGCCACCCGCTGCGCGGAGTTGGCCGTCGAGTACGCGAAGCAGCGTGAGCAATTCGGACGAGTCATCGGCTCTTTCCAGGCGATCAAGCACATTCTTGCCGACATGCATACTGATGCGGTCTCGCTGCACAACTTCTGCGAGGCCGTGGCCGGGGAGTTGGACGAGCTTCCCGGCATCGAGGCCGAGAGCAGCGCCATGGCGTTGAAGGCCTACGCCGCGCAGGTTGCCGTCTCGGTGTGTGAGAGCGCGATCCAGGTGCATGGCGGAATCGGCTTCACGGCCGAGGCTGACGTCCACTGGTACTACAAGCGGGCCCTAGCGCTGCGGGCCTGGTACGGCGATGCCACTGAACTCGAAGAACAGGTCGGAGCCCTGGTGTTGGACCAGCCTCCGGCACGGACGGTCAAAAGGGTCTGAACAATGGGCACCACTCTTCTGAACGCGGACCTCGTCGCCGAGTCCACCGCATCGGGGGCCTGGCAGGACAACTTTATCGACGGCTATCTGTCGGACGCCGCTCAAGCCGTCCCTGACCGCCCCGCTGTCGTCGACCGTGGACGAACCTGGACCTACGCGGAGTTCGACGCCATCGTCGACGCCCTGGGTGCTGCGCTACAGCGCCACGGTGTCGGACATGGCGACGTCGTCTCGTGGCAGCTACCGAACTGGGCCGAGGCGTGTGCAATCCATCTTGCCGCGATCCGGATCGGCGCGATCAGCAATCCGATCATGCCGATCTACCGTCACTCGGAGACGCGATTCATACTGGAACAGGCGAAGTCCAAGATCGCGTTCATCCCCGGGACGTTCCGCAACTTCGACTTCTCCGAGATGTTCGCGGAGATCACGACGGGCCTGCTGGAGCTGACGACCGTCGTTGTACTGGGCGAGGCACAGCGGGATCACGAGGTCTCCTTCGAGGACTTCCTCGACGGCTTCCACGGCAGCAAGCCCGAGCCGGTCACGCGCGACGCCAACGACCTGGTGCTCCTGCTGTACACATCCGGCACGACGTCGGCTCCGAAGGGCGCGCTGCACACGCACAACACCCTCGACTACGAGAACCGAAGCATCATCGAGGTGATCGGCCTGACCCAGGGCGACGTGGTGTTCATGCCGTCCCCGGTAGGTCACATCACCGGCATCTTGTATGGCATCCAGATGCCGCCGATGTTGCGAAGCGGCGTCGTCCTCCTGGATATATGGGAGCCAACCGCCGGCTTGGAGCTGATCCAGGAACACCAGTGTGCCTTCATGCTCGCGGCCACGCCGTTCCTGCACGGGCTCGTCCATCACCCCTCTCTCGGCGACTACGACGTCTCTTCGCTGAGGAACTTCCTGTGTGGAGGTGCGGACGTCCCGCCGGACCTGATCGTCAACGGCACGACAGCGTTGGACTGCATGGTCGCTCGGGTCTACGGGTCGACCGAGTACCCCACCGCCACCACCGGCCACGCCGCGGACCCGTTGCAGAAGCGCGCCCACACCGACGGCCGCGCCATCGGCTTGGCCCGCATCAGGATCGTCGACGACCATGAGACCGACCTCGACAGCGGGCAGGACGGCGAGCTGCTCGCACGAGGTCCCGAGATGTTCGTCGGCTACCTCGATGCCGAGTTGAACAAGTCCGCGTTCACCGATGACGGATGGTTCCGCACCGGAGACCTGGGTCGTATCGACGCCGATGGACACCTTGAGATCACCGGTCGCAAGAAGGACATCATCATTCGCGGCGGCGAGAACCTCAGCGCCAAGGAGGTCGAGGACCATCTCTTCGCTCACCCCAAGATCGCCGAAGTCGCCGTCGTGGGCTCACCCGATCCGGTGTTGGGAGAGCGGGTCTGTGCTGTCGTCGTTCCCGAGCCTGACGTGGCAGTGGATCTCACCGAACTCATCGAGTGGCTCCTGGAGCGCAAGATCGCCAAGCAGAAGCTCCCCGAGAGCCTGATCGTGCTGGACGAGATGCCTCGTACAGCCAGCGGAAAGATCCAGAAGTTCAAGTTGCGTGACCTGGCCAAGGACCTGGTCGAGGGAGGGCGTCTTCCTGATCAGCAGATCACGCGGGCGCCACAGCGGTCGACCTTGCCCGCTCCTCGATCAACTCACCCATCGACCCAAGCGGCGGCCACAGTACCGTCGCGGAACGGAAAGTCACGAACGAGCACGAGCTGAGCATCTTCTCCACCGGCCATCAGTTCCTGGAGGGCCTCCGCTGGCAGGAGGGAGGCCTGTGGTCCAGCGACTCCTTCACCAAGGCGGTCAAGCGCTTCGCGGCCGACGGCTCCCACCAGACCGTCGTCGAGGTCGAAGGTTCTCCCTCCGGCCTGGGCTTCCTCCCCGACGGTTCGGTGCTCGTTGTCTCCCAGGCTGACAAGTCCGTCCTGAAGGTCGCGCCCGACGGTACGCCGACCGTCCACGCCGATTTCAGCCAGTTCGCCGGCGGCATCGGCAACGACATGCTCGTCACCAAGGCTGGCCACGCCTACGTCGGCAACTTAGGATTCGCGCTCGGTGAGGAGAACCCCGAGACGACGCGGCTGGTTCATGTCGGCCCCAGCGTGCGCAACCCCGGCGCCTGGTCGGACGCCTGTGCCTTCGGTGGCGATGACCTCGACACGCTCTACATGACCTGCAACACCACTACGGTGGAGGAGTTCAACGTCGGCAAGTCCTCGGCCGCGATCGCCACGGCCAAGGTCGGACGTAAGGGTTCCGCTGCCGCCTGAACAGGAAATACCTCAGGGATCATCGAGAGGGCTGCGGCAAAACGTGTCGGTCACCTCGACTGATCTCTCCCCGCAGGTGGGTCCATCGCAGTATCTCGCCGACGCATCACAAGGCGGCGGTGCGCCCGATACCAAGTAGTACTGTTCTGCTCGGTCGGCCAGGGCAACGCGACGTGCGGTCGCCTGTCCGACCGGGAGGGCCGGGAGTGTCGGGAGTGTCGGAGAGGAGTCACGCGATGGGTGGCGCGGCGCGTCCCGCGAAGGACACCGCGCGGCGTCCGCCGGATCGCGGGCGGCAGATCGCCCTGAACGCGCGTGAGCTGTTCACTGCCCACGGCTATCACTCGGTGCGGATGGACCAGATCGCCGAAGCGAGCGGCATCACGGCGCGGGCGCTCTACCGTCATTACGCCAACAAGCAGGCGCTCCTGTCCCACGTGATCCATGAGGATCAGCAGCGTTTGGTGACGGCCCTGGAGCAACTTGCGACGGCCGACGACGCCGGCAGCGTAGAGGACCGTCTCTCGACGCTCGCAGAGGTGGGTCTGGAGAGCCGGCGCCTCTCGGTTCTGTGGCAGCGGGAGGCCCGACACCTCGACCGGGACGATTTCTTGCTGGTCCGCAATCGGACTCGTTGGATTGCCGAGCAGGTGGGGCGCCTGGTGGTGGCACCAGCGGCCCCCGACCTCGACGACTTCACCACGGATGTACGGAGTTGGTCGGTGGTCAGCATCCTGACCAGCCTCGCCTTCTACGACAGTGGCCTTTCTCGTGCCAGGCTGAACAAGTTGCTCGTTGAGGCGTGCATGCGAGTCATCGGTGTTGTCGGCGCCCACTCGGAGCCGGGCGCCCCAGCGGTCCAGCACCTGCGGATGCCCGCCTCGAGGCGTGAGCAGCTCCTCGCCGCCGCCGCGCGCGCCTTCCGGCGTAACGGGTATGCAGGGGTCAGCATCGATGACATCGGGGCCGAGGTCGGAGTGGTGGGCCCGGCGATCTATCGCTACTTCGACACCAAGGCGGGCATCCTCGTGGCGGCGACGAACCGTTTCTACGAATGGCAGGCGCTCGAGGTGGCGCAAGCCCTGACTCGGCCTGCGCGCGACGCTGACGTGTTCGATGCCCTGGTTGAGGGCTACGTCAGGCTCGCAGTGCGGGCCATCGACGTGTTGGCCGTTTCCTTCACGGAGAACCACTACCTGCCCGAGGGCGAGCGCGATCGGTTCGACCGCATCCGAGAAGAGAACACGCTGGAGTGGCAGCGCTGGATCTCGGCGACACGCGACGATCTCGACGAGGCGACCGCGTTGACCCTCGTACACATCAGCAAGGGCATCGTCCACGACCTCGTGCGTATCGCACATCTGTACCGCGAGCCGACCTTCGCCTCTGAGCTCACGACAGCGGTCACTGCTGTCGTGCACGTCTGACCCCTCCCGGGGTCCGCACGCGATGGCGGCCGATGCATGCCGGAACCGATGCCGGCCGCACCACTGATCTCGGCCGGCCTGTCATGCACTGGTGGCTCTGTCGGATACAGGGACGACCTGCACCGCCTCCAGACCCTCCACCGCCTGCCACCGCCCGACCTGGGCCAGGTCGGCCAGCATGTTCTGGATCGTCAGAGCTCGTCGGGCGGGAAGGCGTCCCCGGCGGCCCCGAAGGACGTTCATCCACCGTCGACCGGAAGAAGAACCCCGGTCACGTACGACGACGCCGGCGCGGCGAGGAAGCACACGGCCCGCGCGATGTCGTCGGACTTGCCGAACGCGCCCATTCGGCGGCCATCGTCCTGGTCATCATCGCGACACCGGCCTTCGACGGGGCGTAGGCGTTACGCATAGGGAGGGGCGAAAGCGCAGCAATCGAGGCGATGTTGACGATGCGACCGAAGCCCGCAGGCAGCATGAACTGCTCGGCGATGGTCTTGCTGCAGATGTACGGCTCACGCAGCAGAACGTTCATCGTCAGCTGCCAGCGGTCAACATCTTGCTCGACCGTGGGCAGGACGACGTCGGAGATGCCGGTATTGTTCACGAGGACATCGACGCGCCCTGCCCTGTCCTTGACGATGGCGGCCAGTGCTTTGACGGCGGCGAGGTGCGAGACATCACCGCCGACCCCGAGAGCCTGCCCGCCCGCCTCGGTGATCTCCCGGGCGGCTTGGTCGGCGGCCTCCGGCTCAAGATCGTTCACCACCATGCGGACTCCGTTGCTCGCGAATCAGTCGGCGACCGCCCGGCCGATGCCGCGTGCCGCGCCGGTCACAACGACGACCGGCGCGTCATCACCCGGCCATGCACCGATCAACGTGGCGGCCAGGTCGTTGTCCTTGGTGGTCATGGAAGAGTCCCTCTTCGTATCGTGTGGTGGCGGCGTCGATCTGCGGGCTGGTTTCAGTCCGCAACGAGGAACTGGGTGCTGTGGAAGGAGTCAGCCAACGGGGCGAGGTGATCACGGACGACCGCTTGGTGCGCTGGGTGCTCCAGGTAAGCGTGGAAGGCGTTCGCATCGTCGAACGCCGTGACCAGCGCGTAGTCGGCGTTCGTCGGTCTCTCTCCGAGATCGCGCCCGTGGCGGGTTTCACGGATGAGCTCGATCTGGGCGGGCAGGGCAGCGAGTGCCACGTCGAACGCGGCCACCCGCTCCGAGGTCGCGGATTCCTTGAATATGACGGTCACGCAGTGGATCAACATCGGCGTTCTCCTTGTGAGGTACTGAGGGGTGAGCGAGGGTGTCACCATTCGTCTGCCCGCAGCCGTGGGACGGCTGGTCAACGGCGTCGAATCGCGGGCCGATTGCCGACCGAGTACGCCGCCGACGAGTCTTGCCGGGCGTCTCACGAGGCGATCTACCAGTGGGTGTACGCCCAACCGGTGTCCACCCTGGCCAAGGAGCTGATCCGGCTGCGCACGGCGCGTACCGCACGCAAGGGCGGCCGGCGTCCGCCGCCGGCACCGCGGATCCGGGAGGCGGTCTACATCGACGACCGCCCGGCCAAGGTCGAGTTCTTCCGCATCTGGACACCACCATCGCCACCGACCAGAACAGCCCCGACGCGATGGGCCGGCCGCGCGAGACGAACTTGTCCGCGCATACGACATGCACACGGACCACCAGATTGGTGAGTTGCTCATCCGTCAGCCCTGCCATAGCCTCAGACCGCAACAGCACTTGCCCGATTCGTTTCGATGCCTGCCCGACAACGAAACAAGACGACAAGAGCTGTTGTGCACCTCAAGCGGGACACGCGCACAAGGGTATATCGATACCCAACTTACACAACTTGAGACAGTCTCAGCTATTCACGCAAAACTATTCGATCTAACGGCTTGCGAATAAGGCCCCAGGATTTCTATACGGTGAACATGCCGCCGTTGGCATTGATGGTTTCGCCGGTAATGTAACTTGCGGCATCGGACACCAGGAAAGCCACCACACTCGCGATCTCCTCGGGCTTCGCGAACCTCTGCATTGGTATCGCGGACCTGATGGCGTCGAGATGAGACACCTCGTAGCCATCTAGCATCGGCGTCTGCACCATTCCGGGAGCAATACAGTTGACGCGGACTCCTCGCTTGGCGTTCTGCGCCGCTAACGTCATCGTCATTCCGATGACGCCCGCATTGGCCGTGGAATAGTCGACGCCGGATACAAGCGACTTAGTTCGACCCGACATCGAGGCAATGTTGACGATCGCGCCGCCGCCGTTCTCCGCGATAGCCGGGATCAGTGAATGGCAAGTCAGATAGTTGCCTCCCAGTTTGATTCCGAGCATCGTGTTCCAGCGATCCGGACCGATGTCCGTTATATCGCCGAAGGCGACGATACCAGCGGCATTAACTAGCGCCTGCACCCGACTACGCCCCTCGAAATCGGCGAGGGCGGCCGTCACGGCTGCCATGTCGAGCAAGTCGAGCTCGAGCGCCCGAGCAGTTCCTCCGCGACGCTGCACGTCCTTCACGGCGACCTGTAGGGATTCGACGTTCCGGTCGATCATAAGTACTTCGTAACCTGCTGCGCTGAGTGACTGCGCAGTGGCAGCGCCGATCCCACCGGCTGCCCCGGTGATGACCGCGAGTGGCTGTGATGCCATAGCTGTTCATCCTCCACGATGACGGCGACCAAGCCTGATGTAACCAGGCTCATGTTATCCGCCACTGACATTATTGACAAGAGGGGTACTGTGACGTGGCAGTTAGCGAGGCCTCGGGGCCATCATGCGTGTGCTTCGCTGCTGACACTGTGGCAATCCAGCCACGGCGGGGGTGGTGAGTGTTCAACGAAGGAGCCCGATGGAGTTGCTGCGAGCGGCGTCGTGGATGACCGACGAGCGGACGGCGTTGGCGGACATGGCGCTGAAGTTCGCTCGTGCGGAGGCCGAGGCCAACCTGGAGGACTGGCGTAGGCAGCAGCGCATCGACCGCGACTTCTTCCGAAAGGCGGGGAAGCTTGGCCTGCTATCGTGCGCCGTTCCGGCGGAGTACGGCGGAGGTGGCGGATCTTCGCTGGACGACTTCACAGTGCTTCGGGCGTTCGTGCGTGCTGGAATTTCGCCTGCGCCGTTCCAAATCCAGAGCAACGTCGTGCCCCACTACATTGTCCACTACGGGTCGGAGGATCAGCGGCAGCGCTGGCTCCCCGGACTCGCCTCGGGGGAGCTCATCGGATCTCTCGGGATGACCGAGGCCGGGGCGGGCTCGGACGTCGCCGCGATAGGTACTCGTGCTCGGCGCGAGGGCGACGAGTACGTGATCTCCGGATCGAAGATCTTCATTACCAACGGTGCGCAGGCGGACCTGGTCGTGCTGGCCGTCTCGACGGATCCACGTGTTGGGCGGAAGGGCCTTTCGCTGATTGTGGTGGATACTCGCGACTGCGCGGGCTTCAGTGTTGGACGGACGCTGCACAAGCTGGGCCACCACGAGTCCGACACCGTTGAGCTGGTCTTCGACGAGGCCAGGGTTCCCGCGGCGAATCTGCTCGGAGAAGAAGGTGATGGTTTTGTCATGCTCATGCGCCGGCTCCCCCTCGAGCGGATGTCGCTGGCGGTGTCGGCGCTTGCTGCGATCGAGCGGAGCGTCGAGCTGGCGATCGAGCACATCAATGATAGAGAGTCCTTCGGGCGTCCGCTCATCGAGCATCAGCACGTTCGGTTCGAGATCGCCGAGTGCGTCACTCGTGCGCGCGTGGCGGGTGCGTTCCTGGACAGCTGCGTCGAGCAGCTGGACCGAGACGAACTCGACAACGCGACCGCGGCCATGGCGAAGCTGTGGCTCAGCGAGGAGGAGAACGCCATCACGGACAAGTGCCTGCAGCTGTTCGGTGGCTACGGTTACATCACCGAATACCCGATCGCGAACTACTACAGCGCGGCTCGAGTCCAGCGCATCTACGGTGGGACCAACGAGATGATGAAAGAGATCATCGGGCGCGCCGCCCGGCTGTGATCGGCGGGCGGCTGTCGGATCCCGTCAGTCGTCGGCCGTCAGACCAAGAGAACGCTCGATGACTGAGTGCATCCCTGGGACGAAGTCGGGGTGCGCGGCCAGGCGTGGAATCCGCACGCAGTCGTCGATGACCCTCTGGGTGATGTGCACCCGCACAGCGCTTTGTGCTGGGGAGGCGCTCGATTCGGCCAGGGAGTACCACCGGATCCATTCAGCTGTGTTGTCTAGCCGCATCCGATCGGTCTGGGCGCGGACGTCGTTCGGCAGAAAGAGGCGTTCGTTTAGGGCGACGGCGAGATAATCGGTCGCTTCGTGCTCTACCCGAAGGTAGCCGCGGGAAAGACTCATCAGAGTCTGGCAAGGGTCTTCCTGCGGATGCGCGAGCGTGCGGAACATCTCGTGACAAATCCACTCATGAAATCTCGTCACGGCTGCGGCCAGAATACTCGCCTTCGTGGGGAAGTAGCGGTACAGGGCAGCGCCGACGATGTCCAGATCGTCGCCGATCTCGTCGAGCGTGACACCCCCGAATCCTCGGCGTCGGAAGACCCTGGCCGCAACGACAAGGAGCTGTTCACGACGCGAGACGGGCTGGACCAGCGCGGGCGGCGGGCTCAAACCGGCGACCTCACTGCCATGACACTCGGCTTTCGCCGCGATGATGCGGACGCAGGCGGCCACGATCTCCTGGGTGAGCGCCGCCGGGGGGAGGGCGGCGTCGTAGTAGACGCTGCTGGTCAGCAAACTGACGAGGGCCCAACTACGGAGGTCGGCGCTGAACGCGTCGAGCCCCGGCTGCATGCGGATGACGACGAGCTGCTTGATCTGTTCGGCGATCCAGATCGTTCGGCGCCTCACGAATTGGAAGTCGTCGGGCTGCAGGTGTCGGGCTTCACGCTGCCACAGCAAGGAGAGGTGGCGGCTGACCAGTGAGACCATGGCGAGCTCGTGAAGAATGATCTGCGCCGTGTCGAGGTCGTCGGCAGGCTTCTGCTCGAGATTCTGAAGAGCGTTGACCAGACGGTCCTGGTCGCGGATCACGACGAAAGCGAGTAGGGCCTGCTTCCCCGGATAGTGTCGGTACAGCGCCCTGACCGTGATGCCGACGGCCTCGGCGATCTCTTCCATCCGTACGGAATGGAAGCCGCGTTCGCTGAACAGGATGCCCGCCTGGTCGGCGATCTCGTCGCGCCGTGCCCCCCGACGGCGGGTCGGCTCAGGCATTCGCATCTCCGCACGAGAGCTCAACCGGCGAGTAACCTGCGCCGCAGGGACTCTGCAGGGAGCGGCCGAGCCGTCGGGACACTCGTCGCATCGGTGAGGCGACGAGGAGCCGGCCGCCACGGTCATTGCTGGGCACCCCGGCAGCGTATATCTGCTGGGTGCGACAGCGCGTCATGCGAGCGCCGAGGTCGAGCCGAAATCAGTCGCTGGGGTGTCTCGCGCATCATCTGACGCAGCTTGAATTTTGGACCTTGCCACTCGCGGTCCGGGGCAGACTATCAGCGAGCACGAGGTGCTCAGGCAGCTTCTGGCGCGCGATCCGGTGCTGCTCGAGCCAGGCAACCCACCGAATCGAGCGTGACCTCGGCCTCGGATGGGAGGACGAACATCGCGCACACGCGTTCGCCGAAGGCTGGGTCGGTCCCCGGCGACGTCGGCGACGGCGACGGCGACGTCCTCGATCTCCTTGGCGCTGAGGTTCTCCCCGCCACGGATGATGATGTCTTTGCGGCAACCGGCGTTCGTCAGACAACCCTCCGCGTCCCAGCGTCCGAGGTTGGTCAAGCCCGCCGGCGTGGTGTGTGACGGCTGACGCGTGATCTTCTGGTTGGTTCAGGCGCTGAGCGCCGGGATCGTGTCGATCGTGCTCACCTCCCCGGCGTTGACGGTGGTGTCGGGGACGGCTCTGACACGGGAGCGGGCGAGGACCTCGAGTCCGAGGTAGCGGCGGCCTTCGGCCCACTCGTCGGTCTGCTTCGCTGCCATGGCGTGGGGATGATCGCGGCCCGGTAGCAGTAGCGGTAGCGGGTGACAGGCACCGTCATCGGGTCGAACAGCCTGGTCGCGCCGTCGGTGGGGCCACCATCCCGGAAGGTGGTGGCGATGAATCCACTTCCAGGTGGCGCGGGGGTGTTTGCCCGCGCAGCCAGACGATCACCCGACGCGCCCGGTCTACGGCACGCCAAACAGGGCGCCTCCTACGGCCACACCAAGATCGCCGGCAAACAGGTGCTCCGCAAAGGGCTCTCACCGTTGGCCACCACGATCAGCACCGCGCACTCCGCGCCGGTGATCGCCGGGATGCGGCTGCGGGCGGGCAAGACCGGCTCGGGCAAGGGCGCCGGGCGGATGATCGCCCAAGCGATCGCCACCGCTCGCGCCGCCGGCGCGACCGGGAAGATCCTGGTCCACGGCGACTCCGCCTACGGCAACCGCGCGGTGGTACGCGCGTGCCGACGCGGCAACGCCGAGTTCTCCCTGGTCATGACCAAGAACCGGGCCATCCAACGGGCCATCCAACGGGCCATCCAACGGGCCATCGACGCCATCCCCGACGACGCATGGACCCCGGGTGCGCTACCCCGGCGCGGTCCAGGACCCCGACACCGGAGCGTGGATCTCCGACGCCGAGGTCGCCGAAGTGTCCTACACCGCCTTCGCCGCCACCCGGGATCGGATCACCGCCCGGCTGATCGTGCGCCGGGTCAAGGACGCCCGCTACCCCGGACGCGCTGTTCCCGGTCTGGCGGTATCACCCGTTCTTCACCAACACTGACCTGCCCACCGTCGAGGCCGACACCGTCCACCGCCGCCACGCGATCATCGAAACCGTGTTCGCCGACCTGATCGACGGGCCCCTGGCGCACCTGCCCTCGGGGCGCTTCGGCGCCAACTCCGCCTGGGCACTGTGCGCCGCGATCGCGCACAACCTGCTCCACGCCGCCGGTACCCTCGCCGGCCACGGCCACGCCGGCGCCCGCAGCGCGACCCTGCGCCGACGGCTGATCACCGTGCCCGCCTGACTGGCCCGACCAGCCCGCGTGCCTGTCCTGCACCTACCCAGCCGCTGGCCCTGGGCAGCGGCACGGCTGCGGCTGTGGGACCAGACCATCGCCCCACAGTCCACCCGCCGCTGCCTGACACCAACCCCGCCGCCAACCCGCCCGACTACCCGATCAGTGGAAGAGCTGGACAGACCAGCGACTCCGCCACGCCTGCAGACCAACCAACAAGACCAATCGCAACCAAGATCATCCGCGCAGGCCACTCTGCGGATCCAGGCTTAGCGCGCAGCACTGAGTGCAGCAACGCCCGCGCGCGGCCGGGGTGGCGCCAGTGGCGAACGTGTGGCCACAAAGCCCAACAGCTGGATCAAAGCGGCGCCGCCAGCGTCGTCGCGCTGGACGGCGCCGCCCGCGGGCCTGTCCGGGGTCCGCCTGGCCGAGCGGCTGGCCGGGGCGCCTTGGAGGACTTCACTAGCAGAGCACTACTAGGTCGTGTTTACAAAGGGATGGTCGATGGCCTTCGTGATCGATGGCGGCACCGAGGTCCCAGGCAGCGCCCGCGACGAATGGCGAAACGGACGGTCTACTGCGTTCTGGTCACGATTAGTTATGCACATCTAGAGCCTTCACCACGCTGGCGACGATCGACTCGTAGAACCCCCCAATTAGCGAGTTCACTTCCGAATTTGGCGCTCCCTTGGCTTTCCAGTTGCTCGCATATGTCAGCTCGCACTGGTCGGCACCGATGGGGTCCAGCTTCACCACAGCGTGGTAGCGATCGAGCGGGAGCGGGGAGTCATTGACGATGGAGTAGCTGATGAGTGAAGGGGCGACAACCAGATCAAGGCGTTCGACGATCGGAATCTCTTGATCATAGAACAGGATCGTGCGCTCGCTGCCGACTCCACTGCCTTCAACGCTGACGGACTCGATGACATCGGGAAGGAGGTTCCCGATCGCTCCGAAGTCCACTAGGAGGTTGAAGATGTTCACGGGCTTCGCGTCGATAGATCGACTGTATGTAGTCGAGTATCCCATCGGTTCTTCGCTACCTTTCTGGTGTCACGGCTGTATACTCTGGCTGACCTTCAGACATTCCCTAACCGATTCAACATCCCCTGGCCGTCACAATGTGATCTGGACGAAGGAGTGACGTCACCGGCGTGTTCGTCGAGACGAACGACGGTCCCCCGCCGACCGCCCATCCTTAGTGCGAGATGTAATTTGTCTGCCTGGAGAGGCGCACCGGCTCGCGTCCATTTTGACGAACCGCCCAGCAGCGGCCGATGATTCTCGCCACGGTTGAGTACAATCCGGCGGGTCGACGACTTTGAGGCCGACTCCTCAGCCCGGGGCCTGCTCGGTCATTGGGGCAGGCAGAACTCGTTGACGTAACCGGCCTCCGCGGACTCCCCGCGGGAACCATCGAACACGGACATCCCCCAACTGACATTCAGCGTTGAATCGTTGATGCGACGGCGGCCGTTGCCGCCGACTGTCCAGGTTGCGGCGCTGTGGCACCGTCTGGCGTCACACGCGCATGCGCGCGACTGCGCCGAGCACTTCCTTCGAGGGCGGCCTTGTGCCCCCGAAGCGGGCGATGTGCTGGACCCGCCGGCCGCTCGTAGCAGTGCTGGAGGTCAGGACCGACCGGTCGTTCCTTTCGCGCGGTAGCAAGCTTTCCACGGAGATGCGGTTATGTCAATGTCCAGCAACTTCAATGAAGCGGAGGCGGGCCGGTAGCGGAGCGACAAGCCCGCAAATACGAGCAGCTAGGACCGCCTGAACACGACGTGATCCTCCAGCTGAGGTTGCCGCACGTCAGTGGCCACAAGCACGAAGAGTGCGGCCACAGCCCGAACCGATAGGGCGCAGGCGCCACGAGAGGTGCGGCGATTCCGGGATCTTCTCCGACGTGGCCGGGATCAGCTGCGACGGGCTCCGATCAGGACGTAGACCATCGTGCACACCTCGGCGCTGCGGTTGCGCCAGGCGTGCCGCGTGCCTTGTTGGACGACGATCGCTCCTGGGGTGATGTGCTGTTCAGCGCCGTCGTCGAGTTCCAGGTAGAGCTCGCCGGACAAGCAGATGCCGTAGTCGATGCTGTCGGTGGTGTGCATGCCCGGGTGATCAGGCTCGAACGCCGCGAGAAGACCGGGCTGAGCCTCCTCCGGGTCGGCCCCGTCGGCATGGCCGCTATCGGACGCGGACTCGGGCGGGAAGCGCACGACCACCACTCGACTGCCACCGGGGCCCGGGAAGAATGGGAACAGGACGGGCTCCTGCCCGGCGTTGCCCACCGTCGCGATGCCGTCACCGGTGCCCCACACGTTGACGATGTCCAGTCCAGACGCGGGGGCCTGCCGTGGCGCACCACGATCAGCGAAGACCGACCTGCCGTCTGGCGTGACCTCGGTGACTACCCGCTCGACCTTGAGAACCATAGCCCCTCCTTGGTGCAGTGGATGATGTTGTTGACCGTTGACCTTACAGCATCTTGCCTGCTTGCATACAGCCAGTTTGATAAACATGCACCCCAAATCGATGTTGTCTTCGACTGCGGCGACACCGTTGATGCGGCGTGCTCCTGGGAGGCGGCCATGCAGCAGTTCACCCATCTCAAGATCGAATTTCCCCAGCTGGAGGGCGTTGCGACGGACTACCTGACGATGATCTCCGACATCCGCGGCGGGCTGACTGACTTGACGACGGTCGTCACCGCAGGCAGCGGTGGTGACGTGTCGCTCGAGGAGCTCCTCTCCGAGGGCGTTGGCGGTAACGGAGAGCGGCAAAGGTCTCGTTGGGGCCAGGACCTCGCCCGGCTCCTCTACACCCTCGGGCACCATGTCCCAGCCCAAGGGCGTGCTGCACACCCATGACACTTGGCTACAGGTGCGGAGTGTCGCCGAGTTCTACGGCCTCACCGACCGTTACCGGGTGTTCATGCCGTCGCCGATCATCGGCGGGTACCCCGGCCTCGGCGAGCCGCTGCTCGTCGCCGATCCAGGACGGCAGGTAGAACTCGCGGTCGATCATCGCGTGACCGGCGGCGCCGGCATAGGTGAGATGGACCGCGACCTGCGCGTTCTCGACACGGCCGGCGGTGCCGGTGTACTGGCGCTGCACCCCGACCGTGCAGACACCCTTCTTGAGGTCGCCGGTCTCGTCGACCACCAGCACGGCGTCGGCGTCGCCGAGCCCGGTCGTGACGTAGTCGCGCAGGTCCTCGCGCACCCCGTCAGAGTCCCAGCTGGCCCGAGCGAGCAGGTCCTGCATGCCGCACGGGTCGGTCCCCCCGGCGTGCTGGGCGATGGTCCAGCAGTTCTTGCGCGGCAGGTCCGCGAGCAGCCCGGGGAGGAACCCGCGGGTGCGGCGGCGGGTCTCCATCCGGGCGAACCTCCCGGCCGTCCGTTCGAGGATCCTGTCGGTCTCCGACGTCCACAACTCTGGCTCTACCCTGCGGCTCGCGGCCACCGCTTGATCTTCGGATGTCGACACAACGGACGCTCATCGAGCGGTGGCCGTTCCACGTCCGGGACCGCCACGCCGGGAAGATCACGATCTACGGCTGGAGTACTAGGCCCGGCGAGTTGGTACACATGGACGTGAAGAAGACCGGCCGGATCCCCGACGGTGGCGGCCGGCGGGCGAACGGGCGTGAAACAGCCGGTGCCGGCCGAGACCACAAGATCACGGTCGCGTCAGCTCCCTCGTCGATGATCACTCTAGGCTGGCCTACTCCGAAGTCCTGGGTGATGAGTAGGGCGTGACCTGCGCCGGATTCCTCGACCGGGCTGCCGACTACTTCACTGCGCACGGGATCGACCGGATCGAGCGGATCATGACCGACAACGCGTGGGCGTACACCTACTCGCTGCGCGAGGTCGTGGCCTGGCTCGGCGCCCGGCAGGTTGTTCATCAAACCGCACTGTCCCTGGCAGAACGGCAAGGTCTCGAACGCCTCAATCGCACCCTGGCCACCGAGCGGGCCTACCGGCAGGTGTTCACCAGCAACACCGACCGCACCGCAGCCCTTGCCCCGTGGATCGAGTACTACAACACTCAACGCCGCCACAGCGCACTCGGAGGACTCCCACCTGTCAGCCGACTGTCATGAACGTCGCGGCCGAGTACAGATAGGAGGAGTACGAGCTAGCGCCTGAGGGGTGCTGGACCCCCGCAGCGCCCGCAGATGAGTTAGTAGTCCTTGACATAGCTGTGTGGCGCGTGGCACTCTCACGGTGCGAGGTACACCCCACGACCTGTCGACCGGCGCGGCGGGACTGGAGCCGATCCAGCGGGCCGAGGACGAGTGGCCCGAGCTCTGCGAAACCATCGCGAACATGACCCTGCTCTCGAAGGTCAAGTCGTGGATCTTCGGCCAGAAACGTCCCCGACAAGGGCACCGTCATGTTCTACATGGTCGGAAGCGGCCCTACTGGCAGTTGCTCGTCGAGGTCGAGGGAGCGGGTAGGAGGGCGTCGCGATGCGTCGCGACGTCGAAACCGCCGGCGTCTGACGCCGGCACACCATGGTCCGATGGGTGGCGCCGCTCGTCGGGCTATCGTCAGTGAGCGGGCGATGCCCCCCGATCACGCCGACTCGACGATGAGGAGCGGCAGTGGCACGCGAATCACTACCCCGTTCGGCACCGCCCGATCAGGCGCATACACGGCAGGCTCTCGTACGGCTCCTCGATCAGGGGCTCCTCGCCACGCCCGTTGCCCAGTCCGGCGTCCGCGAAGTCATCGAGCGCAGCTGGCGGCGCTGCGTCGCTGCCGAGGTACCGGTCGACCGGCAGGAGATCCCCTACGTCGCCGACGTCCACGACATGCATCCCCGGCTCCACGCCGCGGCCGTGCCCGTCCTTGACCGGCTGAGCGACGATCTCGGTGACGCCCACGTGGCGATGTTCCTCAGCGACGACCAGGGGCGCATCATCATCCGCCGCGCGGCGGAGTCCCAGCAGTTGCGCATCCTCGATGAATCCTGCGCCGCGGAGGGATTCGACTTCTCCGAGACCGCCGTCGGCACCAACGGTGTCGGTACGGTCGCGCGTGAACGCCGTCCCGTGCTGGTCCACGGCACCGAGCACTACAACGAGCTGCTCGGCCCCCTCACCTGCGCCGGTACACCGATCTTCGAGCCGTTCACCCAACAACTGCTGGGCACCTTCGCGCTCACGTGCCGGTCCGATCACGTCAGCTCACTGATGTCGGCGATGGCCATCGACATCGGGCGTCAGATCGAGGGCAACCTCACCGCGATGCTGGGCGCGCGCGAACGCACGCTGATCCAGGCCTACCTGCTCGCGACGCGCTCGGACCGGCACCCGGTCATCGTGGTCACCGAGACTACGGCGTTCGGCAACACAGCCGGGCTCGTCCACATCACCCCCGAGACGCACGCCCTGCTCTGGCAAGACCTCGTCGAGTCCGGTCTGCGTGCAGGACGACACAGGCGCGCGGTGCGGCTGCAGGGCGGAAGGTCGGACGCCCTCGTCGAGCGGGTGGACGGAGTCGGACAGACCGGCCCGGCGTTCTGCGTCCGTTTGCTAGAACCTCCGCGTAGCCCCGATGCATACCGGCCTCTGGCCCCTCGACGGGCGAGCCGGAGCAACACAGTACGAGCACGTCGACCGCTGCATCCGATCCCCGACATCGACGAACAGCTGCGCAGCGCGGTCGGGTTCCGAGAAGTGCTCGCCGTCAACGGTCCCGCGGGCAGCGGCAAGCTCACCGCGGCAGCCGCTGCCCTCGCCGAGGCGACCGGCTCGCCACCTCTGGTCATCGACCTCGCCCGCACCGAGTGCCCGGAGTCAATCGACGCGACCGGTGCCGCCGCCGTCGTACTCGGACACGTCCACGATGCACCGCCTCAACAGCTGCGCCGCATCAGGACCGCCGTCGAGGACACCGCAGTGCCGATAGCGCTAACCGTGGACCTCGACAGGGCCGCCGACGACGTCCAGGCCTTCGTCGCCGCGCTGTGTACCACGGTCCGACTGCCGTCCTTGCCGGAGATTTCCGCGGAGGTGCCCCGCCTCGTACGGGAGATCGTGGCGGGTCTCCCAAACGGCCAGCGCGATACCCGGTTCAGCTCCGATGCGCTGCAGGTGCTCATGCGCTGGTCCTGGCCCGGCAACCTCGCCGAGCTACGCCGGATGGTCGAGCAGCTGGCGCGCCGACGGACCGGAAACACCATCAGCTCGGCCGATCTGCCACCGCGCATGCAGCAGACCCCGCGTCGAGGACTCGGCATGATCGAGACCGCGGAGCGCGACGCGATCATCAGCGCACTGCGCCGGTTCGGCGGCAACCGGACGAAAGCGGCCTCCGTGCTCGGCATCGGCCGCACCACGCTCTACCGCAAGCTGCAGACCTACCGGATCTCGACGGGCGACTGAGAGTCACTGGGCGATACGCGACGACGAGACGCGCGTCGCGACGGCCATGCGACACTCCCTTCAGTGGCCTCCGCGGCCCGGGCGCGGCGTGCCGTCGCCGCGGCCATGAGCGTCGACGACCGCACCTGTGGGGTGGCGGCCCACCATTCTCGCTGCGCGGCGCGCCCGCGACCGGCCGCAGTGGCGACCTCAGCTGCCGGCACGGCGCGGGCCTCGGCCACCACGTCGGTGGGGCGCTGCGGTGAGATCGATCGGACGAGCATCGGTTCCTGTCGAAAGCGGTCGGGCAGAGTGGTCCACCGCCGCGGCTCGGCTCGGCCGGACGAGTGTGGTGGCCGTCGGTCGGAGGAGAACCAGGTGGCGACGGAGGCTGCTGATCTGCATGCGCGGCCGTCGTCCGTTCCGATCAGCGGGTTATCCTTCGTTGGATCGAACTGGACGGAGGCACCGGTGGATGCTCGGCGGGCCGGGTCCGGTGATCAGGCCGTGGTGCGGGTGATCACGGCCATCCGAGACATGATTGTGAGCGGCGACCTGCTTCCCGGTCAGCAGATTCGCCAGGAGCAGATGGCGGTCAGGCTCGGCGTCAGCCGGCTGCCGGTGCGAGAGGCACTCCGCCAGCTGATGGCCGATGGGCTCGTCGCCCACGTGCACAACGTCGGTTTCACCGTCACCCGGCTCAGTCGCGCGGAGTTCGACCAGGTCTATCTCATGCGCCGGCTGTTGGAGTCCGAGGTGCTGGCCAGCCTCGCCGACGCACCGGCGTCCGTTCTCGAGCGCCTGCGGGATCTGAACGACCGCATCGAGGCAGCGGCCAAACAGCAGGACGTGGGGACGGCGCGCGCGTTGAACAAGGACTTCCACTTCGCGATCTTCGGCCTCAGCCCGCTGACGCTGCTGGTGGCCGAGATCGAGCGGATCTGGGCGTGGGCCATGCCCTACCACACGGTGTCGCTGAACGACCCGGCTGGACTCGCCCGGTTTGTGGCCGAGCACCGGGCGATGATCGATGCCCTCGCGGCGGGCCGCCGGGACGAGGTGATCGCGCTGATGAACGACCACCGGGACGGGTCGGGGGTCGCGCTCGGGCTGATGCTGCAGGCCGTCGGTAATCGATCAGTCGAAGGAGGTTGACCGGTCGCACAGACGACGGTGGTCACGGCGTCGTGACGCTCGTCGTGTCGGCCACCGCGACGACGCCGGACCTGGTGAGCCGACTGATCCGTTCGGTCGAGTAGCCGAGCTCGCGCAGCAACTCCTCGGTCTGCTCACCGAGCCGCGGCGCCGGGCGGATGTGTGCAACCGGGGTATCGCTGAGGTCGAGGGGGGTCCGGGTGGCGTAATAGGCGCCCTCGGTCGGGTGCTCTGCCAGTTCCAGCAACCCCCGGGACCGGACGTACTCGACGTCGTGCGCGTGTGCCAGATCAAGCAGGGGCGCTGCGGGGATGTCGTGGTCGGCGCAGATTGCCATCCACTCCGCAGTCGTGTGGTTGGGCGTGACCGAGTCGACGAGTGACAGCAGGTTGCCCATGTGCAGGTGACGGTCGTCGACGGTCTGGAAGCGCGGGTCGTCGACGAGCTCGGGGCGCCCGATCAGGCGGAAGAAGTCGGCCCAGTTGCGGTGCGAGTAAGGCATCAGGCAGATCCACCCGTCCGCCGTCCGGTGCGGCTTGCGCTCTGGCACCAGCACCCGCGACCAGCCGAATCCGCCCGCCGGCGGATCGAACGTGTGGCCCGCGAGGTGCTCGACCAGGTTGAACGAGATCATGGCGTCCACCATCGGTACGTCGACGTGCTGGCCTCGCCCCGTGCGTTCGCGGTGGTGCAGTGCGGCGAGGATCCCGATCACTATGTGCAGACCGCTCACCTTGTCGGCGATCACGGACGGTGTGTACGCGGGCGCGCCGTGGACCAGATCGGCGAACATCGCGAACCCGGACGCCGCCTGCACGATGTCGTCGTAGGCGGGTTCGTCGCGACTGTCGGTATCGGCGCCGTAGGCCTGAGCCGTGCACACCACCAGCCGGGGGTTGATGCCGAGCAGCCGATCGGGTTCGATACCCAGCTTGGTTCGCGACCGTGGCCGCAGGTTCGTGACGAGCACGTCGGCGCCGCGCACGAGGTCGTCGAGGACCGTGGCCCCGTCGGGTGGTCCCATGTCCAGGGCGATACTGCGCTTGTTGCGCTGCAGGTTCATGGTCATGGCAGACATACCGCGGTGCCGGTGGGCGCCGATGCCGCGCGTCATGTCGCCGCCCAGCGGTTCGACCTTGACCACGTCGGCTCCGAGATCGGCCAGCGTGGCTGTGGCGTACGGCCCCATGATGACGGTGGTCAGGTCCACGACCCTGACCCCGTCGAGCGCGCCGCTCATCGCCCCACGAATTCGGGGCGGCGGCGTTCGAGCACCGCGGCGATCCCCTCCGCGCTGTCGGCGGTCTGCCACAGCCGGGTCTGCTCGGCGAGCTCGCGGTCCAGCACCGCACGGACCTCGTCGGCGAGCCCGCCGCGCAGTGTCTCGCGGATGGACGCCACGGCGAGAGGTGCCGAGCCGGCGATCTCGTGCGCCCATTCCAACGCGGCCTTCCGCTGACCTCCACGCTCGACGAGCCGGTCGACGAGCCCAAGCTCGAATGCACGTTCACCGTGGATCGTCGCCCCTCGGTAGAGCAGGTCCGCCGCGTGCTGGCGGCCCACGATGGCGGGCAGCGTGACACTCAGCCCGAAGCCTTGGTGGAACCCCAACGCGGCGAAGTTGGCGACGAACCTCGAGTCCGGGTCGGCGACCCGGAAATCGGCAACGCACGCCAGCCCGAGACCGCCGCCCACTGCGGCCCTCTGGATGGCGGCGACGATCGGCTTCCGGTTCCCGAAGAGGCCGACTACCCGTCGGTACATGCGGGCGGCCGTGGCGACGCGGTCAGTGGCGAAACCGCCCGCACCGAAATCAGCGCCTGCGCAGAAGTTCCGTCCGGCCGAGCAGAGGACCACCGCCCTGCACTCGGCGTCGTCATCGGCGGCGCTCAGTGCGGTCACCAGCGCACTGACGAGCTCCTCGTCGAAGTAGTTCGCCGGCGGTCGGGAGATCTCGATCACGGTGACGTGCTGGTCTCTCGCCACCGAGAGTGGGGAGTGGGTGTCGGACATGCCAGATTCCTTTCCGTATATCACCGGGTCGGGGCGGAGAGCAGTCACCGGGTCAGCGCCGCCCACCAGGACTGGTCGGCGAGCACGAGATCGGCCAGGTTGTCCTCCCACACCGACTCGGCTCCGAAGTCGTCGCGCCATGACCAGAGGCGCGTCGTCGCGCGACCGAGCCGGTGTTCCAATGTGTAGCCGAAGGCTCCGTGGATCTGGTGTCCAAGTCCTGCGACGGTCGCCGCGGCTGCGGACGTCGCCGCCTTGGCTGCGGCCACCGCGAGTGGCGCGGAGTCGGATCCCGCCTGCACCGCACGGACCGCGACCGACGCCGAGGTCTGCATCCTCATCACCTCGCCGGCGAGCGCGGCCAGCATGTGCTGCACTGCCGGGAACCGGATCAGCGGACGTCCGAACTGCTCGCGCTCCGAGGAGTGGCGCAGGCTCATGGCCAGCACCGCCTGAGCCGCGCCACCGAGCTGGATCGCCCGGGCGAGGGCGCCCCTTTGAAGGACGCTCGTGGACCCGACGTCCGCGGGACACGCCGCGACCAGCAGGGGGAGCGGGCAGCCCTCGAACACGAGAGTGTCGCGCGGCTCGCCCGCGAGGTTGGCCCCGGGCAGAAGCATCGGTGCCTGCGGCCCCTGCAGTGGGAAGGCCCCGACGAGTCGTTCGCCACCACGGTCGACGACCGCGACGAGGTGGCCTGCGTGGCGGGCCCAGGGTGTCATGGTCTCGCCCGAGACGGTTTCCCCGCCGGGGTCGGTGACGAGCACGTCCGGGGTCGCGGTCAGCGGTCCAGTATCCGGAACCTCGAGGCCGCAGCGGCCGAGCAGCCAACCCGCGACGAAGGCAGTCTCCGCGATCGGCACCGCCGCCGTGTGCCGCGCGACTGCTTCCACGACGACGGCGAGGTCGCCGAGGTCGCCGCCGCTGCCGCCGACCTCCACGGGGACGCCCAGCAGCGTGAAGCCGGTGTCGACGAGATCCGACCACAGGCCGTCATCGAGTCCCGCGGTCGCGGTCTGGCGGTCCGCCGCGGTGACGCACATTCTGTCGACCACCGCGCGGATCTGCTCGTGGACGTCGCTGCTCACCGGGCCCCCAGCCCGCGTGCGACGACCGAGCGGAGGATCTCGTTGGTCCCCCCGCGGAGAGTGAACACCGGGCTGTGCAGCACGGCATCGTCCAGCAGCTGCGCGAACGCCGGGTCCGGGGAAGGGGTGACCCGGCGGACGGCCCGGACCGTCTCCTGCTCGAACTGCGACCCGAAGTCCTTGACGAGCGCGGCCTCGACCTCCGGCGCCTGTCCCTCGGCCAGCGCCGCGGCAACCGCGGTCGACATCTGGTGCAGCGACCACGCCGCGGCGCTGACCCGACCGATCTCGCGGCGAACGACCGGGTCGGCACCGATGCGGCGAGCCTCGGCGACCCAGGCCTCGGCCAGCGGAATGGTGCTCATGACCCGCTCGGGTCCGGAGCGCTCGTAGGCCAGCTCAGCCATCACCTGTCGCCATCCTGCTCCGCGCTCGCCGAGCAAGCTGCCCGCCGTCACCACTGCACCGTCGAAGACCACCTCGTTGAAGTGGTGCTCGCCGTCGATCGTCACGATCGGCCGGACCTCGATCGCGGGGTGCGGCAGGTCCACGAGGAACTGCGACAACCCGGCATGCCTGTCCCCGTCGGCCGGATCGGTCCGCGCGAGCACCATCACCGCGTGGGCGTAGTGCGCGCCGGTGGTCCACACCTTCGTGCCGGTCAGTACCCAGCTACCGTCGACGACCTCCGCTCTGGTCCGGACGGATGCGAGGTCTGAGCCCGAGTCCGGCTCCGACATCCCGATCGAGATGAAACACTCCCCCGCTGCGATTGACGGGAGATACCGACGCCGCTGCTCCTCCGTGCCGTGTCGCAGGATGCTCGGCGCCATCTGCCGGTCGGCGATCCAGTGCGCCGCTACGGGTGCGCCCGCCGCAAGCAGCTCCTCCAACACCGCGAACCGCTCCAGTGTCGAGCGCCCGCGCCCGCCGTATGCCTGCGGGATGACCATCCCGACCCAACCCCGGGCAGCCAGACGGCGACTGAACGCCGGGTCGGGCGAGGACATCCAGCTGTCGCAACGGGGGGCGAAACTGCGTTCGGCGCGCTCCCCCGCCAGGAACTCCCGCACCTCTCGCCGCAGGTCGTGCAGTCGCTGATCGGCAGGGTCGACCACGAGCCCTGCCGTGCTGTTCTTTGTAGCCACGGTCCGAGCCTACAGGATGGGATCCCAAATAGGATACGATTGTCGGTGGCGGGCTCCTGCCGACGCGATCGCGGCCGGTTTCACCTCCCGGACCGGGCCGGCGTCGCACCCAACTCGCTCGAACCCGGGGCACCCTGCGCCTGGACGGGCACCTCATCCACTACGGCGTGCTCGCGAAACGCCGCCCTGCCCGGTCCCACCCGAGCAACGCCACCCGCCTGGCCGAACAACCCCTACCGCCGCCGCCCGCCGGCCCGGTCCACCTCGAGCGCCGCATCCCCGTCGACGGCATGGTCATGGTGACCAGCCAGCGGCTGCGCATCGGGCGCACTCATGCCGGCAAGACCATCACCATCATCGTCGAGGACAACCACTTCCGCGTCGTGCACAACGGCGAGGAACTCTGCCTCCACCCGCGCACCACGAAGCAACCGGTCACCCGATTCCGCGCCTTGGCACCTCGCCAACCCGGTAGTTGATCATTCAAAGGATCACCCGAGAACGATCTGCCCACCCATGTCCCGAGCCCTCACCTCAGATCCAGCTCGCCGAAGTGTGCGTTGAGGCGCTGCAGATCGGTGCGGGCGGGCAGGGTTCACCAGGTGCCACAACCCTGTGCTGATGTCGTCGACCCGATCGCAGAGTCCTGACAGGATCCGGAACGTCCACGCGCTGCGTACGGAACTCCTGGGTGCGGATCAGTCCTTCCGCTCGCTCCGCGACGGCCATGTCGACCGCGTCGAACACCCGCCGCACGGTCCGGTCAGAGGTCCACCGTCGAGCTCCGAGTCGAGGATGGCTGGCAGCGACGAGTGGGGCTTCGCGTCGATGACTGCTCTATCCACGAGCGGCTCTCCTCTGTCGGTCGAGTATTCGGTTGAGGGCAGGAGCGACCTCCCGGTGCGTCCGAATGGGGGTCACGGTGCCGCGTCCGAGACGCGCGAGATCGCGACCGAGCTGGTGGTCGTGTTCGCCGTCGGTCTCGAGGAGCACATGCAGCTCGGGGAACCGGTGGGCGAGAATGCGGGGATCCGGTCCGGCGTTGTGGACAGCGTCACTGAGCAGGATGGCGGTGCGCTGCGGTGCCGCGGACCGGCGCAGCTCGGTCTGCGCGACATCGAGGCCGAAGCCGACGTTGGTGAGTCCGCGGGCGGGAATGCGCAGCAGGGTGTCAAGCAGCCGCGTCGCGGTGGTGCTGTCGGTGAGCCTCTTGATCAGTGCAGCGTCGGACCAGAACGCGACCACTCCGAGCTGGTCGTGCAGACCAGTGAGGTCGGCACACAGCGCAGCGACGGTGGCTGCGGCGATCCGTACCTTCTCGCCGCGCATCGAGCCGGACACGTCGACGATCAGGACGACCGAGCGGCGGTTGCCTGTCCGCTCCCGGACGACGACGTCGGTGTCGTCCGGAACGGGTCTCTCGGCCAGGACCTCGATCGTGCGGTCGAGATCGATCTCGTCTGAGCGGTAGGTATAGGGCATCGAGGTGAGAGCGCCGATGCCCTGCTCGGCCCGTCGTTTCCGCGGGCGGCGCCGGACCGAGAGCCTCCGCGCGATGGCGGTGGCCATCGCCGCTACGGCGGCGTCCATGGCCGCGTCACCGAGCAGCGACGCCAGCTCCAGCCGTCGCGCGGATCCGTCGGTCAGCAGCACTCCCTGCCCGCCGCCCGGCCGGTCATCCACCGGCCCGGACGGTCGGGCGCCGTTCGGTTCAGTCACGATCGGTGTGCCCCGCCCTGAGCTGTAGAGCGCCGGAGCGGTGTCGAGACGCTTCGGGCGCCGCCGCAAGGGGGCGAGGCCCCGGCGTGCACCGCTGACGGCGGTGGGCAGCATGCCGGGTCCGGGCGACATCAGGCGGTGCGAACCCGGCGCTGCCCGCCGGGGGCGGAGAAAAAATGCTCCTCCCAGATATCGGTGATCACCTGCTCGGGCGTGACCTCGGAGGCTTCGTCGACCCCGATGCGGGCCGACAGCGCGAGCAGTGCCGCGTCGAGAACGACCCGGGTGCGGTCCGCCGCGGGCTCGATGCGGGCCAGCTCGGTCGCCACAGCCACGAGGTCGATCGCTCCCCGCACGGAGGCGCCCCGCCGCAGCTCGGGATGGGTCCGGGTTGCGCGGGTGATCGCGACACCGTCCTCGATCAGCGTGCGGTCCGTGCAGCCGGTGCGGTGCGCGACCACCTCGGCTTCCTCGTCCGCGCCCTGGTACCCGATGGCGAGCCTGTTCCACCGGTCGTACACAGAATCGGAGATCCGCGCAGTCCCGACGTTGTCGAACGGGTTCATCGATGCGAGGACCCGGAAGGTCGAGGATGCAGTGACGGTTCCGACCCGTGGAACCGTCACAGCCCGTTCCGACATCGCACCCAGCAGCACGTTGAGGGTGTCCTCGGGGGCGCGGTTGAGCTCCTCGATGTACAGGAAGCCGCCCTCGCGCATCGCCTGGACCAGCGGCCCGGGGACGAAGTTGTCCGTTGAGTAATCCTCCCGGAGCACCCGGGCCGGGTTGTGGTGCCCGACCAGGCGAGCGGGCGTCAGTTCGGCGTTGCCTTCGACGAGGACGAACGGCACGCCCCAATGCGCGGTGATCGCCCGCAGGATCGTCGACTTCGACGTCCCCGGTGGGCCCTCCAGCATGACGTCTCGACCGGCCGCAACCGCGGCGAGAACGAGGGTCAGCTCCCGGTCGCGGCCGACCACGACCCGCGCGATCTCAGCCCGCGCGGCGACCTCCGGGTACTGGTTCACGTCGTCTCCTCCTGTGCCACCGGGTTCCGCTGCTCCGACTCAGCGCACCGACCAGCCGGCGTCGACCGGGATCTGGGCGCCGGTTACGTAACGCGCCTCGTCGGAGGCGAGCCACAGCACCGCGTTGCTGATGTCCACCGGCTCCACGTAGGGGATCGGCATCTTTGTCAGCGTCGCGAAAGCCTCGAGCGCGTCGGTCTCGGTCGGGTTCTCGAGATCCGGCCGGAACACGTTGTAGATCGCCTGGTTCTTGATCATCGGGCTGTTCACCGTCGTAGGGTGCACGGAGTTGACCCGGATGTTGTGCCCGCCGAGCTCGAGGGCCAGGTTGCGGGCCAGGCCCGTGACGCCGTGCTTGGACGCCACGTAGTGGGTCATCCCGGCGAGCGGCCCGATACCGGCGATCGAGCTCGTCAATACGATCGAGCCGCCCTGTCCTCGCTCGATCATGCCGGGGATGGCTGCCTTGGCGGTGTGCCACACGCCTTTGAGGTTGATGTCGTGCACCGCGTCCCATTGCTCGTCGGTGACCTCCCAACCCGGGGCGATCGACAGGATGCCCGCGTTCGCGACCACGATGTCGACGTGGCCGAACTCGGCGACGCCCTCGTCGTAGACGGCCTTGAGCGCGGCGAACGACCGGACGTCCGCCTCCCGCGCGATGATTCGCCGGTCGTGGTCCTCCACCGCCGCGACGGTCAGCTTGAGATCGTCGGCCGTCGACCCCGGGTAGGGTACGGTGTCGATGTCCGAGCAGACATCCACGGCAATGATGTCGGCGCCCTCCTCGGCCAGCCGGACAGCGTGTGAGCGGCCCTGCCCCCGGGCTGCTCCCGTCACGAACGCCACTTTTCCTTCAACCCTACCCATGTTCTGCCGCCTCTCGCGTCGCCCTCGTTGGCACGGCGAACGTGTCATTGATACGGGGATCACGGTTGTTCCGATTCGGAACGTGGTGTTGCCCGGACGCCGGCCGGCAGGTCCTCGATCGTCCGGGTCATCGCGGTGCCGTCAGCTGATCAGGTGTCATGCGGACGCTCCTCATGATCATCTCATCCGAGGTGGTAGTGGGACACGGCCTTCTCGTCCCACCTCACCCCGCTGCCCGCCTGCTCGGGGACGCGCATCGCGCCGTCGACCACCAAGGGCGGCTCGGCCAGCACCGGATTGGCCCGGTCCACGTACTCCAGCCAGTGCGCGGTGGGGGTCGCCGCGAGCAGGTGCGCCGAGGCCTCCGGGTAGAGATGGCTCGACATCGGGATGCCGGCAGCGTCGGCGATCGCGGCGGCCGCCATCCAGCCGGTGACACCGCCGATGCGGTCGAGGTCCGGCATGACCAGGTTGGACGCCCGGGCGGCGGTCGCCGCGGCCAGTGCGCGCGGCCCGGCGAAGTTCTCCCCGATCTGGACCGGGGTGTTCATCGCGGCCGCCAGCTCGGCCGATCCGGCGTAGTCGTCGCGCCGGATCGGCTCCTCGATCCACATGAGACCCTCGTCGTCGAGCAGGCGGCAGCGCGACCGGGCCTCCGGCAGCGACAGCGCCTGGTTGAAGTCCGCCATCACGGTGTACTGCGGTCCCGCAGCTTCGCGGACCGCCCGAACCGCAGCGAGATCGTCAGCAGCCGATGGACGGCCGAGCCGCAGCTTCACCGCCGTGAAACCTTCCTCCAGCAGCTCGACCGCCTCCTCCGCCGCCGCGGAGGGTGCGACCAGTCCGAGTCCGTTGCTGTTGTAGGCCGGGATCGGTCGCGGTGCCGCCCCGATCAGGCGCACGAGCGGCAGCCCCGCAGCCACCGCCAGCGCGTCCCACGCTGCGACATCGACTGTGGCGAGCACGCTCGCGACCGGACCGGTCGCTCCCACCAGTCCCACCTCGAGCCGGTTGCCGTGCTCGAGATCGCGGTGCATCGACGAGGTCATCGTCGCGGGTGCACCTTCGACGAACGCGAGCCGGTCGTCGGCGTAGTCCTCCGGCAGGTCCACGCCCTGCGCCGGCGCGGACCAGCGCGACCAGGTGCGGGCCGTTGACCGCGCGCCAGCGGTTCTGAGCGGCTTCGATGAGCTTGAACACCATCGCCAACCCCGCCGCCCGCGAACCGGGCCCGCGGGTGACCTTCGTGCGGTGCCGCACGGTCGCGAAGGTCGACTCGATGGGGTTCGTGGTGCGCAGGTGGATCCAGTGCTCGGCGGGGAAGTCGAAGACCGCCAGCAACACCTCGACATCGTCGGTGATCTTCGCGATCGCCTTGGGGAACTTCACGCCGTAGGCGGCCTCGAAGCACGTCACCGCGGCCAGCGCGTGGCGGCGGTCCTCGGCGTTCCAGATCTCGCCAGCCCCTTCTTCGCACCCGGGTGCGCCGACTTCGGCATGGCCCCGAGCACGTTGGCGATCTTGTGGAACCAGCAGCGCTGCTCCCGCGTTGTGCGGAACACCTCGCGCAGGCCACCCCAGAACCCGAGTGCACCGTCCCCGACAGCGAGCACCGGGGCCCGCATCCCGCGCCGCCGCCGCCGCCGCACGCGCGCTCGCCCGCTCCGCGCTCCGCAACAGCAGCCGGGAGGCGGCAACCATCAACTCTCCCCTGGTGTGAGAGAAGATCTCACCCGAGTCCTCGCGGATCTGGCCGTCGCACTTGGCCCTGATCCCCGAAGCCATCTCGTCTTCCGGACAGGCAAGGACTTGCCTGACCGGACGTCCGGGAGCGAGAGGCGCGGTCAGCGGGATGAGGTCGGCACCGGCGACGGCACGAGTCCTGCGCGCGACATGAGATTGTCCTCGCCGAAGCGCGCGGAGCGGCGGTGAACCGGTAGGAGACGCGCACTGAAAGTGCCTCTCTGGAGCAGGGTCATTCACACGCCGCTGCCCGACGCGGTTCATCTGCGGATCGAGGCTCAGCCCGCAGGCCCGTGCTCCGGTCAGGACTCCGGCGCCGCGGCCAGGCCGGCGTGCCGGTCCCGGAGCTCGCGCTTGAGGATCTTGCCGCTGGGGTTCTTCGGCAGGGACTCGGCGAACACGACGTACTTGGGCCGCTTGTAGCCGGCGAGGTGCTCGCGGACGTGCGCGCTCACCGCTTCGGCGGTGAGCGATGCACCGGGCTTCGGTACGACCACGGCGGTGACGGCCTCGATCCAGGTCGGATGGTTGATGCCGAAGACGGCGACCTCGGCCACGCCGTCGAGCTGGTAGATGACCTCCTCGACCTCGCGGCTCGCCACGTTCTCACCGCCAGTCTTGATCATGTCCTTCTTCCGGTCGACGACGCTCAGGTAGCCGTCCTCGGACATCACCCCGAGATCACCGGAGTGGAACCACCCGCCGCGAAAGGCGTCGGCGGTCTTCTGCTCGTCGTTGTAGTAGCCCAGTGCCGCGTGCGGGCTGCGGTGCACGATCTCGCCCACCTGGCCCGGCGACACGGGCCGGTCGTCGTCGTCCACCAGCCGCGTCTCCACGTTGATCGACGGGCGGCCGGCGCTCCCGGCCCGGGGCAGCTGCTCGTGCGGACGCAGGATCGTGGCCAGCGGCGCCATCTCGGTCTGGCCGTAGAAGTTCCAGAACGCGACGTCGGGCAGCCGCTGCTGCAGCTCCTTGAGGACCTCCACCGGCATCGCGGAGGCCCCGTAGTAGCCCTTGCGCAGCGTCGAGAGATCGCGGGTGTCGAAGTCCGGGTGGCGCAGCAACGAGATCCACACCGTCGGCGGGCAGAACAGCTTCGTGGCACCCTCCCGTTCGATCGTGGCCAGCAGCGCGGCCGGGTCGGGGCCGGGCAGGACGATGCTCGTCGCGCCGAGGTAGACGTCGACCGACAGGAAGCAGTCCAGCTGGGCGCAGTGATACAGCGGCAGCGAGTGCACCTCGATGTCGTCGACGCCCATCTCGCCGTCGATCACGCAGGACACGTACTGCGCGATCAGGGAGCGGCTGGTGAGGATCACGCCCTTGGGGCGCGACTCCGTGCCGGACGTGTACATGAGCCGGATCGGGTCGTCGTCGCCGACGAGCACGTCCGGCGCGTGGTCCGGGCCCGCCGTCCACCAGCCGTCGATGTCCTCCCACCCGCCGGAGGCGCCACCGATGCGACCGCGCACACCACCCTCGATCGACGCCGCCGCGAGCGCGGCCTCGGCGGTTGCGGTGAGTGTGTCCTCGGCGACCATGCCCGCGGCACCGGAGTGCTCGAGGATGAACGCGATCTCCTCGGCGCCGAGCATGAAGTTGATCGGTACCAGCACCACACCCAGGCGCGCCGTGGCGAACGCCAACACGACGTACTGCCAGCTGTTGTGAGCGAGCAGCGCCAGCCGGTCACCCTTGCCGAGCCCGCGGTCGGCGAGCGCGTGGGCGGCGCGGTTCACGGCGACGTCGAACTCCGCGAACGTGACGCGCCGCTCGCCTGCCACCACCGCGAGCTTGTCGGGGTAGCGCAGCGCGGTGCGCCGAAGCAGGTCACCGACGGCGTGCGTGCGGGCACGGGCGATCGACTCTGCGGTCTCGGCCGTGAAGGGTGCGGTCATCGTCGATCGGGCCTCTCGTTGGACGGCGGGCGCCGGTGCGGCCGCACCGGCAGGATTGCTGTGATCAGGTTCGGGCGGGCAGGTCGTGGGGAACCCCCTCGACTCGCCGCGCCAGTCGGGGGCCGATGAACCGGCCGTTCTCGACGTGCGGATCGGTGGCCGCATAGAGCTGTTTGAGCGCACCGGCGTCCGCGCTCTGCGCCATGAGCCGGTTCGCGACCTTCATGAGCTGCTTCATGATCCCGGTCGGGCCGCTGGACTGCAGGTTGATGGCGGCGTAACCGGGATGGGCGAGGATGCTGCGGATCGGCACCGCCGCGGCTCGCAACCGCCGGTCCAGCTCCAGGGCGAACAGCACGTTGGCGAACTTGGACTGGGAGTAGAACTCGGTCGGGCTGTACCTGCGTTCGCCGTCCAGGTCGTCGAAGTGGATGAACCCGCGCTTGTGCAGTGCGGAGCTGACCGTGACCACCCGGGCGTCCCGACCGACGCGCAGCCGGTCGAGCTCCGCACCGCCATCACGACCCGGGCGCCGTGGCGCGCGAACTCTCGCGCCTTCACGTGACCGAGACCGCTGTTGGCCCCGGTCACGACGACGGTCCGACCGGCCTGGTCGGGAATGTGGTCAGCGGTCCAGCTGGGCATGTCGGCTCCTGCCTGAGGTGTCGACACAGCTTGCCGCAGTCCCAACTGGTCGCTGCGTGAGGTCATCGCTGGTCTGGGTGCCCGGCAGAAGTTCATCAAACCGCACTGCCCGTGGCAGAACGGGAAGGTGGAGCGGTTCAACAGGACCCTGGCCACGGAGTGGGCCTACCGGCAGGTGTCCACCAGCAAGGGTCTCGGCGTCACGCGTCATCGTGCTCCTCGTCCCCTACAGCAACGCCACCTTCCCGCAGGAATCCTGCGGGAAGGTGGCCTTACTGCAACAGCGCGGGGCCGCAACGGCGCGGGGTGTGATCAGCCGATGATCGGGCTGCCCAGCGGCAGTGCCCTGGCCCCCAGCTCCTGCGTCATGCCGTCGAAGAACAGGTAGATGCCGATCACGCAGAACACGAACACCGCGACCCCGCCGAGGGACAGCAGCGTGGTGGAGCCTGCCAGGACTCCACCCAGCACCAGCGCCACCGCGATGTCGACGAACACGAACAGCGCGGTGAACGCCAGCGGCAACCGCATCGTCGCCAGCGTCAGGGTCAGGAACACGACCAGCCAGGCGATCAGGAACGTCGCCTGCGTCGCCTGCACCTGGCTGGCGCCCAGCACCGCGTCCTTCGTCGAGATCCCGAACAGGCCGTTGACGAGCCCGAACACGAGCACGCCGAAGCTCATCCAGAACGCCCCGAAGATGGCGAAGATCCCGGCGACCGCGCTCTGCCCGATCCGCGCCGCCCAGAGGGCACCGACCCACACGCCGATCCCGTTGACGAAGAAGACCGCCGCGATCAACCCACCGGGAAGGTCCCGTGGCAGGTAGCCGACCAGCCAGAGTCCCAGCGAGATCCCACCGACGAGGAACGTCGGAAGGGCGATCAACGCCGGGTTGCCGGGTATTGCGACCGGTGCCTGTACGGGCTCCGGCGCCACTGCTACTTCATTGTCGACACTCACTACACACTCCTCGTCGAGCGTTGCTTCAGCGGTGGGGGTCAGCTCGGAGTGATGATCACCTTGAGCGCCGAGTTGGCGGCGGCGTTCTTGAACACGTCGTACGCCTCGTCCATCTGGTCGAACGTGAACGAGTGGGTGCCCATCTTCTCCGCGGGGATCCGGCCGCTGGCCACCATCTTCAGCAGGGTCGGGATCGAGACGGTGTCGACGAGTCCCATCGTCATCGTCACGTTCTGGATCCACATGTCCTGCATCGGCAGCTCCACCGGCGTGCCGTGCACGCCGATGTTCGCGATCGTCCCGCCCGGACGGACCAGCGACGCCGCGGTCAGCAGCGTCTCCGGGTAACCGACCGCCTCGATCGAGACATCGACGCCCAGGCCGTCGGTCAGCGCGATGACATCGGCCACCGTGCCCGGACCCACCTCGACCGCGTCCGTGGCGCCGAACTCCAGTGCCCGCTCCAGCCGGAACTTGTTGGAGTCGATCGCGATGACCTTGGACGCACCCCAGAGCCCGGTGGTGAGGATCGCCGAGAGCCCCACCGCGCCGGCCCCGACGACGGCGACCGTGTCTCCCGGGCGCACCCCGCCTGCCAGCACGCCCACCTCGTAGCCGGTCGGGAGCGAGTCAGCCAGAAAGATGGCCTGCTCGTTGGTGACCGCGTCGGGCACCAGGTAGAGCGACGTGTCGGCGTACGGCACCCGGACGAGCTCGGCCTGCGTACCGTCGATGAGGTGCCCGAAGATCCAGCCGATGCCCCCCACCGTCTGGCAGTGCGACGGGATGCCGCGCTGGCAGTACTCGCAGCGACCGCACTTGGTGATGGCCGGGACGAGCACCCGGTCACCGACCGCGAACCCCTTCACCGCGTCACCGATCGCGGTGATCGTGCCGACCGCCTCGTGGCCGAGGATCCGGCCGTCGGTCACGGCGGCGACGTCGCCCTGCAGGATGTGCAGGTCGGTACCGCAGATGGTGGTGGTGTCCACGCGGACGACCACATCGGTGGGGTCCTCGACAACGGCGTCGGGAACATCTTCCCAGGACTTCTGGCCGGGACCGTGGTAAACAAGTGCCTTCATAGGGACCTCCGTTGACGTGACCTGCTGCACTCGGCCCTGTCGACGCTAGTGGCGGCGGTCACGCATCCCGTGTCCCAGGATCGGACCATCAGGGGTCCGCGCGAAGCGCCGCCGCAGCCGAGTGCCCCACATCCGGGACACTCACGATCATCAGGCGATGTAGCTGATCCCGAAGGCGTCGATCTTGCGGTAGAGCGACGACCGTGCGATCCCCAGCATCGCCGCCGCCTTGTAGCGGTTGCCACCCGACTCGTAGAGCGCCTGGATGATCGCGTCGCACTGCGCGGCCTCCAGCATCGACATCCGCCGGGCCCTGGCCGAGAAGCACAGCTGCGGCAGGTCCGGAGGCTGCACCTCGCCGATCGGTTTGCGCGCCAGCACGTAGCGCAGCACGTCCTCGAGCTCGCTGATGTTGCCCGGCCAGGCGTAGCCCTCCAGCACCCGGATGACCTGGTGGCTCAGCCGCAGCGACCGGCGCCCGGAGAACCGGCGCAGGATGGCCAGCGCGATGTCGCCGATCTCGTCGGCCCGGTAGCGCAGCGCCGGGATGCGGGTGACCTGGTGGAAGTGGCGCAGCAGCAGGCCGTAGGGCCGGGTGGCGTCCACCGACGGGGTGTCGACGCAGCCGACCACCAGCGGCGGGATCGGCAACGCGACGAGGGGGCGCAGCCACTCGTCGAGGCGCCGCGCGCTCACCGGGTCGAGCAGGTTCATGCCCTGCAGCAGCAGCGCCTGCGGCCTGTTGTCATCCCGGTCCGAGAGCCACGACTCGTGGTCGTCGCTGCCCGGTTCACCCGCGAACGACCCGCAGTCGACGGTCACCACCCGCCCCGACGGGAACGCCGCGCGGAACTGGCTCACCAGCAACGAGCGCTTCCCCACCCCCGGTTCCCCGATCAGCAGGTGGTTGCGGCCCTGCCGGATGCTCGCCACCATCTCCTGCCGAGCGCGCAGGTACGGCGAGAGCAGCTCCCGGTTGGCGCGGATCCGGGCTTCGGCGTGCTCCCGCTGCGCGTTCTCCCCCCGCATGTCCTTGGCGTAGTCCCGACGTCCCAGTGGCGCCACGTGCGAGCCCTGCCGGCGCACCGACTCCGACTGCTCCTCGACCCGCCGCGTGCCCGCAACGGCCCCGCCGAGCACCACCCCGCAGAGCTGGCCGTCGAGGTGCACGGCCTCGAGCCCGACCTCGCCGCACCTCCCGGACGGCAGGTCGACGTGCTTGTGGGCGAAGTCCTGCAGCACCAGCCCGGACAGCACGAGGTCGCTGAGCACCCGCTGGTCCTCGGCGGCGAGGTTGCGGGTGGCCCCGTTGGTGACCACGTACTCGCCGTCGGTGGCGACCACCCACTCGCCGCCGTGGCGACCGCGTTCGGCGAAGCGCTCCAGCATCGCCTGCGTCCTGCGGAACGGCTCCCCCGCCATCCGCTCGGCGATGCGCGCGGCCAGCATCCGCGCCAGTGGCAGCTGCAGGACGCTGTGGTCGCCGTCGTGGCAGACGATGTCCACCACCCCGGCCACCGGTTCCCCCGCCGGCGCAGGGACCAGCGCGGCCGCCTCGCTCAGGCAGGTCAGCTGGGCGTGGAAGTGCTCGGCCCCGCGCAACGCGACGTCGCGCTCCTCGTGCACCGCGATCGACGCCGCCGTGCTGCCGACGGACCGCTCGCCGTAGCCGTAACCGGGAACCAGCAGCACGCCGTCCAGGAGGCCGGCGAGAGCGGCGTCGCTGTCGCGGCGGGCCCGCACGACCCCGCGCGCGTCGAAGAGGATCAGCGAGCAGCCCGCGTCGGCGTTGGCGGCGAGGAACTCCTCGAAGACGTCGTCGGCGCAGGTCACGAGCAACGGAACGTCGCGATGGTGGCCCAGGAAGCGCGCCATGATCCGATCGGGATCGACGTCGCAGTCGCGTGATCGTTCCCAGGACGCGACGACCTCCGCGCGCACACAACCCCCCGCGCGCAGCCTCCCACCCGCGGAGAGGAAACCACGCCGCGTTGCCTCGACCTCGACGGCCCACGACGCCATCCGCCGAGGATAGGCGCGGGCAGGCCACTCGACACCGGAATCCATGGCGAACAATGCATGCGGCCCTGATCGTTCGGTCAGACCCGCCCCCAACGGAGCAGGCCACCGGCGCGAGAGCACGGCGGATTGGCGCCACGACAACCTGGGTAGTCACCGTCATGACATCCGACGCAGAGCAGAACACGGCCACCGTCGAGGTCGAGCGCAACGATCGGGGCTGGATGGTGGCTGAGGTCGCCGACGGTGAACGGACGCTGATCGAGCCGCCCCACCCCGACCAGGAGGCCGCCGAGGTGGCCGCCACCTCCCATCGCGTGGCCAACGACATGTGGGGCGGGGTGGCCGAGGTGGCGCCCGACGAACGGCCCGAGAACCGCAAGATCGTGGATCCGGAGTCGGAAGGCTCGTAGGACCGTTCCCGCACGGGACTTACCGATCGATCAGTAGCCGCACTCGTCGGCTACTGATCGATCGGTAAACGGAGGCGCGGGCGCCAGACGGTGTGACCCAGCTTCTCGGGAGCCCTGCCGGGCGAGAGAGCCCGCGCACCCCGGCGCGCAGAGTGCACTCCCGTCGACCGGCCCCGCAGGCGACACGTCGCGAGCCGGGGCACCTCTCGTCACCGGACTCGAGGCGGGGCCGATCTTCGCCGATCCGGTACGCCGTCGAGCACCACCGCCGTGCCGGAAACGCGAAATCACCGTGTCGAAATGGCGAAATCAGCAGCCCCGGATGCGGATGACCCCGACTCGTGGGCCATCTGTCGCAACTCGCGGGTCAATCCGCCGCAACTCGCGGTGCGTTCGAGCGCAACTCGCGGGTCAATCTGTCCCGAATCGCGCGCTGACCTGCACCGACACCGCCCGCGGCAACGCCTGACACGGTCTGCACCGGAGCCCTGCCGGGCACGAGAGCCGTGCGCGCGCAGCGCGCACACGGTGGCCCACAGTGTCCTCCCCGAGACCTGCCCCGCCGGCGAGGCGGCACGAAAGCCGGGGCACGCCACCCAGCCGCACCTGACCGCGAGCACGAAACGGGCCACACAACCCAACCGCACCCGACCGGCAGGCACGAAACCGAACACACTCCCCAACTCGACGAACAGACCTCGACCCGCCCGCTGCCAGCCGACCGCTGACGCCGACTCGCGGGCCCATCCATCCCAACTCGCGGTGCGATCTGTCCCAACTCGCGGGCCGTTATGTCCCAACTCGCGGTGCGAGCTGTCCCAACTCGCGGGTCCATCCGTCGCAACTCGCGCACTGACCTGCGCCGATCCCCCCGCTACTCCCCGACATCCACCACCACCTTCCCCTCCCCGGTCCCCCCCGCCACCACCGCATGGGCCTCATCGATCGTGAGGAGTTCGAACCGGCGCCCGTCGAGGATCGGTCGCAACCCACCGTCCCGGAACAGCCCGGCGGCGGCGCGCAGGATCTCGCCGTGGTGCTCGCGGCCCTTCCCCGTCAGCATCGGGAGCAGGGTGAAGACGCCCGAGTACGTGGCCCCGCGGAACGACAGCGGCGCCAGCGAGTGCGAGCCCCAGCCGAGCGCGCTCACCACGTGGCCGGTGTAGGCCCGCACCGCGCGGAACGAGGCGTCGAGCACCTCACCGCCCATCGTGTCGACCACGACGTCGAACCCGTCACCGTCGGTGCTCGCGGCCACGTACTCCTCGACCGAGGTCGTGGTGCGGTCGATCGGTTCGGCGCCCAGCGCGCGGATCACGTCGAGGCTGCGCGGTGATCCGGTGGCGAACACGCGGGCGCCGCGGGCGCGGGCGATCTGGATCGCCATCTGGCCGACGCCGCCCGCCCCGCCGTGCACGAGCACCGCCATCCCGGGTCCGACCCGGGCCCGGTCGACGAGCCCCTCCCACGCGGTGATGAACACCAGTGGCAGCGCGGCGGCCTCGCGCAGCGGCAGCCCTGCCGGCACGCGTGCCAGCAGCCGGGCGTCGACGGCGGCGTACTCGGCGAGCGAGCCCTGCAGGGTGCCGACACCTCCGGTCAGGCCGAAGACGCGATCGCCCGGCCGGAAGCCCGTGACGTCCGGTCCGACCCGCTCTACGGTGCCGGCGAGGTCGAGCCCGAGCACCGCGGGCGGCTCGACGCGCGCGTGCGCCGCCGCACCCGCCCGGATCTTGGTGTCGAGCGGGTTGACCCCGCTCGCGGCGACCCGGACCAGCACGTGACCGGGGCCGGGTTCGGGGATCGGCAGCTCCGTGTCCTCCAGCGGCGCACCGAAGCTCCGCAGCACCAGCGCCCGCATCAGATCCGCTCCACGATCGCCGCGAGGCCCTGGCCGCCACCGATGCACATCGTCTCGAGCCCGTACCGGGCGTCGCGGCGCCCCATCTCGTGCAGCAGGGTGGCGAGGATGCGCGCCCCGGTGGCCCCGACGGGGTGGCCCAGCGAGATCCCGGAACCGTTGACGTTGAGCCGGTCCAGATCCGCCGGGACGAACCCCCACTCCCGCGTGCAGGCGAGCACCTGCACCGCGAACGCCTCGTTGACCTCGATCAGGTCGAGGTCGGCCATCGTCAGCCCGGCGTTCTTCAACGCGCGGGCGGTGGCGGGCACCGGACCGAGGCCCATCGTCTCGGGTGGCACGCCCGCCAGCGCCCACGACACGAGCCGCGCGACCGGGCGCAGGCCCAGCTCGGCGGCCTTGGCCGGGTGCGTGACGATGCACAGCGCGGCGCCGTCGTTCTGGCCCGCGGCGTTGCCGGCCGTCACGGTGGCGTCGGGGTCGTCGGCGGCGAGCACGGCGTCGAGCGCGGCCAGCTGCTCCATCGTGGTGTCGGGACGGACGTGCTCGTCGGCATCGACGCGCGTGGTGCCCCGCCGCCCGGGCACCTCGACCGGGACGATCTCGTCGGCGAAGCGTGCCTCGGCCTGCGCCGCCGCCGCGCGGCGATGGCTCTCCGCCGCGTACTCGTCCTGCTCGATGCGGCCGATGCCGTACTGCCGGCGCAGCGTCTCCGCGGTCTCCAGCATGCCGCCTGGCGTCGGGTGGTTGCGCCCGCCGACGGTCACCCGGCCCCGGACCAGCGAGTTGTGCAGCATGACGCCGTCGCCGGAGCGGGCTCCCCACCGCATCCCGGTGGAGTAGAAGGGCGCGCCGGACATCGACTCGGCGCCACCGGCGAGCACCACGTCGGCGTCACCGGACCGCACGGCGAGCGCGGCCTGGATCACGGCCTGCAGCCCCGATCCGCAGCGCCGGTCGACCTGCATCCCGCCCGCGGTCACCGGCAGGCCCGCGTCGAGCGCGGCCACCCGGCCGATCGCGGGCGCCTCCATCGTCGGGTAGCAGTGGCCGAGGATCACATCGTCGACGGACTCGCCGGGCAGCCCGGTGCGCGCGATCACCTCCCGGATCATCAGCGCGGCCAGTTCGTGGGCCGCCACGGAGCGCAGGGCACCGCCGTAGCGCCCGACCGGGCTGCGCAGCGGGGAGCAGAGCACGACGTCAGGCACGGGAGCCTCCGGTTTCGACGAGCTGGGCGGCCGCCCCCCAGCGCGCGAGCGCGGCGGCGGCGTCGTGATCGGGTCCCGGCGGCCGTTGCGGCCGCATCGGGGTGCGCGAGAGGCGCGGGGCGGGAGCGGGGTGCACCACGCCGTCGACGTCGACGAGGGTGGCGCCGGCCTGCATCTGCGGCTCCGCCACCGCCTCGGCCATGCTCCGGACCGGGGTCACGCACGCGTCCACATCGGCGAAGGCAGCAGTCCAGGCGGCACGGGTGCGGGCGGCGAAGGCGTGCGCGATGCGGGCCTTCGTCGCCGTCCACTGCGGACGGTCCCACTGGTCGGCGACGGTGGCCGGGTCGATGCCGAGCACCGCGAGCAGCCGCGACCAGAACTGCGGTTCGATGGCCCCGACGGCCATGTGCTCGCCGTCGGCGGTGGCGTACACGTCGTAGAACGGCGCACCGCTGTCGAGCTCGTTCGACCCCGCCGGGCCGGGCCAGCGTCCCTCGGCGAGCCGGCTCCAGATCCCGGTCATGAGCAGGCTGACGCCGTCGATCATGGCGGCGTCCACGATCTGGCCCCGCCCGCTGGCGGTGCGCTCGTGCAGGGCCGCCAGCACGCCGAACGCCAGCAGCATCCCGCCGCCGCCGTAGTCGGCGACGAGGTTGAGCGGTGGCACCGGAGCCGATCCGGCCCGCCGCATCGCGTGCAGCGCGCCGGTGACGGCGAGGTAGTTGATGTCGTGGCCGGCCCGCTGAGCAAGCGGCCCGGTCCGGCCCCACCCGGTCATCCAGCCGTACACCAGGCGCGGGTTGGCGACCAGGCACTCCTGCGGACCGAGCCCGAGCCGCTCCGTCACGCCGGGCCGGAAGCCCTCGAGCAGGACGTCGGCGCGCCCGACGAGGTCGCGCACGAGCGCGAGCCCCGCGCCGGTCTTCAGGTCCGCCACCACCACCGTCCGGCCACGGACGAGCGGGCCCGGTCCGGGATCGCGGGTGTCGCGCTCGACCCTGATCACGTCGGCGCCGGCATCGGCATCGGCCAGCAGCATCGCGCAGAACGGCCCGGGACCGAGCCCGGCGAGCTCGACGACCCGCAGCCCGGCCAGCGGGCCGGGGCTCACGATGCCACCGCGGCGAGCGTGCCGCGGGCGATGACGAGCTGCTGGATCTGCGAGGTGCCCTCGTAGATCCGGAACAGGCGCACGTCGCGGTAGAAGCGCTCGACGGGCACCCCGCGGATGTAGCCGCTGCCGCCGTGGATCTGCACCGCCCGATCGGCGACGCGGCCCACCATCTCGCTGCAGAAGTACTTGGCCGCCGACGGCCCGACGGTGGTGTCGGAGCCGTCGTCGTAGCCCGCGGCGGCCTCGCGCACGAACGCCCGGCCCGCCCGGGTCTCGGTGACGGAGTCGGCGATCATGGCCTGGACGAGCTGGTGGGTGGCGATCGCGCGACCGCCCTGACGACGGCCCGCGGCGTAGGTGACCTGCTCGTCCACCAGCCGCTGCGCCATGCCCACGCACAGTGCGGCGATGTGCAGCCGCCCGTGCGCGAGGCAGCGCATCGCGGTGACGAAGCCGCGGCCGAGCCCGTCCGGGCCGCCGATCAGCGCGTCCGGTCCGACGCTGACGCCGTCGAGGTGCACGTCGGCCGTCCAGGAACCCGCCTGCCCCATCTTGTGATCGCGCTCGGCCACGACGAGCCCGGGCGTCCCGGCCGGGACCAGGAACGCCGAGATGCCACGGCTCGCCGGGAGACCCGGGTCGTCCCCGGTCCTGGCGAAGACCATGAAGACGTCGGCGAGCGGCGCGTTGGTGATGAAGCGCTTCGTGCCGGTGAGCAGCCACCGGTCCCCGTCCCGGACGGCACGGGTGGACAGCGCCGAGGCGTCGGACCCGGCGTCGGGCTCGGTGAGCGCGAACGACGCCACCACCTCGCCGGAGGCCAGCCGCGGCAGCCACTCCTGCTTCTGCTCCTCGGTGCCACCCTCCAGCAGCACGTGACCGGCGATCCCGTTGTTGGTGCCGAACTGCGAGCGCAGCGCGGGCGACGTCCAGCCCAGCTCCATCGCGAGCTCGACCTCCTCGACGGCCGTCAGCCCGATGCCCCCGTACCGCTGCGGGATGGCGAACCCGTAGAGGCCCATGTCCTTGCAGGCCTTGCGGATCCGGTCGGGGATCGCGTCGGTCTCCTCGATCTCGTCCTCGGCCGGGACGACGGTGTCCCGGACGAACCGCCGCACGGCGGCGAGCATGTCGGACAGCTCGGTGGCGTCCACTGGACTCCTCAGGTACTCGGGCGGGCGGTCAGATCGAGAGGGCGAGGCGGGTGGCCTCGTCGATGGCGGCAGCGGCGTCGAGCTCCGCGGCGACGTGGGCGCCGCCGATGAGCCGGCACGCCGTGCCGCGGGCAGTGAGCTCCTCGAACAGGACGCGGGCGCTCTCCTGTCCGGCGCACAGCACGACGGTGTCCACCGGGAGCACCCGGGCCTCGCCGTCGACCCAGGAACGCGTCCGGCCGCACGCCCTCCGCGGCATCGCCGATCAGGTACTCGGCCACGTCGCCCCCTGGCAGGCGCCGGGCGAGGTCGCCGGTGTCGAACCAGCCGGCGCCGTCCACGGCGGCGGCGTAGAGGTCGGGACGGCGGTGGTCCCAGACGTCCTGCAGGACCACGGTCATCCCGGCGCTCATCGGCATCGTGACGCCGAAGTAGAACCCCACGGTGTGGGCCATCGGTGACACCGCGAGCACGGTGTCGCCGGCTCCCAGGCCCATCGTCTCCGGGACGATCCGCATCCCGGCGTGCACCGTGTTCCACGTGTGCACCACACCCTTGGGCTCACCCGTGGTGCCGGAGGTGAACTGGATCTGCGCGACGTCGTCGGCGCCGGGCCGCATCGCGTCGAGCGGGTACCCGGGTCGGTCCGCGTCGAAGAACGGCTCGAACGCCTCGACGCCGGGCGGCAGTCCGGTCGTGGCGCCGAGTGCGAACACGCGCGGCGGTGAGGCGAGCTCCGCCACGATGTCGGCCAGCATCGCCGCGTGGACGCGGAACGACGCGGGCACGACGCACACCGATGAGCCGAGCTGCTCGCAGATGAACTGCACCTCCCGGCGGCGCAGGATCGGCAGTATCGCGTTGGTGACCGCCCCGATCCGCGCGCAGGCCAGGTGCAGCGCGGTGAACTGCCACCAGTTCGGCAGCTGGAAGGACACCACGTCGCCGGGGCCCACCCCGCGCTGCAGCAGGGCACCCGCGTAGCGGTCGACGACCGCGGCCAGCTCCCCGTAGGTCGGCGTCGTGACGGGTCCGCCTGCCCGGTGCGCCACGATCGCCCGCTGCTCGGGATGCAGCGCGGCGTGCTCGCGGAAGTCGTCGATGAGGGTCCGGTCCCGCCACCAGCCGCGGGCGCGGTACTGCTCGCCGTGCACGTCCATGTGCTCTCTCCACAGATGCGGTTCGGAAGGGAACGATGCCGGCCGTCAGCCGGCCATGGTCAGGCCGCCGCTGACGCTGAGGACCTGGCCGGTCACGAACGCGGCCCGGTCGGAGGCGAAGAACGTGACGGCCGCGGCGACCTCCTCGGGTGTCGCCAGCCGCCGCAGCGGGATGGCCTTGACCAGCGCCAGCCGGATCTTCTCCGGCTGGGCGGCGAACAGCGGGGTGTCGGTCGGGCCGGGGCAGACGCAGTTGACGGTGATGCCGTGGCGGGCGACCTCCCTGGCCACGGACTTGGTGAACGCGATGACGCCGCCCTTGGCGCCCGCGTAGACCGACTCCCCGCTGCTCCCGACGCGGCCGGCGTCGCTGGCGAGGTTCACGATCCGACCCCCGTCCGCGAGCATCGGTTCGAGCATCGCCTTGGTCATGCGGACCTGGCCGAGGTAGTTGATCTCGACGAGCGCGTGCCAGAACTCCTCGTCGCCGTCGAGGAACGGGGCGATGCGGTCCCAGCCCGCGGCGTTGACCAGCACGTTCGGTGCGCCGTGGCGGGCGACGACGTCCTCGCGCAGCGCCAGCACCGCGGCCGGGTCCGTGACGTCGAGGAAGTGCGGCTCGATCGCGCCGGTGGCGAGCTCGGCGGTGCGCTTGGCGCCGTCGAGATCGCGGTCGGCGGCGATGACCGTGGCCCCCGCAGCAGCCAGTTCGAGCGCGACGGCGCGCCCGATCCCCGATGCCACGCCCGTGACGACGGCGAGCTTCCCGGTGAAGTCCATGGTGGCCGCCCTCAGCCCGCGTGGGCGGCGAAGTCGGGGGCGCGCTTCTCGGTGAACGCTCGCGCGCCCTCCTGGCCCTCGGGGCTGTCGACGAACATCTCGCCCTCGGGGCTGTCGACGAACATCTCGAGCGCGGCCGTCGCCATGTTGGCCAGGCCCGCCTGGTGCTCGGTGTCGGCGTTGAAGGAGTGCTTGAGGAACCGGATCGCCGTCGGGCTCATCACGGCGATCTCCTCGGCCCAGCGCAGTGCCTCGGCGAGCACCTCCGCCGCCGGCACCACGGCGTTGACCAGGCCCCAGCGCTCGGCCGTCACGGCGTCGTACTGGCGGCACAGGTACCAGACCTCGCGGGCCCGCTTGGCCCCGATGACGCGGGCGAGGTAGGTGGAGCCGAACCCGGCGTCGAAGGAGCCGACGCGCGGGCCGGCCTGGCCGAAGCGGGCGCTCTCGGCCGCGATCGTCAGGTCGCACAGCACGCCGGTGAGGACGACGGCGCGCACGCCGTGATCGGCCCAGGCGACGCGGAAGGCGGCGATGAGCTCCTCGATCGTGCGCCCGCGGAAGGCGTTGTAGCGCTTCGGGCGGTCGATGGTGACGACGGCGGCGGACCCGATCCGCTCGTACCGGATGTCCTCGTAGACGGTCATTCTGGGTTGCTCCGATCCCTCCGGCTGCGGCCCGCGGTGAACGCGGCCAGCAGCGCGGTCGTCTCCTGTGAACCGATCAGCTCGCGCACCGCGGCCAGCTCGATCCCGAATCCAGGTGCCGTTCCCGCGGCGGCCAGGCAGCGCTTGGCCGCCACCAGCGCGGCCCGGGGGCGCCCGGCGATGCGGGCCGCGACCTCCTCGACTGCGGCGTGGACGTCGGTGTCGGGAACGGCGTGCTGGGCCAGCCCGATGCGCACCGCCTCGGTCCCGCTGATCAGCTCGCCGCCGAGCACCAGCCGGGCGGCCCACCCCGGACCCACCTGGCGCGCGATCCGTTGCGTCCCACCGGCTCCCGGCACCAGCCCGAGGCCGACCTCGGGCAGCCCCAGCCGGGCGCGTCGACCGACGATCCGCAGATCGCAGGCGAGTGCGAGCTCGAGCCCACCGCCGGCGGCGACCCCGTGGATGGCCGCGATCGTCGGCACCGGGAGTCCGGCAACGGCCGTGAACAGCTCCTGCATCCGCGCGACGTGCTCGACCACGGCGTCGGTACCGGCCGTCGCGGCCGCCAGCACCTGCAGCGCCTCGACGTCGGCTCCCGCCGAGAACAGCGCGCCCGCTCCGCGGAAGACCACGCAGCGCACGTCCACATCGGCGGCGACCTCCGCCACCAGCTCGCCCAGCTGCTGCACGAGCACCGGGTCGAAGGCGTTGGCGGGCGGCCTGCGCAGCGTGATGGCCGCGACCCCGCCGGTGCGGCGGAGCTCGGCCACCGCGGACGAGACCGGTGCTGTGACGGCCATGGCAACTCCTGAGCTCGGGGTTCGCGACGGGAGCGACGGTATCGACCGTCAATCCCAAAAGTCAACCGATCGGTCGACTTCTGCCATTCGCAGTCGATTATCAGGCCCCGGGAACGTCACACCAACCCGCCGCGCGGCTACGATGCAGCGGTGACGTCGACGATCGATGACCCCTCCGCGCCTCCGACGGGGCGCGCCGCGCGGCGCCGGGACCGCCGGAAGGCGGAGATCGTCGCGGTCGCGCTGCAGATCCTGAGCAGCAGCGGCTACCAGGGCATGAGCCTCGAGGACGTCGCGGAACGCACCGACATCGCGAAGGCCACGCTCTACCACTACTTCCCCGGCAAGGACGCGCTCGTCGCCTCAGCGCTGGAGGCCCTCACCACCGACGTGCTCGGTAGGCTCCGCCACGAGCTGGACGCCGCGGCCGACCGGTCCGCCACCGAGCAGCTCACGATCCTCGTCGGCGAGCAGCTCCACGTGCTGACCGAGCTCTACCCCGAGGTCGGCAAGCTGTTCTCGTTCCCGATGTCGTGGCCCGCCGAGCACGGCGAGTCCATGAAGTCCATGCGGCGACGCCACGACGATATCTTCCGTGAGGTCATCGAACGCGGTGTCGCCGACGGCGAGTTCGACTGCCCGGATCCCGCCGTCGCGCTGCACTGCCTGCACGGCGTCCTGAACCACGCCTCGATCTGGCTGCGCCCCGATACCGACCCGGGCAACCGGCGGCGTGCCGCGGTCGTCGACGAGGGCCTCCGGCTCTTCCGACGTGCCGCGCCCGACGCAAAACCGGATGTCGCCGGGGCCGGCGCTGGTTAGCGTCGGGGATCAGCAGCAGCTTCGACCCACGGACAGGACCATGACCGCCACGACCTCCACCGACGCCCGGATCCGCCACGCCATGGCCAACGCCACGAAGGGCGAGACCACCCGGATGACGCTGCCCGCCTGGGTGCGCGACCTCGATCTCGACGGTGTCGACGACGTGCTGGGCTGGCGCGACCCGAAGGCACCCGAGCGCGGTGTACTGCTGCTGCCCGGCGCGGACGGGTTCGTCGGTATCGCGCTGCGCACCGGCGACGGTGCGGTGCGGGCCACGGCGATGTGTGCGCTGTGCCGCACCACCCACGCACCGGGACGGGTGGAGCTGCTCGTGGCCCGGCGCCCCGGCGCGGCCGGGCGCAACGGCGACACCGTCGGCACGTACGTGTGCGGGGATCTCCGGTGCGCCGAGCACGTCCGGGTCGAGAAGGCCACCGCGGCGCTGCGTCCGACCCCCGGCACCACGGTCGACGAGCGGCGCTCCGGGCTGCGGGAACGTGCGCAGGAGTTCGCCAGGGCCGTGCTGGACTGAGCGCTCGCGCCCGCCCGGAACGAACGGCGCGTTCGCCAGCACCCGATGGACGAACGCGCCGTTCGGGCGGGCGACACCGGGCGGGCCACATCGAGCAAGCTGTACGGTACTGGACCCGCGGACGGCGGCTGCACACGCAGGGCTATCGGCGAGCGGCCGTTCGGGTACTGGTACACCATCAGGTGTGATGGATCGTGTGACCGACGGTCATCAGAGCCCGCGACCCGGTGGCCGCAGCCGTGCTACCGCCGGCCGGGTGCGCCCGTGAACGCCGGCCCCGGCCTGTCCATCGTCGCCGTCCCGGCCCTCGACGAGCACCGCACCGTGCGCACCAGCCCGCTGCTCCCGCCGTCGCGGCTGCGCCACGAGCTGCCGATCGCGGAGCCCGTCGCCCGCACCGTCATGCGCACCCGCACCGAGGTCGCCGACATCCTCGACGGCAACGACGACCGTCTACTGGTCGTCGTCGGGCCCTGCTCCATCCACGACCCCGACGCCGCGCTCGACTACGCCGCCCGCCTCGCCGCCCACGCCGAGAAGACCGCCGGCGAGCTGCGCATCGTCATGCGCACCTACTTCGAGAAGCCCCGCTCCACCGTCGGCTGGAAGGGTCTGATCAACGACCCCGGCCTCGACGGCACGTTCGACGTCAACACCGGGCTGCGCATCGCCCGCAAGCTCCTGCTCGAGGTGACGGCGCTGGGGTTGCCGGTCGGCTGCGAGTTCCTCGACCCGATCACCCCGCAGTTCATCGCCGATGTCGTGTCGTGGGGCGCCATCGGGGCCCGTACCGCGGCCAGCCAGGTCCACCGCCAGCTCTGCAGCGGCCTGTCGATGCCCGTCGGGATCAAGAACGGCACCGACGGCGACGTCCAGGTCGCCATCGACGGTGTGGGCGCGGCCGCCGCAGGCCACGTCTTCATGAGCATCGACCACGACGGCGTCGCGGCGCTGGTCACGACGTCGGGCAACCCGGACTGCCACGTGATCCTGCGCGGCGGCTCCAGCGGTCCCAACCACGACGCCGCCTCGGTGGCCTCCGCGCTGGAACTGCTGCGCAGAGCCCACCTGCCCGCCCGCATCCTGATCGACGCCAGCCACGGCAACAGCGGCAAGGACCACGTCCGTCAGGCCGAGGTCACCCGCGAGATCGCCGCCCGCATCGCCGGCGGCGAGCGCGGCATCGTCGGGGTGATGCTGGAGAGCTTCCTCGTCGCCGGCCGCCAGGACCTGGGCCCGGCCATGACCCGCGGGCAGTCCATCACGGATGCCTGCATGGACTGGGACACCACCGCCGCACTGCTCGACGAGCTGGCCGACGGGGTGTCGGCGCGGCGCCTGCTGCCGTGAGCGCCCGCCTTCGGGCCGCCGTCGTCGGCTGCGGCGACATCTCGGCCGTCCACCTCGACGCGCTGCTCGCCGACCCCGATGTCCACACCGTGGGCGTGTGCGACGTCGATCCCGATCGCCGCTCCGCCGCGGCGCAGCGCGCCGGTTGTGCGGGCTTCGCCGATGTCGCCGCGATGCTCACCGCCGTCGCACCGGACGTCGTGCACGTCTGCACGCCGCACCACCTGCATGCCGAGCAGGCCGCCGAGTGCCTGGCAGGCGGAATCTCGGTGCTGCTGGAGAAGCCCGTGGCGCGCACCGTCGCGGAGGCCGAACGGCTCGCGATCGCCGCCGGCAACAGCAGCGCGGTGCTCGGGGTCTGCTTCCAGAACCGCTACAACGCGACATCCCGCGCGCTGCGCGACCGGCTCGATGAGGGCTCGCTCGGGCGGGTGCTCGGCGGGCGGGCCTCGGTCACCTGGTCGCGCGACGCCGCCTACTACGCGCACCGGAGCTGGCGCGGCCGGTGGGCGAGCGCCGGCGGCGGTGTCCTGATGAACCAGGCGATCCACACGCTGGACCTGCTGCAGTGGTTCCTCGGGCCGGTGAGCGACGTCCGCGGTACCGCCGCCACGCTGGCGTTGGCCGGGGTCATCGAGGTCGAGGACACCGCGGCGATCCAGCTGCACCACCGCACCGCGGCGGGCGACGTCGTGCCGTCGGTCTTCCACGCCACCAACGGCCACGTCGAGAACGCCCCGATCACGGTGGAGATCCGCACCGAGCTCGCCACCCTGCGGCTCGACACCGAGCTGACGGTGACCCACGTCGACGGGCGGGTCGAGACCGTCGCGGAGGCGGCGACGGCCGCGGGCGAGCGGTCCTACTGGGGCGCCTCGCACGCCCTGCTGATCCGCGACTTCCACCAGCACGTCCGCGCGGGCAAGGACTTCTGGATCGACGTGCCGGCGGCGCTGGAGACCCTGCGGATCATCGACGCCGTGTACGCCAACTCCCCGAACCTCGACCGGCACGCCCTCCAAGGACAGCACGCATGAGCGCCCGCCTCCCCGTCCCCCGCACCCCCGATCCTCGTACCGCGCCCGTCGCGCGGTGGGGCATCCTCGCGCCCGGCGGCATCGCCCGCGGGTTCGCCACAGCGCTGCGCGAGGGCACCGGGCAGGAGATCGTCGCCGTCGGATCCCGCACCGTCGAACGGGCGAAGGCCTTCGCCGACGAGTACGGCGTGACCGCCGCGTACGGCTCCTACGCGGAGGTGGTGAACCACCCGGACGTCGACATCGTCTACGTGGCCTCCCCGCACTCGGAGCACCACGCGCAGGCCCGGCTCGCGCTCGAGGCCGGCAAGCCGGTGCTCGTCGAGAAGGCCTTCACCCGCAACGCCGCGGAGGCCCGCGACCTCGTCGAGCTCGCCCGCGCGAAGGGGCTGTTCCTGCTCGAGGCGATGTGGAGCCGGTTCCTCCCCCACTACGACGTGATCCGGCAGGTGCTGGCGGACGGCATCCTCGGCGAGGTCACCACCGTCTTCGCCGATCACGGCCAGCAGCTCTACCCGAACGGCCCGGAGCGCCTCTCCCGGCCGGAGCTGGCCGGCGGTGCCCTGCTCGACCTGGGCGTCTACCCGTTGTCCTTCGCCGACTTCGTCCTCGGCCCCTTCGCCTCCGTCACGGCCACCGGAGCGCTGACCGACCTGGGCGTCGACAGCCAGGAGACGATCTGCGTCACCACCGCGGGCGGCGCGCAGGGCGTCCTGCACGCGTCCATGCTCGCCCGGTCGGGCTGCTCGGCCTCGATCTGCGGGACGGCAGGACGGCTGGACATCGACGGCACGTTCTACGCGCCCACCCGGATCCGGCTCGTCGACCGCAGCGGAGAGTGCTCGACGAGCGCAGCCCCACCGCGGACGAGGCGCGACACGGCCTGCGGTACCAGGCGGCCGAGGCCGCACGCCGGCTGGCCGCTGGTGACACCGAGTCGCCCCTGTTCCCCCTCTCCGACACGGTGCGGGTGATGGCGGCGATGGACAGCGTCCGCGCCCAGCTCGGCGTCCGGTTCCCCGGGGAGGAGTAGGCGGCTCCCCGATCTGTCCGGGGCAGTGCTGTGTGGACGGATGTGTGGCCGAACTGTGCTCTCGGCACAACAGCCTGCGCACGTTTCGTCTTGCAGGCCGATGGGGCGGGGCCACCTCGTTCGTACCGTCACAGCCGTACGGCTACTGCGAACGGAGGGCTCCATGAAGACCTACGCGTTGACGCTGCCGGTCGACGGCCTCGACACCTGGCGGGACCACAAGCGCTACCTGTGGATGCTGGGGCTGGTCGTCCCGCTGCTGCCCTTCATCGCGATGGCCCTCCACACCTGGACCGGTGCGGCGGCCACGCTCTGGCTCGGCCCCGTCGTCGTGCTCGTCGTGGTGCCGCTGATCGACCTGGTGGCCGGGTTCGACCGCTCCAACCCGCCCGACGAGGTGATGGAGGCACTCGAGGAAGACCGCTACTACCGCTGGATCACCTACGCGTTCCTGCCCGTGCAGTACGCCGGGCTGATCGCGGGGATGTGGTTCCTCAGCACGCAGGACGCCGGGGTGGCCGGCAACGTCGGGCTCGCGCTGACGCTCGGCACCGTGGCCGGCATCGGGATCAACACCGCGCACGAGCTGGGACACAAGAAGGAGTCCGCCGAGCGCTGGCTGGCCAGGGTCGCACTCGCGCAGTGCTTCTACGGCCACTTCTACATCGAGCACAACCGCGGCCACCACGTCCGCGTCGCGACCCCGCAGGACCCGGCGTCGAGCCGGATGGGCGAGAGCTTCTACGCGTTCTGGCCCCGCACGGTCGTCGGTTCGCTGCGCAGCGCGTGGCGGGTGGAGCGCAAGCGCTTCGCGCGCCGCGACAAGCACCCGTACCGCCTGGGCAACGACGTGCTGAACGCGTGGCTGATGTCGGCGGTGCTGTGGGGCGCGCTGATCGCCGTGTTCGGCGTCGGGATCCTGCCCTACCTGGTGATCCAGGCCGTCTTCGGCTTCTCGCTGCTGGAGGTCGTCAACTACATGGAGCACTACGGGATGCTGCGCCAGCAGATCGGCCCGCCCGACCGGCGCCGCTACGAGCGGGTCACGCCCGCACACTCGTGGAACTCCAACAACGTGGCCACCAACGTGCTGCTCTACCACCTGCAGCGCCACAGCGACCACCACGCCAACCCGACCCGCCGGTTCCAGACGCTGCGTGACTTCGCCGAGAGCCCCGTCCTGCCCACCGGGTACACCGGCATGATGCTGCTCGCCGTCATCCCGCCGCTGTTCCGCGCGACGATGGACCCGCTGGTCGTCGCGCACTACGACGGTGACCTGCGGCTGGCGAACCTGGCCCCTCGCAAGCGCGAGAAGCTGCTCGCCCGCTACCCGGTTCCGGTCGCCGGCACCGACGCCGACCGGCCGGACACCGCCGTCGCGGTGGTCGGTGACGACGTCGCGGCCGCGCGCTGCCCGGGCTGCGGCCACACCTACGTGGTGGCCGAGGGCAACGAGCTGGAGGGCTTCGCCGCCGGCACCTCGTGGGCCGAGGTCCCCGACGACTGGACGTGCCCCGACTGCGGGGTGCGCGACAAGGTCGACTTCATCCCCCTCGCACGCGCCGAGTCCTGACCGGACGGATCACCGCGCCGCTGGGCCCCGCGGTACGGTCCGCGCGTGGCCCCATCGCCGTCGGACACCCTCCGCGAGGTGGCCGCACAGCTGCTCGCCGACCGCGGTGACCTCGTCATGGCCGTACTCGTGGAGATCGCCGGACCGCTACCGGAGTTGGCAGCGGACCCGCACGTGCGGGAGCTGATGACCGCCACCATCCAGGACGTCGTCGCGGCCGGGCTGACAGCGCTGGGCACCGGCTCGGCGGTCACCGGCATCCGAGCGCCAGAGGCCGCGCTCGAGCTGGCCAGGCGGCTGGCGCAGCGCGGGGTGCCGATCTCGACGATGCTGCGCGCCTACCGGCTGGGCCAGGCCGCGTTCCAGCAGGAGGTGATCGGCCGGATCGCGGCCACCCGTGCCGACGGCGCGCAGGTGGCGGCCGCGGCGAGGGACCTGTCGTCGGTGGCGTTCAGCGTCGTCGACGTGGTCTCCGAGGAGGTCGTCCTCGCCTACCAGTCCGAGCGCGACAGCTGGATCAGGCAACGCAACACCGCCCGGCTGGCCCGCGTCACGGCCCTGCTGGCCGGCCGGTCGAGCGACGGCGGCGACCCGGACAGCGCGCTCGGTCACGACCTGGCCGCCGCCCACGTAGCCGCGGTCTTCTGGTGCGGCACCGACGTCGACGAGGACGCCCGGCTCGGACTGCTCGAGCGGAGCGTTCCCGCGGTCGCGAACGCGCTGGGCTGCACCCGGCCGCCGCTGGTGGTGGCGCCCGATGCGGCCACGCTGTGGGCGTGGTTCCCGACCGCGGCCCTGCACCGCGACGCGCTCGTCGATGTGCTGGACGGCGTCCCCGGCACCCATGCGGCGCTCGGCGACCCGGCGCCGGGACTGCCGGGCTTCCGCCGCAGCCACCAGCAGGCGCAGCAGTGCCAGCAGATCGCCGTGGCCGCCGATGCGGCGCACCGCCTGCGGGTGACCGCGCCTGCCGACCTCGGTCCGCTGGCGCTGCTGGCCGCCGACCCCGCCACCGCGGCGCCGTGGGTGCAGGCGGCGCTGGGCGGGCTGGCCGACGACGACGAGGCGGCCGCCCGCCTGCGCGAGACGCTGTGGGTCTACCTCTCCCACGGCGGCAGCCTCGCCGCGGCCGCCGCGGAGCTGCACCTGCACAAGAACACGATCCAGTACCGGATCCGCAAGGCCGAGCAGCAGCGGGGCACGCCCCTGCAGGACGGCCGGATCGACCTGGAGGTGGCGCTGCTGGCCGCTCGGCTGCTCGGCTCGACGGTGTTGCGCCCACCCACCGCGCCGACGCCGTAGCCACCGCGCCGACGTCCCGACATCGGCGCGGTGGCCAACGGGTCGGCGCGGTCGTCAGGTGTGACCGGCATCACCGTGAGGTCGGAGGTGGGCCACGCGTCTGACCCGTGACCCCTTCCTTGGAGGAATCGTGACCATCTCCGGCATCATCGGCGCCATCGTCATCGGTCTGATCATCGGTGTGCTCGCCCGCCTCATCCTGCCCGGCAAGCAGAACATCCCGATCTGGCTCACGATCGTCGTCGGCATCGTCGCCGCGTTCGTCGGCACGTTCATCGCCAGGCTGATCGGCATCCCCACCGACACCAGCGGCATCGACTGGCTCGAACTGCTGGTCCAGCTCGTGGTAGCGGTGATCGGAGTCGGCATCGTCGCCGGCACCTACGGTCGGCGCGGCGTCACGCGCTGACTACGTGCACGACCGCGTCCGCGGCCCTACGGTCTGCCGGTGACCAGCACCGACACCGGCGGTTCCCACGGGGGACGTCGTCGGTCCTGTTCGCGGCGCCGGTGCCGGGCCAGAGCCCGCTGACGATCACGGCGGCCGTGCTCGTGGTCGCTGCGGTGGCGGCCGTCGCGCTGACCCGCGGCCGGCTCGCGGTCGAGCGGGTGTAGCCGGGTCCGGCCCATTCCTCATTGCAGGGAAGGCAACCTACCGGGACGCCCCCCGCACTGGCCCCGTTGCAGGAAGGTGGCCTTCCTGCAACGCGAGAGCCTGCCGCGCGCCGGTCGAGTGATCAACGCCCACCGGTTCCGGTTGGATCATGAGCCAATGAGCGCTCGACCGCCGACACGAAGACCGCGCCGCACGGCCCCACGCCGGGCCCCTCCCGTGCGCCTCGGCGAGCATGCTCGGTGCGAGCCGCACCGCAGCGCAGTCGCCAGGGCCTCTTTCATGGCGGCCGCAGGCCATGCAGGACCTTCCTGCAACCGGGCCAGCGCGGTGGGCGGCGCACCACGAGACCGGGAGAGCAGGATGGCCCCGTGGACCTTCCGCTGACCCCACCCCTGCAGCCGATGCTCGCCGCCGCGGTCGACGCCATCCCGGCCGACGGCGACCTGGTGTTCGAGCCGAAGTGGGACGGCTTCCGCTGCCTCGTCTTCCGCGACCACGACGAGGTGCTGCTCCAGTCCCGCAGCGGCAAGTCGCTCAACCGGTACTTCCCCGAGGTCGAGGCGGAGATGCTGCGCGTGCTGCCGCCGCAGGCCGTCGTCGACGGCGAGCTGGTCGTCGCGGTGGACGACGAGCTGGACTTCGACGCGCTGTCCGAACGGATCCATCCGGCCGCCTCCCGCGTCACGCTGCTGGCCGAGAAGACCCCCGCTGTCCTCGTCGCGTTCGACCTGCTCGCGCTCGGCACCCGCGAGCTGCTCGAGTCCCCCACGGTCGAGCGCCGCGCCGCGCTGCTCGACCTCTCGGGGCTGCACGTGACGCCCGCCACCACCGACCGCGAGCTGGCGCAGCAGTGGTTCACCCTGTTCGAGGGCGCCGGCCTCGACGGCGTGATGGGCAAACCGGCCGGCGGGCCGTACACACCCGGCAAGCGCACGATGATCAAGATCAAGCACGCGCGCACGGCCGACGTCGTGCTCGCCGGCCTGCGCTGGCACAAGGACACCGAGCCGGGCACCGCCGTCGGCTCGCTGCTGCTGGGCCTCTACGACGAGGCCGGGCTCCTGCACCACATCGGCGTCGCCGGGTCGTTCAAGGCCGCCGACCGGCGGGCGCTGGCCACCGAGCTCGCCGAGCTGATCACCGAGGACGAGGCCCACCCGTGGGTGTCGCCGCAGCCGGGTCAGCGCATCCCCGGCGAGATCAACCGCTGGCGGGGCGCCCAAGCGCAGTTCGTGCCGTTGCGTCCCGAGCGGGTCGTCGAGATCCACTACACCCAGACCGAGGGCGACCAGCCCGTCCGGCTGCGGCACAACGGGCAGTTCGCGCGGTGGCGACCCGACCGCGAGCCGGCATCCTGCCGCTACGAGCAGCTCGACATCCCCGCACGTTACGACGTCGCCGCCGTGCTGCGCGGAGACCTCAGGGCGCGCGACTGACGCGGCCCGCCTACCGCACCGGCCGGTAGGTCGCGATGATCACGCCGCTGCTGGTGGACCGGGACCCCGTCAGTTCCAGCTTCGCCAGCGCGGCGTCGTCGGTGAACAACCGCTGCCGACCGCCGCCGGCCACCACGGGGTGGATGAGCAGCGTCAGCTCGTCGAGCAGGCCGGCATCGAACAGCGCCCGCACCAGCGTCGGACTGCCGCCGACGCCGATCGTGGAGCCGTCCTGCCCACGCAGCTCGGCCACGAAGTCGGTGACCGAGCCCTTGATCAAGGTGCTGCCCGGCCACTCGTCCACCGACGCCAGCGTCGAGGACGCGACGTAGCGCGGTGTCTGGTTGATCCATCCCGCGAACGGCTCCTCCGTCGAGGTCGGCCAGTAGGACGCCCACTCCGTGAACGTCACCCGGCCCATCAGCACGACATCCTGTTCGGCGAGCGCGCGCGACATCTCAGCGCCCATCTCGTCGTCGAAGTCGAACTGCCATTCGTTCGGTGCCTCGACCACCAGGTCGAGCGAGCTGAACAGCGATGCGGACACCTTGCGCACGACGACACCTCCTTCGGGTTGTGAGTGGTCAGCCGCCGGCGACGAAGCGACGCAGAACAGGGGCGAGCACGTCGGCCTCGACGCTGTGCTGCTCCCCCGGCACCGCCAGCAGGGTTGCGGTCGGCAGCAGGTCCGCAGCGGCGTGCGCGCCCGCGACCAGCGACGGGTCGGTGCCCTCGCCGTAGAGCACCAGCGTCGGCACCGTGATGGCTGCCCACCGGTCCGACGGCAGCGGCGCACCCGACATCGTCGACCCCATGATCCGGCCGTCGTAGGCGATCGTCGGTGCCACCGACTCCAGAGCCGGCCAGAACGGACTCTGCCGGATGCCGACCACGGCCTCGGCCGGCATCCCCACCGCCGCGGTCAGGAACAGCTCCGCGGCGTCTCCCGGCCGGCCGTCGGTGACGCACCGGTCCAGCTGCTCGACGTAGTCGGCCGGCAGCGGCGGACGGCTGGCACCCACCACGAACGGCGGCTCGAACACCGCCAGCCGGCTCACCGGCAACCCCGCCGCGGTGGCGTCCATCGCGAGCACCGCACCCGACGAGAACCCGCACAGCACCGCCTGGCCACCGGCGTCCGCGATCAGCGCCGCCAGGTCCTCGATCTCCCGCTCCACCGCGTACGGCGCCGTGTCCGTGCTCTCGCCACGGCCGCGACGGTCGTAGGCGTACACCCGGAAGCCGTCGGCGAGCAGCTGCCCCACCGCCGCGTTGAGCGGGTTGACCGCCCGGAAGCTCGTCGCGCCGTCAACCATGATCAGCGGCTGCCCCTCGCCCCACGCGTCGAACGCGATCGACGTGCCGTCCTTGGATCGCACCGTTCCCATGCCCGCACCCCTCAGCCGACCTGCTCCGTTAGAACTAGACGGTACGGTACTCAGATGGGTACGGAACTGTCCAGTACTGCAGTACGGAACAGTCCAGTACACTGCCGTCAGAACGGGAGGTTGTCGTGGACCCACTACCGGAGGGCGCCGACGAAGGTCGCACCGCGCGCAAGCGGCGGGCGATCCTGGACGCGGCCACCGCGGTGTTCCTGCAGCACGGCTACGTCGGGGCCAGCATGGACGAGGTGGCGGCGAAGGCCGCGGTGTCCAAGCAGACCGTCTACAAGCAGTTCGCCGACAAGCAGCACCTCTTCACCGAGATCATCCTCGGCACCACCGTCCAGGTCGTCGACGGCTTCGGGAAGACCGTTGCCGACACCGTCGAGACGGCCACCGACCTGCAAGGAGCGTTCCGCGACCTCGCGCTGCTCTTCTTCGACAGCTTCCTGCTGTCGGACGTCGTGCGATTGCGCCGCCTCGTACTCGCGGAGGCCGACCGCTTCCCCGACATCTCCACGGCCTGGTTCGAGCGCAACTTCCACCGCGCGCTGGTGCTGCTGGGCGAGTCGCTGGCACGCCTGGTCGAGCGGGGTGTGTTGCGCGAGCTCCCCGATCCGACGCTGGCCGCCTACCACTTCGCCGGGCTCTGCATGTACAAGCCGATGAACCAGACGATGTTCGCCGGGAGCGCGGCGCGGCCGCCCGACGCCGAGCTCGCCACCATCGCCGATCAGGCGGCGCGGGTGTTCCTCGCGGCCTACGGGCGCAGCTGAACCCGTACGGTGCAACGATGTGCCCGTGAGCGGATCCGTGCTCGAAGCGGCCCGGGCGGGCGACGAGCGCGCCTTCCGGGAGCTCACCGAGCCACACCTGCGTGAGCTGCACGTGCACTGCTACCGGATGCTCGGGTCGATCACCGACGCCGAGGACGTGCTGCAGGAGACGTTGCTGGCGGCCTGGCGCGGCCTCGATACGTTCGCCGGCCGGGCATCCCTGCGGGCATGGCTCTACCGCATCGCGACCAACCGCTGCCTCAACGCCGTCCGCGACGGCAAGCGCCGCCCGCCCCTCGAACCGGTGCCACCCTTCGCACCGCCCGAACCGACCCGGCGCGACACGATCACCTGGCTGCAGCCCTACCCGGACGCCTGGCTGGAATCGGGCCCCGCCGACCGCTACGAGGAGCGCGAGACGATCTCGCTGGCGTTCGTCGCCGCGCTGCAGCGCCTCCCGCCGCGCCAGACGGCCGCGCTGCTGCTGTGCGACGTGCTCGGGTACTCGCCCGCCGAGGCGGCGGCGATGCTGGACGTCGGCGGTACCGCGCTCAAGGGCCTGCTGCAACGCGCCCGCGCGGCGCGGGAGCACATCGATCCCCCCGCCGCGGCGGCGGACCCGGCACACGACGGGGTGGCGCGCCGCTTCGCCGAGGCCTACGTCGACGGCGACGTGGCGGGCGTGATCGCGCTGCTCACCGACGACGCCTGGCTGGCCATGCCGCCCGCGCCCCACGCGTACCAGGGGCCCACCGCTATCGCCGCCTTCCTGCGGTCGAGCATGGACTGGCGCGGGCCCCGGACCCTGCGCCTGTCACCGATCCGGGTCAACGGCCAGCCGGCGTTCACCTGCCACCTCACCGAGCCGGGTTCGGCGCAGGAGCGTCGCACCGGAGCCATCGTCCTGACGGTGTCGGCCGAGGGCCGGGTCACCGCAATCACCCACTTCCTCGACGGCGAACTGGCGCAGCTACTCCGGTCAGCCGCCCCAGCACCACCACGTCCGGCTCTCCGCGCGGCACCGGGATCTCCAGGGTCGTGACGTGGTCGAACCTGGTGCGCAGACGTGCGGCGAAGGCGTCGGCTCGGGCGGCGCTCCACAGCGCGAGCACGCCTCCCGGGGCCAGCACCCGCGCGGCGGTGGCGATCCCGTCGTCGGTGTAGAGCTGCCCGTTGCCGGGTGTCACGAGCCAGTCGGGACCGTTGTCGACGTCCAGGCAGATCGCGTCGACCGAGGCGGTCTCGGCACCGGCCAGCCAGTCGACGATGTCGGCCTCGTGCACGACGGTGCGCGGGTCGCGGACCGCGTCGCCGTGCACCGCGGCGAGCGGCCCGAGGTTCCAGCGGATCACCGCGGGCTCGCGCTCCACGACGTGCACCTCGCCGACGCGCGGATCGGCCAGCGCCGCGGCCAGCGACAACCCCACCCCGAGCCCGCCGATCAGCATCCGCCCCGGCGGCGGCATCCGCTCGGCCGCGGCGGTGATCAACAGCCGCTCCGACGCGCCGTTGCGGGTGTCCATGAGGAACGTGCCGTTGGCCACGATCTCGTGGTGTGCGCCGCGCTTGCTCAGGATGAGCTCGCCGCACAGGCCGGCGCACCGTTCCACCTCCACCGGGTGGTCGTCCGGGTCGGTCATCCACCCAGAATCCCACGGGCTCAGGGCGTCGCGTCCACCACCAACAGCTGATGACCCGTCACGGCGACCGCGACGGCTTCGCCGATCGTGAGCGTCGCGGCGTCGGCGCTGGGGCTGTCGACGAGCACGGTGAGGTCCTCGTCGAGCAGGACCCCGACCCGCGTCGTCCCGCCGAGGAAGGTCTTGCCGGTGACGATGCCCGGCCCGTGGGCGATCGCGCGCACCGTGAGCGACTCCGGCCGGGCCAGCACGTGCACCCCGGTGCCCTCGGCGCGACCATCGACGTCTACATCGGACATATGGTCGTCCAGCACTCGCACCCCGCCCGCGACCACGGTGGCGGGCAAGCGGTTCATCGTGCCGACGAACTCGGCGACGAACGCCGTCGCCGGGTGGTCGTAGAGCTCGCTCGGCGGGGCGATCTGCTCGAGCCTGCCGCTGCGCATGACCCCCACGCGGTCGGCCATCGACAGCGCCTCCTCCTGGTCGTGGGTGACGAACAGGGTGGTGGTGCCCAGCTGGGTCTGCAGCAGCCGGATCTGCTCGCGCAACTGCAGGCGCACCTTCGCGTCGAGCGCGGAGAGCGGCTCGTCGAGCAGCAGCACGCGCGGCTCGATCGCCAGCGCCCTGGCTAGCGCGACGCGCTGCTGCTGCCCGCCCGAGAGCTGGTGCGGGTACTTCGACCCGTGGTCGGCCAGTCCCACCATGTCGAGCAGCTCGGCGGCACGCGCGTTGCGGTCACCGCCGCTGCGGCCCCGCACCCGCAGCCCGAACGCGACGTTGTCGCGCGCCGAGAGGTTCGGGAACAGGCTGTAGCTCTGGAACACCATGCCCATGTCGCGCCGCCGCGTCGGAACGCGGCTGATGTCGCGACCGTCGACGACGATCTCGCCGGCGTCCACCGTCTCCATGCCGGCGAGCGCACGCAGCGCGGTGGTCTTGCCGCAGCCCGACGGGCCCAGCAGCGCCACCATCTCCCCCGGCGCGAGCGACAGCGAGAGGCCGTCGAGGGCGCGGGTGGTGCCGAAGGTGCGGTACAGGTTGCGCAGCTCCACCGCGGCCCCGCCGGTGGCGGGCGCGGGCGCGCCGGTCACCCCGGTTTTCGGGCGGCTGGCCGTGACGTCGATCTCGGCGGTCATGACTCTCCTGGAGTGCCGGAGCGGCCGCGCCGCCGGTCGATGAGGGAGATCCCGATGAGCAGCACCCACGTGCCCAGCAGGGCGAGCAGTGACACCGCCACCGACACGTGGGCGTTGTCCTGGTCGAACACGACGACCCACACCGGGAACGTCTCGTACTGGTCGAGGCTGGCCATCGTGTACTCGCCCAGCACCAGCGCGATCGTGAGGATCGTCGCGGACAGCAGTGCCGAGCGCAGGTTGGGCAGCAGCACCCGGAACAGCGTGGTGAACCAGCCGCCGCCCAGCGAGCGGGACGCCTCCACCAGCGTCTTGAGCGCCAGCGCGCGCAGGCCCGAGTCGAGCGACCGGTAGGCGAACGGCATGGCCAGTACCGCGTACTCGAGCGCCAGCAGGTAGGGCGTGCCCTTGAGCGCACCGGGCGACACCTGCAGCACGCCGACGATGAGGACCACCGGCGGGATGACGATCGGCAGGATCGTGATGCCCTCGAACAGCCGCTGCACCGCCGGCAATCGCAGGTGCACGTAGATCGCGGTGGGCACCATCAGCACCAGGGTGATCACGGTCGTGACGACGGCCAGGTTGAGCGACAGCCCGAACGCATCCGCGAAGCCCTCCTGCCCGCCGATACCGCCGAAGACAGCGAGCGAATCCCCGGCGGGGGTCTCCACGGCGAACTCGAACGCCGCGAACAGCGGCACCAGGAAGTACGCCCCGACCAGCACGAGCAGGATCCAACGCGCCCAGGACCCGGCCCGGGGCGCCCGCCGCGGCCGGGCGGCCCGCTGCGGGACCTCGACGGCGACATCGGCTACCGCAACCATCGAGACGCCCTCCGCTGCATCAGGGTGTAGGCACCCATGACCACGGCGATCACGACGATCATGCCGAGGCCGAGCGCCTTGCCGACGTTCTCCTGGCCCGACAGCACGTTGCCGTTGAGGAACGAGCCGATCTGGATCGGGGTGATCGCGAGGCTGCCGCTCGTCAGTGCCTGCGTCGTGGCGTACGCGGAGAACGCGCTCCCGAACAGCAGCAGCACCGAACCGAGGAACGACGGCATCAGCACCGGCCCGCCGACGAGGCGCCAGTACTGCCAGCCGCTGGCGCCGAGGTTGTCGGCGGCCTCCCGCCAGGCCGGTTTGAGGCCCTCCAGCGCCGGGGTGATCACCAGGACCATCATCGGGATCTGGAAGTACATGTAGACCAGCGCGATGCCGGCGAAGGTGTAGAGGCTGAAACCGTGGTCGTACGGGTCGAAGCCGATCGCCTTGAGCCAATCGACGGCGAGTCCGCTGCTACCCAGTGTGGCGATGAACAGGAAGGCCAGCGGCACCCCACCGAAGTTGGCGAACACGCCCGACGCGGTCGACACGGCGCGGCGCAGGGCGCTGCTGCGGCTGGTCTGCACCGCGTAGGCCACGAGCAGGCCGATGATGCCCGGCACCACCGCGGTGATCACCGAGAGCTCGATGCTCGTGAGGTAGCCCTGCAGGTAGATGCCGCTCGTGGCGATGGCGAGGTTGCCGAGCGTGAAGCCGCCGGTCGCCGGGTCCTCGAACGCGCCGATGACGATCGCGAGCACCGGCAGCCCGAGGAACAGCACCGCGTAGATCGTGAACGGCAGCAGCCCGCTGACCGCCTTGAGGCCGCTCAGCAGGCGGGCAGTGGCCGGGCCCCCACCGGCGGGTGCGCCGGTGGGGGCCCGCTCGGTCGAGACAGCGACCACGTCAGCTGCCCACAGCGGTCGTCCACTGCTGGGACACGATCGTCTTCGCCGCGGTCTGCTGCGCGTCCGACGGGTAGGTGGGGTCACCGGACGGGGCGGGCGGGAGCTTCGCGTTGGCGGCCTTGTCGACCGTGCCGTCCTTGACGAGCTCCGGCAGCAGGATCGGCCGGGCGGCTCCGTTGAGCCACAGGTTCTGACCCTCCACCGAGTACAGGTACTCCTCCCACAGCCGCGCGGCGGCCGGGTGCGGCGCGGTCGCGTTGATCGCCTGCGAGTAGTAGGCGGCGTAGCTCGCGTCGGTCGGGATGACGACCTTCCACGTGGGCAGCTGGCTCGCCACCGACGAAGCCTGCAGGTAGTCCCACCACACCAGGATCGGCGTCTGTCCACTCTGCACGGTGGACGGCGACCCGGTCACCGGCACGAAGTTGCCCACCGCCTTGAGCTTCTTGAAGAAGTCGACGCCGGGCGCGATGTTGTCGAACGAGCCACCGTTGGCAAGAGCCGCCGCGTAGACGGCCGCGAACGCGGCACCGGCCTGCGTCGGGTTGCCGTTGATGGCCACCATGTTCTTGTACTCGGGCTTGAGCAGGTCAGCGAACGACGTCGGCGGGTTCGGCACCTTCGCCGGGTCGTAGCCGATGGAGACGTAGCCGCCGTAGTCGCTGGCCCAGGCCCCGTTCGGGTCCTTGGCGGCGGCCGGGATCTTGTCGAAGGTCGCGACCTTGTAGGGCGCCAGCAACCCGTCCTTCGCGGCCTGGATGGCGAAGGACTGCCCGAGGTCGAGCACGTCGGGCGCGCGGTCCTGGCCCTTGAGCTGCTTGACGGCGTTGATCTCGTCCTGGCTCGACCCGTCCGGGTTGGCGTTGTTGATCGTGATGCCGTACTTGGCCTCGAACGCCTTGATGATGTTGCCGTAGTTGGCCCAGTTCGCCGGCAGCGTGATCGTGTTGAGCTGCCCCTCCTTCTTGGCGGCGGCGACGAGCGCGTCCATGCCGCCCGCGGCCGTCGCCGACGTGGCCGTCGCGGTGCCGGACCCGGACGCCGCGGTGCCGGACGAGCTCGTCCCCGAGCCGCAGGCGGTCAGGGCGACCGCGGCGGCTGCCACGATCGCCAGGCCGGTGAGGGTTCTACGCATAGCGGTTCGCTCCAGGGTCCATCGCCGGTCCGCCCCCGAGCGGATGCGAGATTCGGGCGCTGCCTCCGTCCGACGGCAGCGGCCCGAAGGTCGCAGTGCCCGCTGAAGCCCACGGTGGGTGAAGGCTCAACAGCGGGTGAACACCTGAACAACCACACGTGCGCGGCGCCCGGATCGTCGCAATCGAGCAGGTAGAGCGCGCCGATCATGATCCCGGTCACCCCACGGCTGTGCGCGCAGGAACAGCTCGATCACCGGGATCTCCACCCGCGGCGGCCGCACCGGGAGCGTCAGGGTCCGGGAGCGTCAGGGTGAGGGTGCCGGGCGGCTGCGACGCCGGCGTGGTGTTGACCGCAGCCTGCCCCGCGGCCGCCTCCGTCATGCCGATCTCCGACGCGTCGCCGAGCAGTTGCGTCAGCCGGCGGCCAGCAGGCCTCGGACCTGTGCGACGAGCTGCTCGGTGACCAGCTCGAGCGGCTCCAGACTGCGCTCGGCCTGGCTCAGCACCACGGCCCCCTCGCTGGCGGAGATGAGCAGGGCCGAGAACCGCGCGGCGTCGTGATGCGTGAGCCCGCCCTGCTCCAGCAGCTCGGCCATCCGCAGCCGCCACGCCCGAAACGTCGTGGCCGCGTGGTCGAGGAACTCGGTGGCGATGGTGACCGCGAGGGCCAGGAGCAGATCACCAGCGAGGCCACCGAGATCGTCGCGCGCATCGCGGGTGACCCGTCGCTCGCGCAGCGGACCTGGGTGATCCTGACCCTCGCCGCCGAGGGTGGCCGCGGCCCGGGCGGCGGCCGCCACGAGCTGACAGTCGACAACCCCGGTGCGCGGGGCGCCGGGCCGTCGACGAAAGTGGAGGCATGGAGTTCCGTCGTCTCGGCCGCAGCGGCCTTTCCGTCAGCGAGATTTCCTACGGCAACTGGATCACCCACGGTTCCCAGGTGGAGGAGGACCAGGCCCAGGCCTGCGTCCGCGCCGCGCTCGACGCGGGCATCACCACCTTCGACACCGCCGACGTCTACGCGGGCACCCGCGCCGAGTCGGTGCTCGGCAGGGCGCTGGCCGGCCAGCGCCGCGAGGGCCTGGAGATCTTCACCAAGGTCTTCTGGCCCACCGGCACCGGTCCCAACGACCGCGGGCTCGGACGCAAGCACATCATCGAGTCGGCCAACAACTCGCTCAAGCGCCTGCAGACCGACTACATCGACCTCTACCAGGCACACCGCTTCGATCGCTCCACCCCGCTCGAAGAGACGTTCCTCGCGTTCGCCGACCTCATCCGCCAGGGCAAGGTGCTCTACATCGGCGTCTCGGAGTGGAGCGCCGAGGAGATCACGCGCGGGGCGGCGATCGCCCGGGAGCTGCAGGTGCCCCTGATCTCCAACCAGCCGCAGTACTCGATGCTCTGGCGGGTCATCGAGTCACAGGTGGTGCCGGCGTCCGAGCGGGAGGGGCTCAGCCAGATCGTCTGGTCCCCGATCGCGCAGGGCGTGCTCACCGGCAAGTACAAGCCCGGCGCGCAGCCGCCGAGCGACTCCCGGGCCGCGGACGAGAAGGGCGGTTCCAACATGATCGCCCGCTGGCTGCGCGACGACGTTCTGGAGCGCGTCCAGCTCCTGCAGCCGGTGGCCGACGAGGTCGGGCTGTCGATGGCGCAGCTCGCGGTGGCCTGGGTGCTGCACAACCCGAACGTCGCCTCGGCGATCATCGGCGCGTCCCGGCCGGAGCAGGTTGCCGAGAACGTCAAGGCCGCCGGGGTGCAGCTCACCTCCGAGATCGTCGACAAGATCGACGACATCCTGGGCGACGTCGTCGAGTACGACCCGCGCAAGACCGTCAGCCCGTAGGGCCCGGCCCGACCGCGCCAACGAATTCGCCACCGCGCCAACGTCAGGACATTGGCGCGGTGGCCACGAGATTGGCGCGGTGGCCGCCCGATTTGGCGGCGCCAACCGTTTCGCCACCGCGCCGACGTCAGGACGTTGGCGCGGTGGCCAATGGGTTGGCGCGGTGGGCCGCCCCGACCGCGCCAATGAACTCCCCACCGCGCCAACGTCGGGACGTCGGCGCGGTGGCTACTGGGTTGGCGCGGTGGCCGTCCGGAAGGACGGCGCCAACCGTCTCTGCTCCGCCGTGGCCATCGCGTCGGCGCGGTTCTCGCCGCCGAAGCGCTCGACCCGCGGCGCGTTCGCGCAGTAGCTTGCCGGGATGGGGTCGAGCGGGAACGTCGTGATCGTCGGCGCCGGCATCGGTGGCCTGGCCACAGCACTGTTCCTGCACGAGGCCGGGATCGCGTGCACGGTCCACGAGCGCTCCACGTCGATCCGGGAGCTCGGGGTCGGCATCAACGCGCTGCCGCACGCGGTGGGCCCGCTCGCCCGGCTGGGCCTGCTGGAACGGCTCGCCGAGGTCGCGATCAGCACCGGGGAGCTGCGCTACGCGCACCGGCTCGGCCCCGAGATCATGCGTCGAGCCTGCGGGATCGACGCCGGCCACGAGTTCCCGCAGTTCTCCATCCACCGCGGCCGGCTGCAGGGGGTGCTGCACCGGGCGGTGCTCGACCGGCTCGGCCCCGACGCGCTGCACACCGGCCACGCCGTCACCGCCGTCACCCAGGACGCCGAGGGCGTCACGGCCACCTTCACCGACGCCGACGGGCAGCCGGCCACGGCCACCGGCGACGTGCTCGTGGCCGCCGACGGTATGCACTCCACGGTGCGCGCGGCGCTGTACCCCCACGAGGGCGCGCCGCGGTGGAACGGGGTGCTGATGTGGCGGGGCGCCACGGAGTGGCCCGCGTTCCTCGACGGCCGCTCGATGATCATCGCGGGTGGCACCGACGCCAAGCTGGTGCTCTACCCGATCGCGCCGGGACGGACCCCGGACACCCGGCTCACCAACTGGGCGATCTGCATCAAGCTCGGCGAGCCCGGCGATCCGCCGCCCCGCCGCGCGGACTGGTCGCTGCGCGGCGACCCGGCACAGCTGCTCCCTCACCTCGAGCGCTTCCACACCCCGCACGTCGACGTGCGGGGTCTCGTCGCCGCCACTCAGGAGAGCTTCGAGTACCCCATGTGCGACCGCGATCCCTTGCCCCGCTGGACGTTCGGCCGCGTGACGCTGCTCGGCGACGCCGCGCACCCCATGTATCCCATGGGTTCCAACGGCGCGGGCCAGGCGATCCTGGACGCGGTCAGCCTGAGCAACAACCTGCGCCGATCCGCCGAACCGGCTGCGGCATTGCAATCCTATGAGGACGAACGACGGCCGGCGACGGGCGAGATCGTGCTGCGCAATCGCACCGGTGGCCCGGAGCGCGTCATCGACGAGGTGGAACGCAGGGCCCCCAACGGATTCACCGATCTGCGCGACGTGATCGATCCCGCAGAACTGGACGCCATCGTCGGCACCTACTCCGCCGTGACGGTTCCCCAGAACCCGGAGACTCGGTTACCGACTACGAGCTGATCGTGAACGGATCTGCGACCTTCGGCGCCCGCTTGCGCGGTGCCTTCACCGGGGCTGCCTCCGCCTTCTCCGATGCGGTGGCCGACGGCGCAGCCTTCTTCGCCGCTGCGGTCTTGGCAGCGGGGGCCTTGGCAGCGGCGGTCTTGGTCGCCGGCGCCTTGGCCGCTGCGGTCTTGGTGGCCGGAGTCTTGGTTGCTGGAGACTTGGATGCCGGCGCCTTGGCCGAAGCCGACTTCGGGGCCGCCTTCGGGGCCGTCACTTTCGCGGCAGCTGCTTTCGGGGCCGCATTCGGGGCGTCGGCCTTTTCCGCGGGCGCCGCCTTCGGCGCAACAGCCACCTTTGCGACCGGCGCACCGGCGGTGCCGCGGTTCGCGTAAGCGGTCATGACAGCGGCCGGAATGCGGCCGCGCTCAGCCAGGTCGTGGCCGTTCTCGCGAGCCCACTGGCGGACGGCGGCGCTGTTCACGGTGCTGGCAGCGGGGCGCTGCGCACGCGCCGCACCACCTGCGGAGCCGCGTCGCGCACTGGCAACGAAAGGGGCCAGCGCCTCGCGGAGCTTCGCGGCGTTGTCGCCGGAAAGGTCGATCTCGTAGCCGCGGCCGTCGAGACCGAATACGACCGACTCCGACGCGACCGAGCCGTCGAGATCATCGACGAGGACCACGTTGATGTGCTGGGCCACTGGTAGTTCCATCCCATGCAGGTTTCAGCAAGGCCGCCACCAATGTCGCGAAGTTCGCCCGACCCGTGGAGCGAGAGGCGAGCGACACGCGAAACGGTGGAGCACCCCAGGGGTCGGGGCGCCGTTTCCCCCTTGTGTTTCCCTAATCAGAACACAGCGGTGCTCACAGGTCACGGGCACCTCCCGGTAGTGGCTCGCCCGAGACCGGATCACTCCACTCGGACGGTGGTGACCGCGATGCCGATCCAGTGCCAAGCTGTCCCGAACTCTGCGTCCGAACTCTGCACTGCATGCTTGCCGAACGTATTCAGCCGACCACGGAAGGGGCCATCATCACCGCCATCGCCGCAGCCGTCCTCTTTGCCATCGCCCTCATCCTGCATCTGGCGCATCTCTCGCTCGGCCCGCTCGACGAGTGGGCATTCGTCTTCGCCGGTTTGTTGCTCGCCGCCCTGCACCTGGCGGGCGTCGGTACTGCGCGCCGGGTCCGGCGCCGATAGGGTCAGCCGCCCGGCCCGCTCCATATCGATCTTGGAGGCTGCGTGACAACCGGCCGTCGCGACATCAGCGCGGTTTCGCTCGACACCCCGACCTCCGCCCGCGCCTACGGGTGGATGTTTGGGCGGCAAGGACAACTACGAGGTCGACCGCCGGTTCATGACGGCGCAGTTGCGCGACTTCCCCGGTGCGCTCGACACCATCCGGCAGAATCGGTTGTTCCTCTACCGTGCCGTGCGTTTCCTGACGGCCGAGAGGGGGATCCGGCAGTTCATCGACATGGGTTGCGGACTGCCCACCGACAACAATGTGCACCAGGTGGCCGCGCGGTTCACCGACGACGCCCGCGTGGTCTACGTCGACGTCGATCCGATCGTGCTCGCACACGGGCGCGCCATGCTCGCCGCCGACGACTCCACCTCCGTGATCACGGCCGACATCCGTGACCAGGAGTCGGTGCTCGTCCACGACGAGGTGGCGCGGCTCATCGACTTCAGCGAGCCGGTGGCCGTGCTCTTCCTCGCCGTGGGCCACCACCTGGTCGACGCCGCCGACCCGCGAGCCATCCTGCGCGCCGTCGTCGACCGGGCCGCCGCGGGCAGCTACCTCGCGTTCTCCCAGATCATCTGTGAGGAACCCGAGCGCGGGCAGCTGCTCACCAGCAGCATCCGCAAGGCCGGCATCCCCTGGCAGACGCGCACCCCCGCCGAGGTCGACGACCTGCTCTCGGACTTCAAGCCGGTGGAGCCGGGGCTCGTCAACGTCGTCGACTGGCGGCCGCTGCCCGGCCAGCCGCCGCTCGCACCCGTTCCGCACGAGATCGCGCACTACGACGGCGCGTCTCGCATCGACACCACGAGTTACGAGTACGGCGGGGTCCTGCAGGCACCCTGACGCCCCTCCCCGGCGTCAGGCGTGCACCGGCTCCAGCAGCAGGCGTGGCTGGGCCAGCACCACACTGATCGGATCGGCGTCCTCGCGCAGCTGCTCGAAGCCCGGGCCGGGTCGCATCGTCGTGGCCGCCACCGCCACCGCTGCCCCGCAGGCGACGCAGCGACCGCCGCGGTTGACCGCGCCGCCGCAGCCTGCGTGCTCGAACACCCGGCGCGCTCCGTGCGGGGAGTAGAAGGTGTCGCCCCAGTACGCGAGCGCCCGCACCACCGGCCAGAGCGCCAGTCCCTTGTCGGTGAGCTCGTACTCGAACCGGCGTCCCGGTCCCGGGACGCGATCGAGCACGCCTTCCGCCACGAGGAACGCCAGCCGCTCGGTCAGCACCGCACGCGGGACGGCGAGGTGGCCCGAGAAATCATTGAAGCGCCGCACGCCGAAGAACGCGTCGCGGACGATGAGCAGCGACCAGCGTTCGCCGACGACCTCCAGCGTGCGTGCCATGGAACAGGCCTGCTGGGCGTACTCACGGGGAAGCGCCATGTGGCCATGCTCGCACACAAAAGGTTCGGTGAGCGAACTGAACCCGTGTTAGCCTCCGGAACGGTTCGGTCAACGAATCGATCTGAGGATCCCCTGGGGCACGCCCCGGCAAAGCCGTCGAGGAAGTCATGGACACGTCGCTCGTTCACGCACGAACAGGTCGCGCGCTCTCCGTGGCTGCGGGCGGCACGCTGCTCGGCATGATCGCCTTCACCGCGCCACTGGGAATCGTCCCCTCGGTGTCGGCGTCGCTGGGCGCCGGCACATCGGGCACCGCCTGGATCCTGAGCTCGATGAGCCTCGGCCTCGCGATCGCGCTGCTGACATCGGGCGCCATCGGCGACGACTTCGGCAGGCGGCGGGTGTTCGTGATCGGCGCGGTGCTGCTGGCCATCGGCACCGTCGCCTGCCTCGTCGCACCGAGCACGCTGCTGTTCGTGGTGGGCCGGATCGTCGAGGGCATCGGCGCCGCCGCCGTCATGACGTGCGGCCTCGCGGTGATCAGCCATACCTTCCCGGCCGGGCCGAGCCGGATCCATGCCACCGGAGTCTGGGGCGCCAGCATGGGCGCCGGGCCCGCGATCGGGCCGGTGCTGGGCGCCGTGCTCGACGCGACGGTCGGCTGGCGCTACGCCTACCTCGTGATCGCCGTGCTCGCACTGGGGCTCGCGGTGGCCGGGCGGTTCGCGCTCGCCGAGTCGAAGTCGGGTCGTGAGCGCCGCATCGACGTGGTCGGAGCGCTCCTGCTCGGCGCCGGCACCGCCAGCCTCCTCGCGGCGCTGACCGAGGGCCGCCAGGGCTGGACGAGCCCGCTGGTGCTGGTACTGGCCGCAGCCGCGGTCGTACTACTGGTGACGTTCGTCGTGCACCAGCAGCGGTCCGCAGGCGCCATGGTGGACCTGTCGCTGTTCCGCCGCCGCGCCCTGATCGCCGCCACCCTCGCCGCCTTCCTCACCGGCGCCGGTGTGATCGCGCTGATGTCGTTCATCACCACGGTCCTCGAGCGCGGGCTGGCCTACAGCGCGGTCCTCGCCTCGGTCGTCCTGCTGGCGTGGTCGGCCACCAGCGTGGTGACGGCGCTGCTGGTGCGCCACATCCCGGCCTGGATCAACGGCGGCATCCGCCTGAGCGGCGGGCTGGTGCTCATCGCGGCCGGCTTCATCCCGCTGGCGATGCTGACGAGCGACACGTCGGGCTGGCTGCTCGTGCCCGGCTTCATCGTGGCGGGCCTGGGCACCGGCCTGCTCAACGCGACGCTCGGGCGCGAGGCCGTGGCCAGCGTGCCGCCGGCCAGCGCGGGCGCCGGCAGCGGGATCAACAACGCGAGCCGGTACATCGGCGCCGCGTTCGGCGTCACGGTCGTGACGGTGATCGCGGTGCACCCCGGCGCCGCCGACGCCGCGCAGAGCCTCATCGGTGGCTGGAACATCGCCGCCATGGTCGGCATCGGCCTCTCGGTGGTCGGCGGGGCCGTGGTGTTGCTGCTCACCAGGGCCAGCAGGTCCTGATCGGCGCCGGGCGCGGAGAATGCGGCTATGGACGACACCGCTCCGCAGGCGTTCTACCTGCCGGTGAGCGAGGGGGTCTTCGACTCGACGCTCGCCACCGAGAGCCCGTGGGGCGACGGGCAGCAGCACGGCGGGCCACCGTCGGCGCTGCTGGCCCGCGCCGTGCAACGCTGCGCGCCGGGCCATCGCGACGGGGGCACCGCCATGGCCGTCACGCGCATCTCGATCGACTTCCTGGGCGCGCTCCCGCAGGGTCGGGTCGAGGTCACCGCCGAGGTGCTGCGCCCGGGACGGCGGATCGAGCTGGTGGAGGCCACGATGCGCAGCGGTGGCCGGGCCGTCGCCGTGGCCCGCGCGTGGCGCACCCGCGTCGCCGAGGACGCCGCTGTGACCGTGCCCGTCGAACCGGTGCCGCCACCCCCGCTGCCGGGCCCTCAGGAGCAGCGCTACCTGCGCGGCGTCGCCCCGACCTGGGGCTACGGGCGCGCGGTGGACTGGCGCTTCGTCAAGGGCTCCTACGACGAGCCGGGGCCCGCCACGGTCTGGGCCCGGCCGCTGGTGCCGCTCGTGGCGGGGGAGGCGACCACCGGGCTGCAGCGCACGATGATCGTCGCGGACTCCGCCAACGGCGTCAGCGCCGAGCTGGTCGTGTCCGAGTGGCTGTTCGTGCCGCCCACGCTGACCGTCACGACCTACCGCGAGGCCACCGGCGAGTGGATCCTCATGGACGCCGTCACGGCCATCGCTGCCACCGGCGCGGGCATGGCGCACGCCGCACTCGCCGATGAGCTCGGCGGGTTCGGCGTGGCCACGCAACCGCTGTTCGTGGAGCGCCGCTGAGCGGCCGGCACTCCTACTTCTTCTCCCGCCAGGCCCGCTCGAACGGCAGCCGCCACGCGTTGGGCGCGATGAGCTGGTGGATCGCGTTGGGGCCCCACGTGCCCGGCGGGTAGATCTTCACCGGTGGCGGGTCGTCGAGCAGCCGCGCGGACCGCTCCCACAGCGACTCGATGCCCTCCGCGGTGGTGAACAGCGTGTGGTCACCGCGCATCGCGTCGAGGATCAGCCGCTCGTAGGCCTCCAGCACGTCACCGGCCTGGTCGGTCTCCTGCGTGGAGAACTGCATCGACAGCTTCTCCAGCCGCATTCCGGGACCGGGCCGCTTGCCGTAGAACGACAGCGACACCCGCGACGCGTCGGCCAGGTCGAACGTCAGGTGATCGGGGCCCTGCGACCCCACCCCGGACCCGGCCGGGAACATCGTGCGGGGCGCCTCCTTGAAGGCGATCGAGATGATCCGCATGCCCTCGGCCAGCTTCTTGCCGGTGCGCAGGTAGAACGGGACGCCCGCCCAGCGCCAGTTGTCGAGGCCGACCTTGAGCGCGATGAACGTCTCGGTGTCGGAGTCGGGCGCGACGCCTGTCTCGGCGCGGTAGCCGCCGTACTGGCCGCGGACGACGTCGGCGGGCCGGATCGGCAGCATCGAGCGGAAGACCTTGTTCTTCTCCTCGCTGATCGCGCGCGGTTCCAGCGCGGTGGGCGATTCCATCGCGACGAACGCCAGCACCTGCAGCAGGTGCGTGACCACCATGTCCTTGTAGGCGCCGGTGGACTCGTAGAAGTTGGCGCGCTGGTCGAGCCCGAGCGTCTCCGGGATGTCGATCTGGACGTGGTCGATGAAGTTGCGGTTCCAGATCGGCTCGAACAGCCCGTTGGCGAAACGGAACGCCAGGATGTTCTGCGCCGCCTCCTTGCCCAGGAAGTGGTCGATCCGGAAGATCTGCGACTCGTCGAACGCCTCGTGCACGAAGTCGTTGAGCTTGATCGCGCTGGCGAGATCGCTGCCGAAGGGCTTCTCCATCACCACGCGCGCGTTGTCCACCAGCCCGGCCTCGGACAGCATCGTGATCACCGCCTGTGCGGCCTTGGGCGGCACCGAGAGGTAGTGCAGGCGCCGCACCTGCGGGCCGAGCAGATCCTCTGCTGCCTTCACGGCCGTGGTCAGGCCCTCCGGCCCGGCACCCTGCGGCACGTAGGTGATGCGCTCCGCGAAGTGCGTCCAGGCGTCGTCGGTGAGCTTGTGCGTGCCGAAGCTCTCGATGGCCTTGCGGGCCAGCGTGCGGAACTCGTCGGTGCTGAGGTCCTCCATCGCGGTGCCCACGATCCGGACGTCCGGGGCGAGCGCTGACTCCTCGAGATAGCAGAGGCCGGGGAGCAACTTGCGTTTGGCCAGGTCTCCCGTGGCACCGAAGAGCACGATGACGTGGGGCAGCAGCGGCTCCAGGTCGCGCCGGTGCGGGCGCGAACCCGGGGACGGGTAAGCGATCTCGGGGCGGTTGTCGGCCACGCTCGATCCTCCCAGGGGACGAAACTGTGGGCGAGTGGTTCGGGCGAACCCTAACGGGTTCGGGCCACACCCAGCACGCTCGCAGGGTCCGGCTCGACCGCGGCACGCGCCAGATCCTGCATCGCGGTGCTGATCGGGTGCCAGATACCGCATCCGGGCGGGCCGGATGCCGTGGCCCGGCAGCATCGCGGTCTCCAGCAGAACCCGAGGAGAACGACATGCTCCGGATCCACTTCACCGCGCGGGACGTCCTGCGCGTTCGGGTGCTTCCGTCCATGGGGCCGATGGCCGAGACGCTGCACAGCCTGTCGGTGCTGCGACTGGGCCGGGCCGACGTCACGTTCCGGGAGTGGCGGCGCCAGGTCCACGCCACCATCGGCGCGCGGCCGCCCGAGCTCGGCGCGCTCGTGTCCGAGGACTCGTTCCTGGACCTGGCCAGCCTGTCGGGCCTGCGACAGGACATGGACGAGAGCATCGAGGCCGTGCTGGCAGCCGATCCCGCCGCGGTGCAGTCCGAGCTGGACTTCCACACCCGGGCGCTGGGCCGACTCCCCGACGAGCTGCGCGGGCTCGCGGACGACCGCCGGGTCCGAGCCGCGCTCATGGGCCGGCTGGCGCAGTACCACCGGGCGGCCGTCGCACCCGTGTGGAAGGGCATCCGCGCGCACTTGTTCGCCGACCGCGTCACGCGGTCCCGAGCGCTGCTCGACGAGGGCATGGAGGGCCTGCTGGCCACGCTGCACCCGGAGATGCGGTGGGAGTCGATGACGTTGCACCTGCCCCGCAGCGCCGACCACGAGATCCGGCTCGACGGCCGCGGCGTCACGCTCGCGCCGTCGTTCTTCCTGCGCAGGCCGGCCGCGATGGTGGACACGATCACGGGCGACTGCACCGTGACCTACCCCGCTCGCCTCGAGATCGACGGCCCCGGAACGCTGTGGACGGCGGCCGACGCGAACCGCGACCTCGCCAAGCTGCTGGGCCGCACCCGGGCCGTGCTGCTGGGCGCCATCGCCGGCGGGCTGTCGGGCACCGGCGAGCTCGCCGCCCGCGCGGGCACTTCCGCGGCCGCGGTCAGCCAGCACACGAAGGTGCTGCGCGAGGCCGGGCTGATCATCAGCATGCGCCACGGTCCCGCCGTCCGCCACACCCTAACGCCGCGCGGGAGCCTGCTCCTGGATCGGCCGCGCACCTCACGCACGACCGAGCACGCCGGGCTGCTGGAGCGCATCGCCGAGTGAGTGGTGTCCTCGCTGATGGCGCGGCGGCGGGCCTCACATTGCAGGAAAGCCACTTTCCTGCAATGTCGTTGCGGGAAAGTGGCTTTCCTGCAACCCGTTCGGGGGTCCGACCCCTGCCGCAATCAGATCGACAGGCGGAACCGACGCGGTCATCGTGATCCCGCATCGCCACCGCCCGAAAGGATCACCCGCCATGTCCTTCGCCCCCCTCACCGGACGCACCGCGATCGTCACCGGCGTGACGCGTCGCATCGGCATCGGGGCCGCGATCGCGCGACGGCTGGCCGAGCAGGGAGCCGACCTGCTGCTGCAGGGCTGGGAGGCCCACGACGCCGAGAAGCCGTGGGGCGTCGACGCCGACGGCGCGTCGGCGATCGCCGCCGAGCTGCGGGCCGGCGGCCACCGCGTCGAGTACGTGAGCGCCGACTTCTCCGACCCCGAGGCTCCCGCCGCGGTGCTGCAGGCCGGTATCGACGCGTTCGGGCACGTCGACGTGCTGGTGGCCAACCACGCCCGCAGCACGCCGTGGGCACCGCTGGCCGAGCTCACGGCCGCCGAGATCGACGCCAGCTTCGCGATCAACACCCGCGCCACGCTGCTGCTGGTCAAGGAGTTCGCCGGGCACTTCAGCACCGCAGCTGACGTCGACGGGGGCGACGGCCGGATCGTCCTGTTCACCTCCGGCCAGCACAACGGGCCGATGCCCGCGGAGATCCCCTACGCCACCAGCAAGGCCGCGCTCGCCGGGATCACGGCCAGCCTCGCGGCCGCAGTCGCGCGGCAGCGGATCACCGTCAACTGCGTCAACCCGGGTCCGACCGACACCGGCTGGGCCACCCCGGAGATCACCGAGGCGGCCCTGCGCAGCATGCCGTTCGGCCGCTGGGGACGCCCCGAGGACGCCGCCGCGCTGGTGGCGTTCCTCGTCGGCCCCGACGGGGGTTGGGTCACGGGTCAGGTGATCAGTTCCGAGGGTGGGTTCGGCCGTGGGTGACGTCGCGGAGCTGCTCGCCGATGCGGTCGTGGCCGCGGTGCACACCGCTTGGGGCGTGCGGATCACATCCGAGCAGGCGCTGATCCGGCCCTCCGGCGCCGAGCACGGCGCCGACTACCAGTCCAACGTCGCCATGAGCCTCGCGAAACGGCTCGGCAGGCCGTCCCGCGAGATCGCGGCGGCCGTCGCGGGCGCCGTCGGCGCCGCGGGCCTGATCGAGCCACCTGCGCGCCGCGAGGGACTGGCTCGCCTTGTCGACGATGTCACCCGGGGACCGCTCGTCGAGCGTGCCGGCAGCGGATCGAGGACGGCGCCCACGCACCTCGCGATGGTGTTCGCCGCCGCCACCGAGGCCAGCTGGCTCGACGAGGGCCACCGGGCCGTGCACGTCGCGTTCGGCTCGGTGCTCGGCGCCGACGGTCGCATGCTGCGCACCCGCTCCGGCGAGACCGTGACGCTGATCGAACTGCTCACCCGGGCCGTCGAGCACGCGGGCGCGATCGTCGCGCGGGCGCGATCGTCGCGCAGCGGTCCGACGTCGAGGGCGGCGATCGGGCAGCACTGTCGGCGTGCTGCGCCTGCCCGCGGCGGTGGCGGCGGCCGACGGCGGACTCGGCGGCTGTGACCGGGCAGGCCAGCAGTCGCGGATTGGCTACTGACCCGGGCGGACCCCGCTGCGACGGTGGCGCCACCGACCGGTCCAGCGCCAGGGGGAAGCTCATGCAGGTTGCCGTGGTCACCTTCGACGGGTTCAACGAGCTCGACAGCTTCATCGCGTCCGTGGTGATCAACCGGGCCCGTCCCGACGGGCTCACCGCCTTCATCACGACACCGACACCGGTGGTCACGTCGATGAACGGCGTCGAGGTCGTCGGGCAGCGCTCGCTCGACTTCGTCGCCGAGGCCGACGTCGTGCTCATCGGCAGCGGCATCCGCACGCGCGACGTCGTGGCCGACCCCGGCCTGCTCGCCGCGCTCCCCCTCGACCCGGCCCGGCAGTTCATCGGCGCCCAGTGCTCGGGGGCGCTGGTGCTGGCGACGCTCGGGTTGGTCGACTCGATGCCGGTGTGCACCGACGTCACCACCCGGCCGTACCTCGAGGAGCGCGGCGTCATGGTGCTCGACGAGCCGTTCCACAGCGAGGGCACGATCGCCACCGCGGGCGGCTGCCTCGCCTCGCTCTACCTGGGGGCCTGGGCGATCAGCCGCACGATCGGCGAGGACGTCGCGCGGACGGCCGTCGACTACGTGGCCCCGGTCGGGGAGAAGCGGGCGACCGTCGAGCGGGTGTTCGCCGCCATCCGCACCCCGGTCCACGCGCTGAGCTGACCTGCTCCGGAAGTTCTCCTCGAGATACTGGAACAGATTATTCCGTTCTGCTATGCTCATCTCATGGAAACCACCACTTGGACCGTCCTCGACCAGGCCCACGACGCGCTGCGCACCGCCGTCCAGGGCGTTCCCGACGATGGCTGGGCGCTGCCCACCCCGTGCTCGAACTGGACCGTCACACAGGTCCTGCAGCACGCCGCGGGTGACCAGCACGGGTTCGCCGCCGCCATCACCGGCACCGGCTGGCCCACCGAGGACCCGTTCGCGCCGTCGGGAACCCTGACCGAGGCGCCGGCGGCCCTCGCGGAGGCGGCGATGCAGGCCGCAGCGGCCGCCTGGGCGACGGTCGACGCGGACGCCGCCGAGGTCGCCGTGCCGGTGCCGCCGGGATCACTGGCACCCGCGGTCGGCGCGGGAGCCTGCGCGCTCGATGCGGCGGTGCACGCGTGGGACATCGCCGTCGCCACCGGCAGCCCGTCACCGCTCACGGCCCCGCTCGCGCGCGAACTGATGGCGGTCGCCGTGCAGATCGTCGAGCCACTGCGGGCGTTCGGCGCCTACGCGGAGGCCCTCCCCGTCGCGGACCCCACCGACGACGTCGAGGTGCTGCTGGCCTACCTCGGACGGCGCGCGGACTGGAGCCGCTGAGGCCCGACCCGCCCGAGCGAACGGCGCGTTCGTCCACGCGATGTGGACGAACGCGCCGTTCGTTCTGCCAGTTCACCCGATCGGGAGCCGGCGCGCCCCTCGGGTCGGTCGGCGGTGGTCGCGGCCCGGTTTCGAGAGCCACGTCACCCCTGATCGAGTGACGTGCGCCCGGCACGCGGTCAGCTGATCACAGCCCGTCGATGATCATGGAGGCAGCGGGGACGATCCGGGCGACGGTGCGGGAACGGATCTTTCGGACACCACGTTCACGGCCCGCAGCCCGGGTGCAGCGAGGCGCCCATCCGAGATGCCCAGCCTGGAGGACCGCCGTGCCCGCCCCGACCCGGAACACCCCCGCCGTTCGCTCCCTCCGCCGCACAGCATGGGCCGACCTGCGGGCCGACCTCCGGGCCTCCCTGGTGGTCTTCCTCGTCGCGGTACCCCTGTCGCTGGGGATCGCGCTCGCCTCGGGCGCGCCGATCATGGCGGGGTTGATCGCCGCGGTCGTCGGTGGTGTCGTCGCCGGGCTGCTCGGCAGCTCACCGCTGCAGGTCAGCGGGCCGGCCGCCGGACTGACCGTGGTGCTGGCGGAACTGATCACCCGGTTCGGGTGGCAGGTCACGGCCATGATCACGTTCGGCGCCGGGCTGGTGCAGGTCCTGTTCGGGCTCACCCGCCTCGCCCGGTTCGCCGCCGCCATCCCGCCCGCCGTCGTACACGGCATGCTCGCCGGCATCGGCATCACGATCGCGCTGGGCCAGCTGCACGTCGTGCTCGGCGGCAGCCCACAGCCCGACCCGGTGACGAACGCGCTGCAGCTCCCGGCGCAGCTGCTGGGCAGCCACGACCACGCCGCGATGGTGGGACTGGTGGCCATCGCGGTGATCGCGCTGTGGCCCCGGCTGCCGCGTCCGATCCGGGTCGTCCCCGGCCCGCTCGTCGCCGTCGCGGTCGCCACCGGGCTGGCGCTCCTGTGGCCCGACGTCCCCCGCGTCGCGCTGCCCGGCGGCCTGCTCGACGCGATCACGCTCCCGCAGCTCGCACTCCTGCCCGGCGACGAGTGGGCCGGGCTGGCCGGGGGCGTGCTGACCGTCGCGCTGATCGCGAGCGTCGAGAGCCTGCTCTCAGCCGTCGCGGTCGACCGGATGCACGAGGGGCCGCGCACCGACGTCGATCGCGAGCTGCTCGGCCAGGGCGCCGGCAACGTGGTCTCCGGGCTGCTCGGCGGGCTGCCGATCACCGGCGTGATCGTGCGCAGCTCCGCCAACGCCGAGGCCGGCGCCCGCACCCGTGCCTCGGCGGTGCTGCACGGGGTGTGGATCGCGGTCTTCGGCATCGCGCTCGTGGACGTGATCCAGGCGATCCCGCTCGCCGCGCTGGCCGGGCTACTCGTGGTGGTCGGCATCGGCCTGGTCAAGCCGGTCGACCTCCGGACGGCCCGTGTGCACGGAGAGCTCCCGATCTACCTCGCGACGGCGGCCGGCGTGCTGCTGCTGAACCTGCTCGAGGGTGTCGCGATCGGCATCGCCGTGGCGGGCGTCCTGATGCTGCACCGAGCGGTGCGGGCCCGGATCCGGATCGCACCGCCGGACCGTGACGGCGACGCGCACCACGTCGTCGTCGAGGGCACGCTCAGCTTCCTGTCGGTGCCGGCGCTGTCGCGAGCGCTGTCGCGCGTCCCCACCGGGGCAGCGGCGCAGGTCGACCTCGTCGTCGACTACCTCGACCACGCGGCGTACGACCACCTCGACGCGTGGACCCGCCGCCATCGCGCGACGGGCGGCAGCGTCGAGGTGACCGAACCCGGCGAGCAGGGTCGCACGGGCCGTTCCCGCTCCCCGTTCCGCTTCGCCAGCTGGTCGCAGTGGCAGGCCGGCGAGATGGCCACCGACCCGACCGGGACCGTGCTGGCCGGCGTCGCCGCCTACCACGCGCGCACCGCGGGCCTGATCCGTCCGCGGATGCGCGAGCTCGTGGGCGGCCAGCGGCCGTCGGCGCTGCTGCTGACGTGCGCGGACTCCCGCGTCGTGCCCAACGTCATCACGCACTCCGGTCCCGGCGACCTGTTCACGGTGCAGAACGTCGGCAACTTCGTCACGGGCGAGGCGTCGCAGGCCGCGCTGCAGTACGCGACCGACGTGCTGAAGGTGCCGCTCGCGATCGTGTGCGGTCACTCCGGCTGCGGCGCCATGCGCGCCCTGCTCGATCCGCCCGCCGTCGAGCAGCCCCCGCGGGCGCTGGCCAGCTGGCTCGCCGCCGGGCTGCCCGGCCTCGCCGCCTTCCGCGACGGCCATCCGGTCGGCCGGGCCGCGCTCGCCGCGGGCGCCGACGAGGTGGACGCGCTCGCGATGGTCAACGTGGCACTGCAACTGCAGGAGCTGCGCTCCCCCGACCGGGGGCTGGCGGCGCTGGGCCTGTTCTTCGACATCCGCTCCGCACGCGTCCTCGTCCTCGACGGCGACGCCCAGGCCTTCCGCCCGCTCGACGCTCAGGCGGGCGCCACGAAGATGCAGAACGGGTGCCCGGCCGGGTCGGCGTAGACGTAGAGCGGCTCCTCGGGATCCGCGGACAGGTCACGCAGCAGCCGCGCACCGAGCCCCAGTGCCCGCTCGTGCTCGGACGCGAGCTCCGCCGGTGTCTCGACCGTCAGGTCCAGGTGCAGCTGCTGCGCGACCGGCCCGTCGGGCCACGTCACCTCCGGCAGGCTCGCCACCTGCTGGAAGGCGAGCTGCACGCGGCCGGGGCCGCGCCGCAGCACCAGCCAGTCGGCTCCGGCCGGGTCGGGCTCACCGGCGGCGGTCGGCTCGTCGCCCGGGCGGTAGTACATGCCGAGCAACTGCCGGTAGAACTCGGCCAGCGCCCGTGCATCGGTGGTGTCGAGCACCACCTGGCGCAGCCTCGTGATCATCATGCGTCAGACCTCCGGTTCGGTCGCGGGCTCCGGCAGCAGCGTGCCCGACGGGCGCATGCCGTCCACCAGCAGCGCCAGGTAGCGACGGCGGTCGGCGCCCGATGGATCCTGCGGATGGATCACCGACACGCACATGACGACGACCGCGGCGAGGTCGCGGGCCAGCAGCTCCGGGCGCACCAGTCCCGCATCGCGCGCGCGGCAGAGCAGCTGGTCCATCGAGCGGAGGTAGCGGTCCACCACGTCGACCTTGATGGCGTCGGCCTCCCGCGCGAGCCGGATGAGTACCCGGTGCGCCGCGAGCACGTCGATGCTGGCGGCGAGCGCATCGACGAGGTCGCGCCACGGGTCGCCGGTGTCGGCGCTCAGTGCCGGCTCGATCTCGCTGGTCATGACGTGCTCGAGCACGGCGGCCACGAGCGTGTCGCGGTTGCCGAAGCGGCGGTACAGCGTGGCGACGCCGACACCGGCACGGCGAGCGACCTCCTCGAGGGATGCCTCGCTACCCAGCTCCTCGAAGACCTCGCTCGCCGCGACGGTGATGCGCTCGTGGTTGCGCACCGCGTCGACACGCAGGGCTCGCCCGTGCACCGCGGTCATGCGGGCACCGTAGCGCAGGAACGAACCGGAGATATCAGGCGTCGCCCACGCTCAGCGCCCTGGACGGGCAGTTGGCGACGGCCTTGCGCACCGCGCCGGCCTGCTCGTCGGCGGGAGCCTCGGTCAGGAGCGTCACGATCCCGTCGTCGTCCTGGTCGAAGACGTCCGGCACCGCCATCAGGCACATCCCGGACCCGACGCAGCGGTCGCGGTCCGCGGCCACCCTCACCATGTGATCGGCAGCGAGTGGAGGCCGTACACGAAGTGGAACGCCCGGAAGGCGACGTCCTCGTACGGCACGGCGAGTGCGAGGTCCGGAAAGCGCTGCAGCAGCGCCGGGAACGCGATCCGCATCTCCATGCGCGCCAGCGGCGCACCGAGGCAGTGGTGCACCCCGTGACCGAAGGCGACGTGCCCCATCGCGCCGCGGGTGATGTCGAACCGCTCGGGGTCCTCGACGAGCGCCGGGTCGCGGTTGGCCGCGGGCAGTGCGAGCACGACGAGCGATCCGGCAGGGATGGTCTCGCCCGCGATCTCCACCTCCTGCGTGGTGGTGCGCGGCACGCCCGAGTGCACGATCGAGAGCCACCGCATGAGCTCCTCGACGGCCGGTTCCACCGCAGCCGGATCGTCGCGCACCATGGCCAGCTGCTCAGGATGCTGCAGCAGCGCGAGCGTGCCGATGCCCAGCATGTTGGACGTGGTCTCGTGCCCGGCCACCAGCAGCAGACCGGAGATGCCGGCGAGCTCGGACGCGGTGAGGTCGTCGCCGTGCTCGCGCACCAGCATCCCCAGCATGTCCTCGCCCGGATCGGCCTGGGCGCGCGCCACCAGCTCGCCCATGTAGGCGCGGCTCTCCCGGCCGAGCTTCAGCCGCTCGTCCAACGGCAGGGTCATGTCGAGCTGCTTGCTCGTGCGGGCCTGGAACTCGGCGCGGTCGGAGTAGGGCACCCCGAGCAGCTCGCAGATCACCAGCGACGGCACCGGCAGCGCGAACGTCGAGACGAGATCGGCCGTGCGTGCCGAGCCACCGGCCGTCTCGACGTCGTCGAGCGCATCCTGGACGATCTCGCGGATGCGCGGCTCGAGCCTGCGCATCCGGCGCATCGTGAACTCCGGCGTGAGCATCCGGCGCAGCCGCGTGTGCTCTGGCGGGTCGAACGCCAGCATCTGCCCGGCCCGCATCTCCGCGAGCTCCTCGGCGCTGATCTTCGGCATGTTCGGGGCGGCGAAGACGTTGCCGCGGTCGTTGCTGAAGCGGGTGGCGTCCGCGAGCACGTCGCGCACGTCCTCGAACCGGGTCACCAGGTACGCCGCCTGCCCGAACGGCTGCATGACGACCAAGGTGGCCCCCTCCTGCTCGCGCGCGGCGGTGAGCTCCGGAACCGGATCGAACCGCTCGCGCTGCATGTGCAGTGGCATCACAGGTGTTTCGGTCATTGCCTATCCGCCCTCTCCCCAACGGTCAACGACGTCCTCGACGTTACCACCGAAGTGACAGCTGACTATCGCTTACTGAGAGCGCGCTCAGTCGACGACGGCGAAGCCCGGCACCCACTTCTCGACGATCGCGCGCGCCTCGACGGTGCAGTCGAGCTGGGCCAGGATGTTCATCCAGCCACCGAGTACCCGCAGCACCAGCATGTACTCCGCCGGCAGGTTCAGTGCGCGTCCGGTGGAGCGGAACGCCTTGTTCCCGGGGTTCGCGACCCGCGCACCCTGCCGCGCCATCCAGGCCCGGTCGAAGTGGAACGCATCGACGCGCAGCGGGTCGGCCAGCGCGCCCACCCACCGCAGCACATCGGCCTCCTCGGCGTCGCCCGCCAGGAAACCCTCGGCGACGAGCAGCTCCGTCAGCTCCGCACCTGAGCCGCGCGCGATCAGCGCGAGGATCGACACCAGCACCGGCGGGATGCCGTCGGGCAGCGCGGCGACGGCCCCGAAGTCGATCATGCCGAGCCTGCCGTCGTCGAGGACGAGGAAGTTGCCCGGATGCGGGTCGGCGTGCAGCAGCCCCACCCGCGCGGGCGAGGAGAACATCGACTCGATGATCGTGTGGGCGTACCCGTCGCGGCGGGCCTGGTCGGCGGCGTCGACGGCCGGGGTGCCGATCAGCGAGCCCAGCGCGACGCCGTCGAGCCACTCCGACACGATCACCTTGGGAGCGGAGGCGATGACCCCCGGTACCCGGACGGCCGGGTCGTCGGCGAACGCGGCGGCGAACGCCCGCTGGTGCTGCGCCTCCGCGCGGTAGTCGACCTCCTCCAGCATCCGGTCCCGCAGCTCCCGCACCAGCTCGCGGGCGTCCAGGCCCGGCAGGACGGCGGCGAACAACCGGGAGAACCGCTGCAGCTGGCGCAGGTCGGCATCGAGCGCGACGTCGGCGCCGGGGTACTGCACCTTGACCGCGACCTCGCGCCCGTCGCGCCACACCGCGCGGTGCACCTGCCCGATGCTCGCCGCCGCGGCCGGCTCGTCGTCGAACTCCAGGAACCGGCCGCGCCACCCGCCACCGAGCTGCTCGGCGAGCATCCGGTGCGCGTCCTTCGCGGGCATCGACGGCCCGGCGTTCTGCAGCTTGGCCAGCGCCTCGTGGTACGGGCCCGCCAGCTCGCTGGGCATCATCGCCTCGTAGACGCTCAGCGCCTGCCCGAGCTTCATCGCGCCGCCCTTGAGCTGACCGAGCACGGCGAAGAGCTGGTCGGCGTTGCGGGCGATCGTGTCGGCGGCGACGTCGCCGGCATCGGCACCGGCGAGGTTGCGGCGTCCCCACCCCGCCACGGCCCGACCGGCGAAGGACAGCGGCAGCGACGCGAGCCGGGCGGATCGGCCCATGCCGCCCTGGGGGATCTCTCGGCTCACGTCAGTCGTCCTTGTCCTTGCTGTCCTTGACCTTCTCGCCGGGCTGCGCGACCTCGACGCTGCCGAACGCCCCGTTGCCGGTGACGACGACCTCGCTCGTGCCGGGCGTGCTGCAGGCGAGCGCACACTGCGTGTTGCCGAAGATCACCGTGCCCTTGGTGGTGGCGTGCGTCCCCGGTGGCACCTCGACGCGGACGCTGCCGAACAGCATCCCGACGTCGACGGTCTTCTGCCCGGGCGCGACCATGACGGTGCGGTGGCCGAAGATCGCGACGCCGTCGGCGGCACCCACGACCTGGGTGCCGGCGAAGACGGCGAGCGCCGCCACCGCCACACCGATCAGGCCGCCCCGCAGCCCACCGTGCCCGGAACGCGCCGGTGGCACGGACTTGCGCACCTCGACGGGACCGGCGGTGGCCGCGGCGGGCTTCGGGGCCGGCGGGTCGGACGGGGAGGGGAGGTCGCGGACCAGCACATCGAGCTCGCTCTGGGTGCGCGCGGCGAAGCAGGCCGCGGCCCGCTCGTCGTACTCCCCCAGTGTCAGCACGCCATCGGCCTGCGCCGCGCGCAGCCGCGCGTCCACAGCCTGACGTTCACGATCGCCGATGCGCATCTCCGGGTGCGGTTCGGTCACCCACCCATACTGACGCAGACGCGCCGCCGATGCGTCCGTCTTTGGTCCCGGATCGCCGGAGATCATCACAACCACCGCGCCAACCGGTTGGCCGCCGCGCCGATGTCGAGACGTTGGCGCCGTGGCCAACACATTGGCGCGGCGGGTTCCCGTCCGAGCCACCCCACGACCGCGCCAACCCAGTAGCCACCGCGCCGACGTCCAGGCGTTGGCGCCGAGGCGAAACGGTTGGCGCGGTCAGAGCAGCGTCAGGCTGTCGATCTTCCACGTGCCGGCGTCGGAGACCAGTGACATCTTCATCCGGCTGCGGTCGACGCGCGGGTCCTTCGCCTGCGTGTTGGTGATCTTCTGGTCGACGAACAGCACCACGTCCACGCGCGACGTGTCACCCGAGGCGACCCCGGCGTCGACGACCGTGCCCTCCGAGACGCCCTGGTACTGCTTGATGATCCCGGACAGCTGGTCGCTGACCTCCTTGTACTGCTTGGCGAAGGCCGCCGAGGAGTTCTGCGAGACGAGCGTGAAGTTGTCGTCGATCTTGCGGTAGTCGTAGGTGGAGAGGTCCAGCGCGTAGCGCTTGCCGGCGTCCAGCGCGGCGCTGCGCGCACCGGTGAGCGCCGACTCCTGCCGCCAGTTGAACAACGCCAGCCCCGCCACCACCGCCAGCACCAGGAACCCGGCCACCACCGCGAGCACGTGGGGTCGGCGCAGCCATCCCCCGCGACCGACGGGTGCCGGCTCGGGCTCCACCGATGCCGGGGTCGTGGCGTCCAGCATGTCTTCCTCGGTCACGGTCTGGGACATCGTGTCGGGCATCACTGCACTCCCTGTAGCAAGAGCGACGACCACGAGCGGGCGCCGAGTACCTGGTTCTGTCCGCCGTTCTGCCCGAGCTGGACGGGGGTGCCGTCGCCGGTGGTGGCGGCACCGCTCTGCGGGTCGTAGGTGCCGACCCGCCCCGGCGTCGGCACGTTGGCCGCGCCCCGCTGCTGCACGTAGGGCTGGTCGCCCGCGCAGCTCCAGTTCGGCTCCACCGGCATCGGCGCGGTGTCCTGCGGCAGCCGGCGCTGGGCGTCGTAGTAGCAGACCGGCCCGAGCGTGGCCACGAACTTGACCCGCGCTCCCGTCGCCCCACCTGGCACGGGGACGAAGACGCTCGCCAGGTCGTCGAAGCCCCGGGGGATGGTGGCGAAGCCGGTGTTCAGCGCCGCCGTGCGCACGCTCAGCACCTGCCCGACGGCCGCGCCATTGGCCAGGATCGCCGCGGCGCCCTCCTGGTTGTCGTGCATCAGCGGGATGAGCCGGTCGGCGAGCTCATTGCCGCGGTCCACGACCGTGGAGACGTTGTCGAGCTGGCCGCTGACCTGCCCGCTGAGGTCCTTGAGCGTGGCAGCCAGCTGCGGCAGCCGCGACACCAGCAGCGAGGTGGGCCGCAGCAGCTGGTTGCCCTTGGTGGTCAGGTCGATGATCTGCGGTGTCAGGGTGTCGGCGGTGTCGATCAGCGCCATCGAGTTGGCCAGCAACGACTGCAGCTGCGGCCCCATGCCCTGCAGCGCCACGGCCAGCTCGTCGGCGGTGGTGTGCAGATCGGCGGTGTTGATGCTGCTGAGCGTGCCGTAGGCGTCGGCGAGCACCCGCTCCAGCGCCAGCGGGCGCACGGTGCGGTCCTCGGCGATGACCGAGCCGTCCTCGAGGTAGGGACCGGTGTCGGTGTCGGGCTGCAGATCAAGGTGCTCGATGGCCACCGGGGTGTCCATCGCGACGACGGCGGTCGTGGCCGCGGGGATCCGCAGGTCGGTGGTGAGCGACAGCGTGGCGGTGACGCCTGCGCCGCCGAGGCGCACGTCCATCGCCTTGACGGTGCCCACCTTCACCCCGCGGTAGGTGACGAGCGAGGCGGGCAGCAGCCCGCCAGCGTCCGGCATCTGCACCGTGATGCGCTTGCCGCCGCCGAGCACGTCGCGGCTCATGGTCTGGGCGCCCACCAGCACCGCGGCGAGCAGCCCGATGACCAGGAACGCGATGACCTTGAGCCACGCCCCGCGCTCGGTCATCGCAGTACCCCCTTCAGCAGCTGCCCCGGCCCGCCCGGACCGAGGAGCTTCGTGCTGCCGCCGGTGACGAGCTGCCCGAGCAGCGACGTGACCACCTCCGGCACGTCGAGCCGTCCGCTGACGGTGATGTAGTCGCCCGGGATGCCCGCCTTGACGTTCGGGCCGAGCCTGCCGACGTCGGCGAGCACCGCGCCGATCCGGTCGTTCATGGCCGCGAGGCCGTCCAGCGGCGGGCGGATGTTCTTCGCCAGCGCGGTGAACTGGTCGCTGGTGCTGCCCACCACGCCGTTGACGCTGTCGGCGAGCGGCCGGATCTTCGCGACGAGCTCGTTGAAGGAGTCCTTCTGCGCCAGCAGCGCCTCGATCCCCGGCGTGATCCGGTCGAGCGCCGCGTCGATCGTCGCCTGGTTCTCCCGAGTGTAGGACGCGAGGCGGTCCACCGAGTCGAGCGTGGTGGCGATCTGCTCCCGGTGGCTCTCGAACGTGCCCAGCACCGAGTGCAGCCGGTCGAGCAGGTCCCGGACCTCGCCCTCCCGCCCGTCGAGCGCCTTGTTGGACTCGGCCACGATCGTCGACACCTGCTGCAACCCGCTGCCGCCCAGCAGCATCCCGAGCGCGGCGAACAGGTTCTCGATGTCCGGACCGCGGCTGGTCAGGTTCAGCGGGATCGTGGCACCGGGCGCGAGCGCGTCGCCCTGGGGGCCTGCGGGCGGCCGGAGCACCAGGAACTCCTCTCCCAACGGGGAGGGCAGCTGCAGCCGCGCGGTGGTGCCGGCCGGGATCCGCACCGACGACGCGATGTTCATGTGCACGATCGCGGTGAAGTCCTTGGCCTCCACCGACTCCACGCGCCCGACCGCGCTCTGCCCGAGCCGGATCAGACCGCCCGTCGGCAGGCCCGACGCATCGTCGAACACCGCCGTCATCGGGTAGCTCTCGCCTGTGGGCGCCCGCCCGACGGGCAGGTTCTGGAAGCTGAGCCCGCACCCGCCCGCCAACAGCACCGCCACGAGCGTCGCACCGATGATCATCGCGCGTCTCATCGGCCGCTCCGGGGGAAGTTGAGGAGCCCCAACGGGTCCACGGCCTCCGGAACGGGCACCGGGATCGGGTTGGCCAGGCCGGGACCGTTGCACAGCGGCAGCGGCAGCGCCTTGCAGACGGCCTGTCCGGCCGCGAACTGCTGCAGCTGGGTCGAGACGTCCAGGCGCAGCCGCAACGAGCCGTCGGCGTCGACGGCGTTGCTGACGTTCTGGAACGTCGTCGGCGCCACGTCGAGGGTGTCGACGAGCCGCTGACGCAGCCTCGCGAGGTTCTCACTGACCGCCGCCAGATGGGCGACGGTGCCCGTGAGCTGCCCGGACCTGTCCCGGACCAGCGCGTTGACCTGGTCGAGCACGTCGGCGAGGTCGGTGACGGTGTCGGTGATGCGTTCCTGCTCGGCGCCGAACTCGTCCGACAGCGCGCTGACCGAGCGGGCGAGCTGGTCGATGCTCGCCTGGTGGGTCTGCAGCATGTCGACGAGCTTGCCGAAGCTCGACAGCGCCGCCGTGATGTCGGGGGTGTCGCCCACCAGCACCGAGCTCGCCTGGTTGATGGTGGCGATCGCGTCGCGCACCTTCTCACCATTGCCGTCGAGTGACAGCGCCGTGGTGCGCAGCAGCGGGCCGAGCGTGCCGTCGGGATGCTCCGGGGTCGGCCCGAGCGTGGCGAGCAGGCCGTCGACGGCCTTCGCCAGCTTGTCCCACGCGATCGGCGCGTGCGTGCGCTCCAGCGGGATCTGCGCGCCGTCGGTCAGCAACGCGCCGCCGCGGTAGACCGGGGTGAGCTCGATGTAGCGGTCGGAGATCACGTCCGGCGACATGATGTAGGCGTGGGCTTCGACCGGCACCTGCGTGTCGGACGGCAGCGTCATCACCACGCGCACGGTGGGGCCCTGCGGCTGCACCGACACGACGTTGCCGACGGGGATGCCCAGCAGGTCCACCTTGTTGCCGGGGAACAGGCCGTCGGTGGTGGCGAACGTCGCCGTCACGGTGAGGACCGCGGGTGGGCGGACGAAGGCGTACCAGCCGCTCGCCAGCAGCAGCACCGCGACGAGCCCGGCGAGCACGCCGCGCGACGGGACCCACATCAGCGACACCCCTGCGCGAGACCGGCGACGCACAGGACGTTGTCGGGCAGCACCAGCGCCGGCCCCGAGAGGTCGACCCACGGCCCGTTGCCGCTGGCGTTCGCGACGTAGCGCACGGCGGGCGCCGCTGTCACGAGCAGGTCGCTGATGCTCTTCTCGTTGTCCGCGAGCAGCCCGGCGACCTTGTCGAGCCGGTCGATGAGCGGGCCGAGCTCACCCTGGGTGTCGTGCAGCAACGTGTTCACCGATCGCGTCAGGTTCTGCACGTCCACCAGCAGTGCGTGGAGGGCATCGCGCTCGTCGACGAGGAACTGCGCGACGACGTTGCCGTTGTCGAGCAGCTGCGCGATGCTCGCCTGCTGGCCGACCAGCAGGTCCGACACCGACTTGGCGCCCTTGAGCAGCTGCTGGAACCCCTCGTTGCGCGAGGCCAGCAGCTTCGAGGCACCCGCCACCCCGTCCAGCGCGCCGCCGACGAGCTTCGGATCCGACGGGATCACGTCGCTGAGCGTGGTGATCATCGACTGCAACTTCGTGGTGTCGAGGCCACCTATCGTGTCGCTCGCGGCCCGCGAGAGCGTGCCGATGTCGTAGGGCACCTGGGTGCGTTCGACCGGGATCACGCCACCGGCCGGGAGCAGGTTGCCGCCCGCCGGGGTGATCGCGAGGAAGCGGCGACCGAGGATCGTCTGCAGCTTGATCGCCGCCAGGCTCCGGTCACCCAGCGACTGGCCCTTGTCCAGGCGGAACGCGACGTCGACGTGATCACCCGCGAGGCTCACCCTCGTGACGCGCCCGGCCGGCACGCCCGCGACGAGCACCTGCGCGTCGCCTGCCAGCCCGGCGGCGTTGCTGAACTGGGCGGTGAAGTCGTCGGTGCGCGCGTTGAAGCTGACCTGCGGGACCACGAGGGCGGCCACCAGCAGCACGGCGATCACCACCACCCCGATCCCGCCCAGCAGCAACGGGTTCTTCATCCCGGTCATCGGCACACCGAGCTGTGGACGTTCGGGGGCACCGTGGCCTCGACCGGGCCGACCTTCACCACGAGGTTGCAGAGGTACAGGTTGACCCAGCTGCCGTAGCCGCTCGCCCGACCCAGCCCGTTGAGCGCCTGGTTCACCGACTGCAGGCCGCCGATGAGCGCGTTGCCGTTCTCGTCGACCATGGCCGCCACCGCGTGCAGCGACGTGACGTCCTTCGCGAGATCCGGGCCTGCCCGGCGGGTGACGTCGGCGAGCGTGCCGGCCAGCTGCGATGCGGAGTCGAGCACGTCACCGATCTGCGCGCGCTCGTCGGCTGCCGTCTGCACGAGCGTGGTCAAGGCACCCACCAGATCCGTGAACTGCGCCTGCTTGCCCAGCAGCCCGCTGATCACCACGTTGAGGTTGTCGAGGACCCGCCCGATCACCGCGTCCCTGTCGGTGATCGTCGACGTCACGGCGATCACCTGCTGCAGCAGCTGCACGACCGTGCCCGACTCGCCCTGGAAGACCGCGACGAGCGAGCCGGCCAGCTGGTTGACCTGCGCGGGGTCGATGGACTCGAACAGCGGTTGGAAGCCCGCGAGCAGCGCGGTGAGGTCGACGGCGGGCAGCGTGCGGTTCGCCGGGATCATCGCGTCCGGGGCCAGCCGTCCACCCGCCCCCTTGCCGGCCGTCATCGCGATGTACCGGGCTCCGAGCAGGTCGGCGTAGCGCACGATCGCGCCGGCGTCGCTGGGCAGCACCTGGTCGTCGGTGACCTCGAAGGCCACCTCGGCCATCCCGTTGCGCAGGCTGACGGACTCGACCTGCCCCACCCGGACGCCCGCGACCCGCACGTCGCTGCCCTGCGTCAGGCCCTGCGCGTCGGTGAACTGGGCCGTGTACGACACGGTGGACCGGGGCAACGGCTGCATCAGGGTGTTGACCACCAGCACCGACGCCAGCACCGTGACGACGAGGAACAGTGCCAGCTTGATCAACACTGCGGTGTCTTTCACGACGTATGCACCGCACTTCCGCGCAGCACCGGCCCGAGCAGCAGGCCGCGCAGTCCGTCGGCGCCGGGGTCGGGGGCCGACGGGGCCGGGGTCGGCGCCATCTGCGGCAGGATCTGCTGCAACTGGCTGGTCTCCTCCGGGCTGCCGACCGCGCCGACGGTGCCGCCGGGCGGCGGCTGGGTCGACCACGGCGACGGCACCACAGGTGGGGTCGCCGACCCGCAGTTGGGGCCTGCCATCGCGCCGTAGCGCGGGCAGTCGCGCGGCCCGTAGGTCCGGGTGTCCTCGATGGACAGCACCGCGTCGAGGTTGCTGCGGTGGGACAGCCCGGTGGTGGCCCGGCCCGCGCGCGCCGTGGAATCGAGCACGTCGGGGAGGCCCTGCGGGTTGCGCGCGAGCACGGCGACCACGGGATCGGCGGTGCGCACCACCGTGATGATGTCGTCGTGGTTGCGGTCGAAGAAGGCGCCGGCCTCGTCGGACAGCCCGATGCCCCCGCCCAGCAGCGCGGCGATGTCCTGCTGCTTGGTCACGAGGAACTGCGACACCTGGGTGGCGTTGCGCAGCGTCGTGAACAGGTCCGGCGCCGAGTCCGAGAGCTTGTCGCTGATGCCGGCGACGGTGTCGAGGGTGGGCCCGAGGCTCTCGACGAGCGGATCGAGCTGCACGGCGAGGCGGTGCAGCGTGTCGATGGTGCGACCGATCTCGGGCCCGCGCCCGCGCAGCGTGTCGGCGAACGCCGACAGCACCATGTTGATCTTGGCGGGTTGGATCTCGTTGAGCGTGTCGTAGAGCTTCTGGTACGCGGTGTAGAGCGCCACCGTCTCGGCCGAGTCGTCGGCAGGCAGCGCCGCCCCCGCGGCGATGCCGAGCGGCGCCGCACCGGTGGGCGGTTCGAGGTCGACCACCTGGTCACCGAACAGGGTCAGCGGCAGGATCCGCACCTGCGCGCCGGTCGGGACCCGCGTCATCGCGTCCCGATCCATCCGCATCACCAACGTCGAACGCCCGGCCGGATCGGCCTCGACGCTCTGCAGCGTGCCGACCCGCACGCCGCGGTACTGCACGGCCGACTGCGGGCGGATCGGGCTGCCGAGCACCGCCACCGAGGACGTGATCGTGGGCGAGCTGTCGAACGTCCCGGAGCTGAACAGGACGGCGAGCACGGCGGCCACGACGATCACGACGGCGGCCGCCAGCCCGCGCAGCGCGAGCATCGCCCGCGTCATGATCCGACCCCGGGCAGCTGCGGGGTGAGCCCCCAGAACGTGAAGGTCAGGATCATGTCGATCATGATGATCGCGACGAGACTGGTGCGCAGGGCCCGGCCGGCCGCCCGGCCGACGCCCTCCGGGCCGCCCTTGGCGTTGTAGCCGTAGTAGCAGTGCACCAGCGTCACGACCACCGCGAAGATCAGGGCCTTCAGCAGCGACAGGAAGACGTCCCTCGGCGCCAGCAGCAGCTGGAAGTAGTAGTCGTAGGTGCCCTCGGCCTGGCCGCCCAGGTACACCACCGTGACGCGGGTGGCGAGGTAGGAGGAGAACAGCCCCAGCAGGTAGAGCGGGAACACCGCGATCAGCGCCGCGATCATGCGCGTGGTGACCAGGAACGGCATCGATCGGATGGCCATCACCTCGAGCGCGTCGATCTCCTCGGAGATCCGCATCGCGCCGAGCTGGGCGGTGAACCCGGTGCCGACCTTGGCGGCCAGCGCCACGCTCGCGACGATCGGCGCCAGCTCGCGCGTGTTGACCAGCGCCGACATCAGCCCGGCGAACGGGCTCAGCCCGATCAGGCTCAGGCCGCGCTGCCCCTCGAGCCCGACCTGGGCGCTGGAGATGAACGCCATGGCGAACACGACACCGACCGTGCCGCCGCCCGCCAGCAGCGCCGCCGACCCGAAGCTGATCTCCCCCAGCAGCTTGACGACCTGGCCGCCGTAGGACTTCAGCGTCTTGGGCACCGACGCCACGCAGCGGGCGTAGAACGCGAACTGGTCGCCGAACTCGACGAGGGCGTCGGTGACGCGCCGGAACCGGCTGCTGAGCGCCGTCGGGATGCGGGTGACCATCGTCAGTAGCTCCCCTTGGCCGGGAACAGCACCGGGTAGAGCTCGGTGAGCGTGATGTTGACGACGAAGACCATGAGGAACGCCAGCACGACCGCCTCGTTCACGGCGGTGCCGACACCGCCCGGCCCGCCCTTCGCAGTGAGGCCCTTGTAGGAGGCCACGATCGCCGCGGCCACCGCGAAGAAGAACGCCTTGATCCCGGCGACGACGAAGTCCGACAGCCGGGAGAACTCCGTCATGGTGGCCAGGAAGCCGCCCAACGAGTTGTCGAGGACCAGCACCTGCACCAGCAGGCTGGCACCGATACCGACCGCCATCACGAGCCCGTTGAGCAGCATCGTGACGATCACGGCCGCGATCACCCGGGGCACGACGAGCCGTTCGATCACGGAGATGCCCATGACCTCCAGCGCGTCGGTCTCCTCGCGGATCTTGCGGGAGCCGAGGTCGGCGCAGATCGCCGAACCGCCGACGCCGGAGATCATCAGCGCGCAGATCAGCGGTGACGACTGGCCGACGACCACCAGCGCGACCACGGCCCCGGTGTAGTTCTGCGCACCGAGCTGTCCCGCCAGCGAGCCGACGGTGGTGGCGATGACGACGCCGAGCGGGATCGTGATCAGCAGCGCCGGCATCGTGGTGACGGACGCGAGGAACCACGTCTGCTGCGCCGTCTCGCGCAGCGAGATCCGGCGGGTCGCGATCACCCGGAACAGCGCGAGGACGGTGGCGAGCCCGAACCCGACGAGCTCACCCACGGCCCGCACGGCACGTCCGACGGCGGTATCGGTCAGGTCGACCTGGCGCCGCGGTCTCGCTCGGGCGGGATCGGGTGCTGCCACGGACCGGGCCTCGTCTCGACGATCGGGGGCGTTCTTCGGACTCGCTGGGTACTGCACCGAACAATCAGTGATCGGCATTGTTGGCAGAGCGCCAACGTACATTCGAACAACGAGTGACGATGGCAGGGGTGACGACGGCCTTACGGGTGAACGCCCTCGTCACACGGGTGGACCGGCATCTCCGAGACGCCGGGGAGCGCTCCCCGAAAAGGCACCGTCCCGGAATTCGACCACGATGGATGGACACCTTCGTACGCTCGGCCGGACCAGCACAATGCGCGCGGTCGAATCAGCGCATCCGCAGCCGGGAAACCCTTGTGGGGAATCGGCTCAGTAAGGGTTCCGGGCCGCGCACCGGCACCCGCAGGCGCGCGAGCAGCAGTACCCGTCCTGACCATGACCATCCCGGGGAGCGGAATCTGAACACGTGGGTTGGCAGATATGACACCACACGGCGAAGGCTGTCAAGATGGAGGGATGGACCACGCACCACTGCGCGCCTACGGCGGCGTGTCCGGCGACGAACGGCAGGCCGAGCGGCGCGCCCAGCTCATCGAGGCCGGGCTGGAGCTGCTCGGGGGCCGCGACGGCGAGTCGACGCTGTCGGTGCGCGGGGCGTGCAAGCAGTCCGGGCTCACAGCCCGCTACTTCTACGAATCCTTCACCGACCGTGATGCGCTCGCGGTGGCGGTGCTCGACCACGTGGTCGAGGACATCGCCGTCTCCACGGTCAAGGCTCTCGCGGCGGCGGCACCCGACAGCCGGTCGCAGATCCGCGCCGGGTTGGCCAACATCGTGCACGCGATCTCCGCCGACCCCCGGCGGGGGCGGCTGCTGTTCTCCGCGGCTCCGGGCATCGCCGTGCTCGCCGCGCGCCGCGTCGAGGCCAACCGGCTTTTCGCGCGGATGCTCGCCCGCCATTCCCAGGAGTTCTACGGGATCCGCAACGGCCCGGGCCTCGGCCTGATCACCGAATTCCTCGTCGGCGGCATGTCCCAGACGCTGGCCGCATGGCAGAACGGGTCGTTGCAGATGTCAGCGGAGCGACTCGTCGAACGTTCTACGGAAATGTTTCTCGCCGTCGGAAATCCGTCAGATGCGGGCGCGCCGGCAGGGAGAGCAGGCGCAATCGCATCCGCGAAGACCTGAACCGCTCCCGGTAGATCGGGTCGCCGCTTCGTCCTTGGCGATCGCCCGCCAGGTCGCGATGCCTCATGGAACCGGCCCGAACGCCCACTGGTTCCGGTCCGATCATGAACCAGTAGGCGCTCGGGCGGTCAGGAACGGCGGTCGACCGGGCGGCGCTGGGCGCGCAGGCGCAGGAAACCGAGCTGGGGCATGTCGCTGGCCACGCCGTCCACGGTGTTCTCGACGCGGGACAGGCCCGCAGCCATGTCCCCCGTGCGCTCCACCATCTGCGAGAACGCCAGCAGCACCTCGCAGACGATGCGCACCATCACGATCACCACCAGCACGAGCACCGGCACGACCGCGAGCGCGATCAACCCCCACCACCACGCCGCGACGAAAGCGGCCACGAGCACGACCGCTCCCGCCGCCGTCGTGACGACCGTGACCAGGAAGAACAGGTACGGCAGGAGCATCGGCGTCAGGTGGTCACGCAGCGACGGGTCGAACAACCTGCGCAACGACCGCAGTTGCGGGCGCGGCGGCACGTACCCCGGTGGGACGGGGGCGGCGAGGGGTTGCTCGCTGACGGGCGCGGCGACCACCACGACCTCCAACTCCTCGTGCGGCTCCGGGTCTGCCCCGGGCACGTCCGGTTCCCTCATGCGACGTCCACCTGTTCGGCTGGTGTTACCGATGGTAGCGAGGCGTCGCGGGGAGAGGAGGACCGGAGGGAGTCAGACCGCCGTCATGTCGCTCTGCGCCGGGCTGCCGTGGCGCGCGAACACGCGGTCGGCAAGCGGCGCGAACACCAGCGCGATGGCGCCCCACAGGATGACCTGGGCCCCCACCGAGTAGAGCCGGAAGCGGTAGAGGAGGTCGGCGTCGAAGCCGGGGAAGACGATCGCACCCTTCGCGTCGAGCAGCGGTTGCGGCGTCTCGGTGAGCAGGCTCCCGGAGACCTCGACGTTGGCGGTGAGCTGCCCCAGCGGCGGCAGCAGCGCCATCACGACGCCGATCAGCACCACGAAGGCCAGCCCGGCGAGCAGCGCGGCGTTCCAGGTGCCGAACCGGGCCTGCAGGCGCTGGCCGAGCCAGACGACCAGCACCGCGAACACGACCGACGCCACGACCATGACCCCGTACAGCCCGGCCCGCTGCGAGATGGTGTCGCCGTTGCCGATGGCAGGCGGGTTGGCCGGGTACTTGAGGAACGGCACCAGGTAGAGCGAGAGGAACCCGGCGAGCGCCACGAGCAGGGTCAGCTGGCGCGGCCGGATGGAGCCGGTACGTCCGTACGCCGTGCAGTAGGCCACCGCGAAGAAGCAGCCGACGGCGAGGCCGAACAGAACGATGCCTACCCCGATGCCCAGGTTGCCCTGCACGGCACGGCTGAACAGCTCGGGCGCCTCCGCCTCGGTGGCGCCCTCGAGTGCCGCCTTCGCCGCGTCCCGCCCGCCCTCGTAGTCGATGGCGGCCTGGAGGACCGGCTCGGCGAAGAGCAACGAGAACACGTACGCGAGCAGGCCACCGACGACGCCGGCCAGTGCTCCGCGCAGGACGAGGGCCCGCACCATCTGTTCAGTCCGATCCGTGGCAGTTCAGGGGGAGTTGCTGCGCAGCCTCAGTGACAGGGGAACCCCAGGAAGTGGCGCGCATCGTGCACGAACTCGTGCACGACCGTGGAGTTGCCGAACACCGACGTGGCGCCCTCGTCGATGCCGATGAAGTAGTAGATCAGCAGCCCGAGCACCGCTGCACCGATCAGCCACGGCAACGTCTCCGACATGGGGATGGCCACCGGGCGGGCCTGGGGAACTGCGACGGATGCAGACATGCGCGAAGGCTACGATCGCGCAGCCGACCAGGTCAACACGTCATCAGACGTGTACATGTTCAGCTGTCCGGTTTTGGGGTGGGATGTGCGGATCGTCCTCTGGGCACACGGCCCCACCAGCGCCGTTCGCACCGCCGCCTTCCCCGCCGACGAGCCGCTCGACGCCGGGGCCACGGCACAGGCGGTCGACGTCGCTCCCACGCTCCCCCGGGTCGACGCCGTCCACAGCCCGGACTCGAAGCGCTGCCGGCAGACGGCCGCCGTGCTCGGGCGGGAGGTGGCCGACGACCCGGCGCTCCGCGGGCTCGACCACGGCAGCTGGAGCGGTCGCACGCTCGACGACGTGGGCGCCGCGGACCCCGCCGGGCTCGGCGCCTGGCTGACCGACCCCGACGCCCGGCCGCACGGCGGCGAGTCGATGACCGACCTCGTCGCGCGCGTCGGGAACTGGCTCGACGGCCGCACCGACCCGCCGCACGCGCTGCTGGCCGTGGCCGACGCCGCCGTGGTGCGGGCCGCCGTGGTGCACGCGCTCGGTGCGCCCGCGCAGGCGCTGTGGCGCGTGGACGTCGCACCGCTCTCGGCGACGCTACTGGTCGGCGAGCCGGGACGCTGGAGCCTGCGCAGCATCCGCCCGCCGGGCCGCTGATCCCACCCGCCGCAACCGCAGCGCGTACAGGATCGCCGAGCCCAGTAGCAGTGCCCCGGTGATCCCCAGCCAGTGGCCTGCGTACCCGTCGGTGGACAGGCCGGTGGCGCCCTCGAAATCGGCACCGCGGCCACCGAGGATGAGCGGGAACCAGATCAGCAGCAGCAGCGCCGAGAGCCCGATCGGCACCCGGACGTGGTTGATCCACGGGACGCCGAGGCGGTGCGGCAGCGGGTGGCGGCGCCGCAGCAGCCTGCCGTGCGTGGCGGTGTCGGCGATGGCGTAGAGCGGGTAGAGCACGACGTCGTGCCCGATGGCGGCGCCGACGAACCAGATCGCCACGCCCAGCAGCGGCACGGTGTCGGCGAGGAACCGGGTGACGGCGTAGCCCGCGAGCGCCAGCGAGGCGAGCGTCGCCAGCAGGTGCAGCGGGCTCGCGCCGTAACGCTCACGGAAGCGCTGCCGCAAGCGCGCCACGGCCGTCATGCCGGCACGACCGTCAGCCGGCCGACCCACTTCGTGGCATGCACGCCCGGGGCCGCCGGGATGATCGTGCGGGCGGGGTAGCCGTGGTCGAGCGACAGGTCCGCACCGTTGACGCTCAGCGCGAGCAGCGAGTTGGGCGTCTGCGACTGCGCCACGCTCAGGCTCACCCGCCCGAACGGCCCCTGCGTCTGGAACGACTCGACGAACAAGCGGTCACCGGCGCTGCCGCCGGCCAGCCGCACCAGGTCCGCCAGCGGCACCCCGGTCCACGTGTTGGAGACCGACCATCCCTCGACGCAGGCGATCGGCAGGTCGAACGTCTGCTGCGGGAGGCCGAGCAGGTCGGCGCGGCTGAGCTTGACGGTCTGCGCCGGGCCGACGAGTTCCAGGCGCCACGCGTCCGCCATGGCCTGCGTGACACCGGCGCCTACCGCGGTCTTGTTGACCGGGTAGTCGTTGGCGCCGGTACCGACGCCGCGGCTGTGCGGCGAGAGCAGCGCGGTGGCTCGCAGCGGCCCGTCGAGCGTCTGGCCGATGTAGAAGGCGGTGACGGTGCCCGATGCCGCGGCGACGAGTCCCAGCGCGCCCCGGCGCGACATCGTGGGCGGAGCCGGATCGGTGGCCACGAGCCCGTGCTCGTCGGGAGGCTCGGGCTCCGTCTCGGCGAGCGACGTCTGGAGCACCGAGCCCAGGGTCCGGGCCCGCAACGACCGCACCATCGTCGGGAATTTCATCGCGACATGCACGATCAGCGCCCCGAAGAACACCCAGGCACCGTAGAGATGTGCCGAGTAGAACGAGAACGGGAACGCGTAGAAGATCTGAATGTTGAGAATTCCGGTGACCATCTCGAACGTGATGCCGCCGACGAGCAGCAGCAGGCTGATCCGTTCCAGCGCATGCGCAACAGACCGCACCGACGGCCATTCGAACAGCTTCGGGATCACCGACCACAGCTTGGCGAGCACGACGGGTACGAGCGCCAGTCCGAGCCCGACGTGCACACCCTGCGTGAGCCGGTAGAGCCACGGCGGGTCGGTCGGCCAGTCGAAGAAGTAGAACCCGAGCAGCCCTTTCCCCGGGGTGGGGTCGTTGATCGGCAGGTTCGGGTTGTAGGCGGCGTAGGACAGCAGGCCGGTGCCGATCACGATCGTCAGCCCGACGAGCAGCACCAGCCCGAGCACGGACGTCAGCCACGGACCGCGCAACGGGCTGCGCCAGAACCCCTTGCGGAACGGACCGGGCGGCGGGTGCTCGGCCACCCACGCATTCGCCTCGGCGATCCGTTCCCGCACGCTTTCCGACTTCATCGACGTCCTCCCTCTCGGGAGGGATTACTACCCCGTGAACCGCGGTTCGGGTGGCTGGTTCATGGAGCCGTAAGAATCGTCAGTCGGTCAGGCCGGGTTCGCGGCGGCAACGGCTTGGCGCAACGCTGCGTCGGTGTTGTCGATCGCGGTGCCGTTGACCTTGACGGTCGGGGTGCCGTTCACCCCGGCCTGCGACGCGGCGTCGGTGACGCCCTTCGTCCAGCCGGCGTAGGTGGCATCCGACACGCAGGTGGCGAAGCCCGCGCCCGCCCCGGCCTGCTGCCCGAGCGTGATGAGCTGGCTGTCGGGCAGGCCCGTGCCGTTCTCCTCGGGCTGGTTGGAGTAGAGCAGCTTGAGGTAGGCGGGGAACACCCCCTCGTCGGCCGCGCATCCCGCTGCCGCCGACGAGCGGCTCGAGTACTTCGTGCCGGAGGAGAACCGGTCGAGGTAGGCCACCGGGTGGTAGACGACCTTCGCCGCGCCGCTCGCCACGAGCTCGTCGATCGTGGCGCCGGACTGCTTCTCGTAGGCGTTGCAGACCGGGCACTGGAAGTCGAGGTAGACGTCGACGGTGGCCTTCGCGGTGGGCTGGCCGACCAGCACGCCCTGCGCGGTGGCGTTCTTCGGGACGGCCGCGCCCTCGGCGCTGGGACCCTGCGCGCGGTACACGGCGAAGCCGATCGCGCCGGCGAACAGCACGATCACCACGATTCCGATGATCATCAACGGGGACGGGCCGCGTCTCCTGGCCAGCGCCGCCTTCCGCCGCCGATCGGCGCCTGTTCCCATCAGCCGTCCACCCCTTCTTCGACCCCGTCGTCGACGCGGCCCCCGAGGAACGCATCCACACTCCATCTTCCCACCGGCCAGAGGGCCAGCAGGATCGCGAGCAGCAGTAGCGCGCCGTCGCGGATGAGCTCCCAGCCGTACGTGGGCGACGCCCCGGCGGCCAACTGCCCGCCGGAACCGAAGCACCCGCAGTCGATCTGCAGGCCACGAGCCCACGCCGACGCGATACCGACCACGAACCCGGCCATCAGCACCGCGGAGACCACGGCGACGGCACGCACGCCGGCCCCGATGACCAGCAGGATCCCCAGCAGGATCTCGACAGCGGGCAGTGCAGCGCCGACGACCTGCGCCGCGAGCTCGGGAAGCAGGTCGTAGGCGCGGGTGGCGCGCACCGAAGCGGCCAGGTCGGTGATCTTCGAGGCCCCTGCCACGATCCAGACACCGCCGAGCACCAGCCGGCCGATCGTCGTGAGCCACGGCTGGGCCGCGCCCCACCTCCCCACATCCGCCACGCCCTGCACTCTGACACGGGTCCCCGACGCGGCGGTGTCGACCTGCCGCGGCCCGGTCACGCCGCATCCTGTCCGGGTGCTGCGGCGCGCAGGCCGTCCGTACCGCCGACGTCGGGCCGGCCGTACGGAGCAGCCCAGTCGGGATCGGCGTCTGTCGCAGGTGAGCCGGGTACCGGGCGGGCGACGTCCGTGCCACCACCGCCGTTGCGGGTGAGTCGTTGCATCACCACCAGCAGTACCAGCCCGGCGACGACGAGGGCGTGCGAGAGCAGCCGTTCGGCGTCGACCCGGCCGCTGATCACGTCGAACGCGCTCAGGACGGTGAGGATCCCGACGAACGCCGCGATCACGGGCACCAGCCCGGAGATCCGCGACGTGCCGGCCGCGACCCAGAGGAACGCGACGGCCAGCGCCAGGTTCCACGCCGAGCTCTCGTTGACCAGGTGTGCCGCGGTGGCACCGGCCAGCTCCGGACCGCCGTGGTGCGCACCGCCCGCCGCGACGATCTCGCTGACGGCGAGCGCGCACTGCCCGATGCCGACACCACCCAACGCGAGGCGCACCGCTCCGGTGCGGCGCTGCCGTGGCGGCGGGGGTGCGGCCGCGAGCACGGCCGCGACCAGGTCGGGTGTCTCCTGCACCGGACCCAGCCGGGCGAGCCTGGTGACCTGCGCGAGGCGTTCGGCGTGGGCCCGGCACCCGGCGCACCCCTGCAGGTGGGCGTCGACCGCGGCGTCCTCACCGGGCAGGTCCTCGCCGTCCAGCCGGGCCGAGATCGCGTCCCTGCAGTCCGCACATCGCATGCCCAGTGGTCGCCGCCGGATGCTCTTCGGTTCCCGGATGCCCCTTCGGTTCTGGGTGCCCCGCGGTTCCGGAGGGTTGCGGCCACGTGGTTAGGCTCGGGGTCATGGTCGAGCGGGCAGACGATGCGCGCATCACGGCGCTCGCACTCGCGGCCGGAGCGGGCGACCGGGCCGCGCTGGCCGAGTTCGTCCGTGCCACGCAGCGCGACGTCCACCGGTTCGTCGCGCACCTCGCCGGGCCCCGCGATGCCGACGACCTCGCGCAGGAGACCTACCTGCGGGCGCTGCGCTCGCTGCCCCGGTTCGCCGGCCGCTCGTCGGCCCGCACGTGGTTGCTTGCCGTCGCGCGCCACACCGCGGCCGACGCCGTCCGCACCGCCGTGCGCCGCCCGCGCACGAGCGGTGTCGAGAACTGGGACGCGCTGGCCGCGGCCGTTCCCCGGGCCGGCCTGTCCCGATCGGCGCTGTCGCGATCGGCGTCCGACGAGGCCGTGGTGCTGCGCGAGCTCATCACCGCGCTCGACCCGGACCGTCGCGAGGCGTTCGTGCTCACCCAGCTGCTCGGGCTCAGCTACGGCGAGGCCGCGGAGGTCTGCGGCTGCCCCACGGGCACGATCCGGTCGCGGGTGGCGCGGGCCCGCGACGACCTGGTGCAGGCGATGGACGCCGACGGAGTGCCACGCCAGGCGCTCTGAGCCCTTCCTGCAATTCGGGCCCTTCCTGCAATCCGGCCACGCGGCTACCGTCGATCCATGGCCCAGGAGAACTCGGAGTTCCAGTTCGGCGGCATCCACCACCTGGCACTGGTCAGCTCCGACATGCAACGCACCGTCGATTTCTACTCCGGCGTGCTGGGCATGCCGCTGGTGAAGACGATCGAGCTGCCGCGCGGGATGGGCCAGCACTTCTTCTTCGACTGCGGCGGCGGCGACACGATCGCGTTCTTCTGGTTCCCCGACGCCCCCGACGGCGTCCCCGGCGTCTCGGCACCCGCCGCGCTCCCCGGCGAGGGCGAGATCGTCAGCGCCGTCGGCTCGATGAACCACGTGGCGTTCACCGTTCCGCCGGGCGAGTTCGAGCGCTACTACGTGCGGATGCAGGAGAAGGGCGTCGACGTCAGCCCGATCCTCGATCACGACGACAGCCCCGCCGGCAGCTCGCGGGTGCTGCATCCCGGGGTGTACGTGCGGTCGTTCTACTTCCGCGATCCCGACGGCGCGATGCTCGAGTTCGCCTGCTGGCTGCGCGCGTTCACCCCGGCCGATGTGGCGCACCCCGCCCGGACCGGGGCCGAGCGCGCGGGCGTGTGAGCACTGCCACCGCCCGCGAGTTCGTCGGGCTGCCGTCGCCGCTGGCCCCGCGTGCCGGTGCCGGCGGGCATCCCTGCCAGGGGCTCTACCACCGCCCGGCGGGCAAGCGGCCGCGCACCGCGTTCATCGCGACGCACTACAACGTCGACTTCGCCGAGCACTACCTCGCGCCGTTCCTCGCCGAGCGCGGCTACGGGTTCCTCGGGTGGAACACCCGCTTCCGCGGCGCGGAGGCCTACTTCCTGCTCGACCACGCGCTCGCCGAGATCGGGGTGGGTGTGCGGTGGCTGCGCGAGGAGGCGGGTGTCGAGCGGGTGGTGCTGCTGGGCAACTCGGGCGGCGGCTCGCTGATGGCGGCCTACCAGTCCCAGTCGGTCGAGCCGACCGTCCGTGCATCCGGAAGCCGCGCCGCCGACGCGATCGCCGACCTGCCTGCAGCCGACGCGTTCGTCGCGCTGGCCGCTCACCTCGGGCGTCCCGAGGTGCTGACGGCGTGGATGGATCCCTCGGTCACCGACGAGTCCGACCCGCTGTCGCTTGACCCGGCGCTCGACCCGTTCGACCCGGCCAACGGCCCGCCGTTCGACGCCGACTTCCAGCACCGGTACCGCGAGGCCCAGTCGGCCCGCAACCGGCGGATCACCGAGTGGGCGCACGCACAGCTCGCGGCACTCGAGGGCACGCGGGCCACCGACCGGCTGTTCCAGACCTTCCGGACGTGGGCCGACCTGCGGATGATCGATCCGGCCGTCGAGCCGTCGCCACGGCGGCCCCGGTGGTGCTACCGCGGCGAGCCGCAGGCAGCGAACTACGGCGTGTTCAGTGTCGGGGTGCAGTCCACGCTGCGCACGTGGCTGTCGATGTGGAGCCTGCAGACCTCGCAGTGCCGGGCCGCGCCGCACCTGGCTCGCATCACCGTGCCGGCGCTGGTGGTGCATGCTCGTGGTGACACCGGCGTGCACGAGAGTGACGCCCACGCGATCCACGACGGGCTCGCGGCCACCGACCGGACGCTCGAGCTCGTGCCGGGCGACCACTACTTCACCGAGCCCACCGGCGCACGCGCGCAGGTGGCCGACCTGATCGCCGGCTGGACCGCCGCGCGCGACTGACCGGAGGAACGCACGTGTGGGCACAGCAGCTGGTGGCACCGAGCACGCTCGCCGAGGTGGACGTGGCCGCGCCCACCAAGGACGACCTGCGCGGTGGCGAGGTGCTGCTGGAGGTGCTGGCAGGCGGCGTCTGCGGTAGCGACCTCCCGGCGTTCAAGGGCACCGCGGCCGCGCAGGGCGCCGCCGCCGGCCCCGACGGCCCCCGCCCCGGTGCCCCGCTGCACGAGGTGGTGGCCAGGGTGCTCGCCTCGACCGATCCGGCGCACGAGGTGGGCGGTCGCGTCGTCGGCTGGGCCACCGGCTTCGACGGGCTGGCCGAACGCGTGATCTCCCGCGGTGACGACCTGGCTCCGGTGACCACCGCGCTGGCCCCGGCGCGCGCGGTGCTGTTGCAGCCGTTGGCCTGCGTGCTCTACGCCGTCGAGCAGCTGCCGCGCGTGCGCGGAGCGAACGCCGCGGTGGTCGGCCTCGGTCCGATCGGGCTGCTGTTCGCCCACGTGCTGCGCGCCGCTGGCGCCACCCGCGTCACCGGCGTCGACCTCGTCGACCGCAGCGCCGTGGCCTCGGACTTCGGGCTCGACGAGACGGTGCGCGCCAGCAGCGACCGGTGGTCGGCCGGCATCGCCGCCGCCGACCGTCCCGATGTCATCGTGGAGGCGATCGGGCACAGCGCCGCCCCGCTCAACCACGCGATCCGCGCGTGCGCGCCGCAGGGCTGTGTCTTCGCGTTCGGCGTGCCGGACGACCCGATCTACCCGATCGACGTCGAGGCCATGCTGCGGCGCAACCTGACGCTGATGTCGGGCATCACGCTGGAGCGGCCCCGGATGCTCCTCGCGGCCGCCGACTACCTCACCGCCCACCCCGACCTCGTCGACACCTACGTCACCGACGTGCGCCCGGCCGACCAGGCCCAGCAGGCGTTCGCCGCGGCCGTCCGGCCGGCACCGGACCAGGTGAAGATCACCCTCGACTACGCCTGACCCCGGCGGGATACGGTCGGGGACACCCGAGCGACCCTGGAGGCTCCTGTGCAGCTGTTCGACCTCACCGGCAAGGTCGCCGTCGTCACCGGCGGCACCCGCGGCATCGGGCTGATGATCGCCCGCGGCCTGCTGCAGGCCGGCGCCTCGGTGTACATCAGCTCCCGCAAGGCCGACGCCGGCGAGGCGGCGGTCGCGGAGCTGGCACCGCACGGGAAGGTCGTGTCGATCCCGGCCGACGTCTCGACCGAGGCGGAGTGCCTGCGGCTCGCCCAGGAGGTGGGCGGCGTGGAGGAGCGCGTGCACATCCTCGTCAACAACGCCGGCGCGACCTGGGGCGCGCCGCTGCAGGAGTTCCCCGAGTCGGCGTGGGACAAGGTCCTCGACCTCAACCTCAAGGCGCCCTTCTTCCTGACGCGCGCGTTCCTGCCGCTGCTGGAGGCCGCGGCCACCGACGACGACCCGGCGCGCGTCATCAACATCGGCAGCATCGACGGGCTCCGGCCGCCGATCATGTCCACGTACTCCTACGCGGCGAGCAAGGCCGGCATCCACCACCTGACGCGAATGCTGGCCGGCGAGCTCGGCCCCAAGCGGATCACCGTGAACGCCGTGGCGCCCGGCCCGTTCGAGTCGAAGATGATGGCCGCCACGCTCGACGCGTTCGGTGAGCAGATCGCGGCGTCCTCGCCGCTCGGGCGCATCGGACGGCCCGACGACATGGCCGGGGTCGCGGTGTTCCTGGCGAGCCGGGCCGGCTCGTACGTGACCGGCGCCGTGATCCCGGTGGATGGTGGGATCGCCACCACGCGGTGAGGGGCGGGGTTCGGCGGCTGTTCTGCGTGGTCGGCTGGGCTCGGCGGCCACATGGTTCCAGGAGGCGGTTGGGGCGGGGGCGTCAGCAGCCACCAGGTTCCATGAGGCACTCACCGGGCAGCAGGCCGAGCCAGACCTCAGCGCTGCAGGAAACCCGCATCCACCGGCAACGAGACCCCGGTGATGTAGCGCCCCTCGTCCGAGGTGAGCCACAGGACGGCGTTGGCGACGTCCGCGGCCTCCACCATCGACACCGGCAGCAGGTTCTGCAGCCCGGTGTTGCCGTCGAGGAACGCGCCGGTCTGCTCGTTGACGACCATCGGCGTGTTCACGCCGGTCGGGTGCACGGTGTTGACCCGGATGGAATGGGGCGCCAGCTCGATGGCGAGCGTGCGAGCCAGCCCGACCACACCGTGCTTCGCGGCGCTGTAGTGCGCGATGTGACCCATGCCCTTGAGGCCCGCCGTCGAGCTGGTGATCACGATGGAGCCGCCGTTGCCGGCCTCGATCATCGCCGGGATCGCGGCCCGGACCGTCCGGAACACCCCGGTCAGGTTGACGCCGATCATCTCGTCCCACGCGGCGTCGGTGAGCGACCAGGTGTTCTCCGCGAACGTGGCGATCCCCGCGTTGGCGATCACGACATCGAGCCTGCCCAGCTCGGCGACACCGTCGGCGACGACCGCGCGCACCGCCGCGTCGTCGCGAACGTCGGCGGTGCGGGCGATGATGCGCCGGTCGAGCTTCTCGACCAGAGCGACGGTCTCCTGCAGGTCCTCCGGCGTCGCCAACGGGTAGGGCACCGTGTCGAGCTGGCGGCAGACGTCGAACGCGATGATGTCGGCGCCCTCCTCCGCCAGCCGCACGGCGTGCGCCCGCCCCTGGCCACGCGCCGCCCCCGACACCAGTGCCACCTTGCCCTGCAGCCGCGTGCCCATGCGTCCCCCTGTCGCTCGACGATCCCTGCCACCCACCCTCGCCACCCGGACGGCTGAGGTCAACCAGGGTCGCCGCGCCGGTTCAGGACACGTACTCGCCGGCTTCCGCCAGCTCCTCATCGGTCGGGGCGTCGTCCTGCGCCATGTCGACCCGCCAGTAGCCGGCGAACGCCACGGCCCGCTTGTCGATACCCCGCTCGCCCACGAGGTGGCAGCGCACCGTCCGCACCAGCGATGCCTCCCCCGCCACCCAGGCGAAGACCGGTCCGTCGGGGATCTCGACCTCGCGGACGGCGTCGAGCACGCCGTCGGCCCGTCCCGCGGCCGGGCCGCCGCGGTGGACCCATCGGACGGTGACGTCGGCGAGCGTCGCGAAGTCCTGCCGCTCGGCGGCGTCGACGACCTCGATCACCGCCACCGCCCGCTCCTGCGGCTCGAGCGACTCCAGCGTGGCACCCAGCGCCGGGAGGGCCGTCTCGTCGCCCACGAACAACTTCCAGGCGCCGTTGGCAGGCGTGCGGAAATGGCTCTGGGCCGGACCGACCATCCCCAGTTCGTCGCCGACGCTCGCCGTCGCCGCCCAGCTCGAGGCGGGCCCGTCACCGCCGTGCCCGCCGTGGAGCACGAAGTCGATCTCGATCTGCTGCCGGTCGGCCAGGTGCCTGCGGATCGAGTAGGTGCGCATCCAGGGCCGTTGCGCCCCCGGGATGGCCAGGAAGCTCTGGAACCACCGCATCGTGGCGCCGTCCGCGGGCGCGGCGGGCATCTCCGGGTAGCCGCTCTCCTCGGCGAAGAACAGCTTGCACTGCGCGCGAGCCAGGGCTTCTCAGAGGCGACCGGACCGCAGATCGGTGACGGCGAGCCGCGCCGCCTGCCCGACCACCGAGTCCGCCCGGGGCAGGAACGCGTCGGCGCGGGCGGCGTGGGTGAAGACGGCCACGGCGACGGGCCGCTCGCCGTCGAACTCCACGACGCCGACCTCGTTGCGTATCGAGCCGATCGTTCCGGTCTTGCCCGCCACCCGCACCCCGGCGTACGGGAATCCCGAGCGCAGGCGGTGCGGCCAGATCTGCGAGCCGAGCAGCCCACGCGCGAAGCGGCACATCGCGGGTGACGCGGCACGGTCGGTCCACACCGCGTCGAGCAGCGTCGTCATGTCCCGCGCGGTGGTCGCGCTTCCGTATGCCGGGTCATAGGCCCGCACGTGCGGCGCCGTGTCGTTGCTGGCGAGCGCGCGGAACGCGGCCGCGGTGTCGGCAGCGGCGGTATCGGCCACGAGCGTTCGGTGCACTGCGGCGGTGCCGCCCTGCACCGTGGTGCGTCCGATGCCCAGCTCCCCCAACGTCTCGTGCAGGTACGCCAGGCCGACGCGCTCCAGCAGCACGTCGGCGGCCGCGTTGTCCGACACGGTGATCATCGAGAAGGCCAGGTCGCGCCACGACATCGTCACCGTGTCCCGCATCAGGGACAGGCCGGTCGCCCCGGCGGTGCGCCCCTCCGGCGCCACGGTCACGGGCTCCCGCGGGTCGAGCTCGCCCGCGTCGACGCGACGGCAGAACGCCACCAGCAGCGGCAGCTTGTAGACCGACGCCATCACGACGGGCTCGTCCGGCCCGACACCGACCTCCCGGGCCGGAGCGCCGAGCGCGACGGCGTGCAGCCACCCCTGGACACCGGCATCGGCGAACGTCGCCGTTATCTCCCGTTCGAGCTCGCTCACGGCGCGGCCACGAGCGCGGCCTGCACCGCGTCGCGCAGCGCGGGCCCGACGTCGGCCCCGCGCCAGACCACCCGCAGCCGCAGCGGCAGCGGGTCGCCCGCGACCGGTCTGCGCGCGACACCCGCCGCCACCAGCACCGGGTCGGCGGTGATCGCGAACGCCCGTCCGGTGGCCACCCGCACGAGCGCCGCGCGGTCGTCGTCGGCGGGCACGGCCCGCGCGCGCAGGCCGCGCTCGTCGAGGGCGTCGAGCAGCAGGTCGTGCGCAGCGGGTCCATGCGGCCGGGGCGCGGTGGCGACGTCGAGACCGCGCAGCCTGCGTACCGGCACGGCCCCGGGCCCGGTGGCCGCGGGATGGCCTGCGGGGATCAGCAGTGCGGTGTCGAGCCGGACGACCGGCCCGCTGGCCAACACGCCGAGCACGGCGGGGTGGACGACGACGGCGAGGTCGAGCTGGCCCGCGGCGACGGCGTCGACGAGTGTCGTGGTGGGTGCCGTAGTCAGCTCGACGGGGCCACCGCCCGCCGCGCACGCCACCGCCACCGCGGCCGCGGTGGCCGTGCCGACCTGCGGCACCACCCCGATCCGGAGGGCCGAGGCGGCAGCGCCGTGGGTGCCGGCGACCCGGCGCAGGTCCTCGCCGCCCTGCAGCAGCGCGCGGGCACGCGGCAGGAGGTCCCGCCCGGCGGCATTGAGCTGCACCCCGCGGGAGGTGCGCTCGACGAGCCGCACCCCGAGGCTGCTCTCGAGTCGCTGCAGTCCCTGCGAGACCGGGGGCTGCGTCATCCCCAGCCGACCCGCAGCCCGCCCGAAGTGCTCCTCCTCGGCGATCGCCACGAAGAATTCCAGATGGCGCAGGAGATCCACTCATCCCACGCTAGCAGGGTCGATAGGAATCGAGTATCACGATCGCCCTTCGAGCGTATTTGCGCTATCGCTCGCGCCCGGTTTGTCTGTGCACGTGATCGACAGGACGACAGAACTCCCGGCACTGCGGCGACGCTCCTTCCTGGCGGCGGCGCTGCTGCTGCCACTGGCCGGCTGCGCTCCGGCCGTACCACCCGTTGCCTCGACCCGGCCCGACCCGAACGTCGCGGCCGCCCGGTTCGAGGAGCTGGAGCGCCGCTTCGACGCCCGGCTCGGGATCTACGCCGTGCACACCGGCACCGGCCAGGAACTCCGGCACCGGGCCGACGACCGGTTCGCGCTCTGCTCGACGTTCAAGATGCTGGCCGCGGGCGCACTGCTCGACCGCAACCCGATCGGCCATCTCGACACCAGGGTCCGGTACACCGCAGCCGACCTCGTGGCGAACTCGCCCATCACGCAGCAACACGTCACCGACGGCATGACGATCCGCGAGCTGTGCGACGCGGCACTGCGCTACAGCGACAACACCGCGGGCAACCTGCTGCTGGCCGACCTCGGCGGACCGGCGGAGATCACCGCGTTCGCCCGCTCGCTCGGCGACCCGGTGACGCGACTGGACCGCCGCGAGACCGAGCTCAACTCGGCCGTGCCGGGCGACGAGCGCGACACCACGACCCCGCGCGCGATCGCGGCCGACTGCAGGGCGCTCGTGCTCGGCGACCGGCTGGCACCGGCCGCGCGAACGCAGCTCACCGACTGGATGCTCGCCAACACGACCGGCGACGCCCGCATCCGGGCCGGGCTGCCCGCCGGGTGGCGGGTGGCGGACAAGACCGGCACCGGCAGCTACGCCAGCGCCAACGACATCGCGATCGCCTTCCCGCCAGCAGGCGAGCCGATCGTGATCGCCACGCTCTCGACCCGGCCGGGCGCGGGCCCGGACGCGACGACGGACAACGCGCTGATCTCCGGTGCCGCCGCGGTGGTGGCCGACGAGCTCGTGCGAGCGGGCTGACCGGGCGGCATGCACGGGATTGCAGGAAGGCCACCGGGGTGGCGCCGGTCGACCGGCCGCTACTTGAGCGCCCCGACGCTGAGCCCTTCCTGGATCCGGCGCTGGAAGAGCACGTAGACCGCCAGCACCGGGAGCAGCGCGATCACCAGGCCGGCGAACAGCGCGCTCCAGTCGCTGCGGTAGCCCTGGTTCGCCGACAGCACCGCGAGGCCCTGGGAGAGCACGTAGTGGTTCTGGTCGGTGTTGAGCACCAGCGGCAGCAGGTACTGGTTCCACAGCCCCAGGAAGTTGAAGATCCCGACGCTGATGATCCCGGGCTTGGCCAGCGGCAGCATGATCTGGAAGAACACCCTGGCGTGCGAGCAGCCGTCCAGCATCGCGGCCTCGGCGAGCGCACCCGGCAGCGTCCGGAAGAACCCCGTCATGAAGAAGACGGTGAACGGCAGCGCGTACGCCGTGTAGACGAGGATCAGCCCCGGGTACGTGCCGAGCAGCCCGACGTTCTGCACCACGAAGAACAGCGGCACCAGCGCCAGGAAGATCGGGAACGTCATGCCAGTGACGAAGGCGTAGTAGATGAGGTTGCGGCCGGGGAACTCGTAGCGGGCGATCACGTAGGCCACCATCGAGCCGAGCAGCATCACCAGCACCACCGACGGCACCACGACGATGACGCTGTTGAGGAAGTACTGCCCGATGTTGGCATCGGTCCAGGCCCGTGCGAAGTTCTCGAAGTGCCATGTGGTCGGCAGCGACCACGGGTTGGTGAAGATCTCCCGATCCGACTTGAAGGCGGTCATGCCCGCCCACAGCAGCGGCACGATGACGAGGATCGCCCACACGATCAGCACGCCGTGGGAGAACACGTTCATCGTGCGTTCGCCCGCCGAGGCCGGCTCCGTCGTGCGGTTCGCACCCCGACCCGGCGGCGTCGGCGCGGCCTGCGACGGCGCCGCGGTCTTGGACGTGTCGATGGTCATCGCCGGTTCTCCACACTCGTCGCCATCAGTACTCGATCCGGTCGCGACGGCCCAGCCGCAGCACCACCACGGCGAGGATCAGCGTGACCAGGCACAGCGCCACCCCGACGGCCGACGCGTAACCGAACCGGCCGTCGGTGAACGCCGACTGGTAGAGGTACTGCGCCACCACCTGCGTCGAGTTGTCCGGGCCGCCCGCCGGGAGCATCACCTGCAGCAGCGCGAAGCCGTCGAGCGCCGCGATGCCCAGGTAGATGTAGGACACCTGGACGCTGTCCCAGATCATCGGGATCGTGATGCTGCGGAAGATCCGGGCCCGGCCGGCCCCGTCGAGCACGGCCGCCTCGTAGACGTCGGTCGGCACCGACTTCATCGCGGCGCTGAACACCACGAAGTAGAACCCCACCGCTCCCCAGATGACGACGGCCATCACGGCGGGGAGCGCGAACGTGGTGTTGCCCAGCCAGGCCGCCGTCAGCCAGTCGAAGCCGATCAGCCGCAGGAAGCCGTTGAGCAGGCCGGCCTCGGGGTTGTAGAAGAACCCGAAGAGCACACCGGCGATGACCACCGGGACGACGTACGGGAAGAAGTAGATCACCTGGTAGAAGCGCGATCCCCGCACGCCGCCCCGCGCCATGGAGCCCCGACGGCCGGCGACGGTGGTCATCGACGCGAAGAACAGGGCCAGCAGGATCGTCACCAGCGGGATGACGATCAGCATGATCAGGTTGTGGCTCATGGCCTGCCAGAACCTGCCGTCACCGGCCAGCTCGATGTAGTTGTCGAACCCGATGAAGTTCTTCTGGTCGGAGAACCCCTGCCAGTCGGTCAGCGAGATGTAGAAGGCCTGCAGATACGGCGACACCACGAACACCGCGTACAGCACCAACGGGACGGCGAGGAAGCTCGCGACGAAGCGGTACTTTCCGTATCTCATGAGGTCCCCCCAGCTCAGCGCTTGTACTTCGGGACGCTGGGGTCCGCGGCGACCTTGTCGGCGATCGCCTGCATCTTGTTGAGGAAGTCGTCCGCGGTGTAGCGGCCGGTCAGCAGGTTCGTCATCTCGGTCACCACCGGTCCGGGCGCGAAGGCGGTGTACCACTCGCGGAAGTGCCAGTTGAAGACGTTGTCGCCGGCCGCGGTCAGCTTGTCCGAGATCGAGGCGAGCGCCGGGGTCTTCTTGGTGACCTTGTCGGTGGAGCCCTTGATGCTCGGCGTCGACGCGGTGAGGTCGGCGAACTTCCCGGCGCCGTCCTTCGACAGCATGATGCGCAGGTACTCCAGGCCACCGGCCACGTTCTTCGCCTTGGCCGGCACCATGAACGCCTCACCGGCCTGGGTCCGGATGGTGCTGGCCGGCATCTTGGAGCTCGCGTCGAGGGTCGGGATCGGTGCCGCGGTCATCGTGAAGTCGGGGGGCGAGATGTCCTTCATCTCGTTCTCGAGCCAGGAACCGGAGACGTAGAACGCCGCCTTGCCCTGCACCCAGGCCGTCTGCGCCTCGGTGTGCTTCAGGCCCTCGGAGCCGGCCATGAAGTAGCCCTTCTTGACCATCTCCTCGATGCCCTTGGTCGCCGTGACGATCGGGGCCTGCTTCCAGGCGTTCGGCTCCAGGTTGTCGATGGCCTTGATGACGTCGATGCCGCCCTGCTTGACGGCCGCACCGAGGTTCAGGTCGAGCAGGTAGTCCGAGGCGTTGGTACCGCCGTAGGCGAACGGGGCGATGCCGGCCGCCTTGATCTTCTCCGACAGCGCCAGCATCTCGTCCCACGTGGTGGGCGGAGTCCAGCCGTTCTTGTCGAACAGCGGCTTCGAGTACCAGACCGGGAAGGCGGCGTAGACGTAGTTGAGCGCCAGGAACTTGCCACCGAACGTGCCCTGGTCGACGACACCGGGGAGCAGCGTGTCGCGCACCTTGACGTTCGGGTCGTCGACCGACGGCGCGTCGAGCAGTGGCCCGAGGTCGGCGAGCTGGTTGGCCGACACCAGCGTGTTGTACGGGATCTGCTGCGCGCCCGAGTCGTCGAAGACGTCCGGCGGGTTGCCGGCCACGAAGCGCGGCTGCAGCTCCTGCCCGATCTGGGTGCTGGCCGTATGGGTGATCTTCGAGTTCGGGAACGTCTTGTTGTACATGGCCTCGTGGGCCTTGGCGTAGTCGTCGCCGTAGCCGCCCTTGAAGACCACGACGTCGAGTGGGGCGTCCGCGGTCACGCCGAACGGGTTGGTGGCGCTCTTGGCGCCGCCGCCGGTGGCGGCGGGAGCGGCTGTGCCACCGCCGCCGGTGGCACAGGCCGACAGTGCGGCGGCGCTGGGCACTGCCAGCAGGCCGACGGCCGCCAGTCGCTGCAGGAACTGCCTGCGGTCCAAACCGGGGTTCATGACGACCTCCTTGGGATCACGGGTGCACGATCACTGGTTGCTGCGTTCGGGGATTCTGCGTTGGGGGATTCTGCGTTGGGGGATTCTGCGGTCGGGGGCTTCACGCGGAACGCCGGATGCGCCCGGCGTAGCGCGCTTCGAGCGCGGTGTTGTGGGCATCGCCTTCCGGCACGTTCGCCGAGAGGTAGACCGGTGGGGTCTCGCCTGCGGCGAGCATGGTGGCCACGACCTCGGCCACGATCATCTGCGCGAGCAGCGCAGCCGTGATCGAGGAGATGGCGCCGACCGCGACGCCGCCGGCGGACAGGGTCGCGTCGCCGTAGGGCGCGCCGTTGTCGAGCACGACGTCGGCGATCTCGAACAGGCGCAGCCCCGACGGGTGCCGCGACGTCACCTGGGTGGTGTGCGCCAGCGAGGTGACCGCGATGAGCGGGTGCCCGTGCTCCTTCACGACCCGGGCCAGCTCCACGACCGAGCCGTTGCCACCGGAGTTGGAGGCCATCATGAAGACGTCGGTGGGCTGCGGGGCGTTGAGGTCGTAGATGCGGCGCGCGACGGCGGGATCCCGCTCGAGGTGCGCGCCCTCCGGCCCACCGAAGAGCACCGCGGGCGGCTCACCGCCGAGCGTGACGACGTCGCGCAGGGCGATCATGTTGGTGGGCACCAGCCCACCCGCGCGCCCCGCGATCTCCATCGCGAACGCCTGCGAGTGGCCGGTGCCGAAGGCCTGCACGACCCCTCCCGCGCGCAGGCCCTCGACCACCAGGTCGGCAGCCGCTCGCACCCCGTCCGCCTGCTGGGCGGCCACAGTGCGCACGGCCTGCTCGGCGATCCCCGCGAACGCGGCCCCCGAGACGCCCGAGGCCGGGATCGCGGTGTCGAGCGTGGTGCTGTCGGGCACGTCGGTACTCCGGTTCTCTCTTCGGCGGTGCTGCTGGTGGCGTACTGGGTTGGGTGACGGACGCGGATCTAGTACGGGGGCGGTGTCGGGGCCGCGTGGGGTGCCGAGTGGGGCGTGGTCGGCAGGCGGTGGGTGGCGACGGCGTCCGCCGTGCGGGCGAAGGCGTCGGTGGCGCGCTGGTGGGTGCGCTGCGCGACGGCCAGGTAGAGCAGGTCGAGCACCAGGAACTGCGAGTGCCGCGCCGACATCGCGCCGGACCGGAAGGACGTCTCCCGCACCGAGGTGCCCAGCACGTAGTCGGCCACCTCCGCCACCGGCGAGGTGGAGAAGTTGGTGATCGCGACGGTGGTGGCACCGCGGCTGCGCGCGGCGGCCAGCATCTCGACGGTCTCGGTGGTGCGCCCGCTGTGCGACAGCCCGATGGCGACGTCCCCCGGACCCAGCAGTACCGCGCTGGTGAGGCCGTTGTGCACGTCGGACCAGGTCCAGGACGCGATGCCGATGCGGTGCATCCGCAGCTGCATGTCCTCCACGACGGCAGCGCTGCCACCCATCGCGTAGAAGTCGACGCGCCGGGCCTGCGCCATGATGTCGACGACGCGGTCGAGCGCGGTCAGGTCGAGCGCGGCCGCCGTCTCGTGCATGGCCTGCAGGTCCACGGCGAGCAGCGTCTTGAGCACGCGTTCGAGCGGGTCGGTCGGCACCACGTCGGCACCGATGCCGAGCTCCCAGCCGGCCTGCACGGCCCGCCCGATCTCGGTGGCGATGCCGACCCGCAGCTCGGTGTACCCCGCGACACCGAGGCTGCGGCAGAACCGGGTGACGGTGGCCGGGGAGGTGTTGCTGCGCTCCCCGAGCTCCACGATCGTGGCCCGCGACGCCCATCCCGGATCTTCCAGGATCACGTTGGCGACCTGCCGCAGCGCACCGGTCAGGCCGGGCAGGACGCTGCGCAGATGCACGAGCAACTGACCGCTGCCCGCCTCGGCGGGGAGGTCCTGTGCCGCAGTCACCGTCGCCAACACAACCTTTCGAGCCTGGGTGGAGTGGTGAAAATTTCCACCGAGATGAGTGAACTGTCAAGACGCTGGTAAGAAGTTTCTTGCCGGAAGGAGGGTCGATGGACACGTTCGTCGGCATGGATGTCGGAGGCAGCCGCTCGCGCGCCGCGGTCATCGACGCCTCGGGAGGGCTGCTCGGCGCGGCGGAGGGCCCGGGCGGCAACCCGACCACGCACCCCCCGGACCGGGCGTTCGACGCGATGGCACGGGCCCTGGGCGCCGCGCTGAACGGGTTGCCCGCCGCGCACGTACGTGCGGTGGTCATCGGGATGGCGGGCGGCGGATCCCTGGGCAGACCTCGGATGACCGAGCAGCTCGCGGGGCTCGCCGCGACGCTCGGACTGGGCTGCCGACCCGATGTACGGGGCGACGTGATCGTGGCGTTCGCCGCCGGCACGCCGGACCCGAGCGGCACCGTCCTGATCTCCGGGACCGGCGCCGTCGCGGCCCGGATCACCGGCTGGACCCACGCCGCGGGGGTGGACGGTCACGGCTGGCTGCTGGGCGACACCGGATCGGGGTTCTGGCTGGGCCGCCGAGCCGTGCAGGCCGCGCTGGCCGCGCTCGACGGGCGGCGGGTCCCGACGGCACTGCTGCCCGCGGTGACCGGTGAACTGCTCGGGACACCGGCGACGGGCCCCGTCCGGCCCGGGTCCGGCACGATCGAGCGGCTTGTCGAGGCCGTGCACGCCGCACCGCCGATCGCGCTCGCGCGCCTCGCGCCGCTGGTCACCGCCGCCGCTTCCGCGGGGGACGCGGTGGCGCTGCGTATCGTCGACGAGGCCGCGGACGCCCTGGTGAGCGACGTCGTCGCGATCCGGGAACCGGGCGAGAACACGCCGATCGTGCTGGCCGGGAGCGTCGCGGGCGGCGCCAACCCGGTGGCCGCACTGGTTCGGGCCCGGCTCGAGGAGCGCTGGCCCGGCTGCGTCGCGACGGCGGGGGATGCGGCCCGTGCGGCGGCCTGGCTCGCGCTGGCCGGGCCGGGCACCGGATCCGGCGCCCGGGATCCAGGGCTGCACCGGGTGGTGATCGGATGATCGGGAGCTCCGGCCTGTGGCGCTACAGGGAACCTTGTGGCAGCCCGAAGCACACAACCCGGACCACCTGGAGCCGGACAGCAGCCGCGCACCCGGCCGCGGCAGCGGATCCGGGAGCCCCGGGAGATCCCGGGGCACAGGGGGATCTCGCAGATCCGGCAGTGCTCGTGCTGTCACGCTCCGTCGATCAACCGGCCGATCATCCTGCCGGTGACCGCATGCTGCGGGGTTCCCCCTCACCCCATCGCCACGAGTTACCTACGATCGACGCAGGCACCGCTCTGCTTCGGCCGAGTGAGCCTGACGGGGGAGGCATCATGACTGAGGCGGGGCAAGAGGCCGAGAGCAGGATCCGCATCGATCCACGCGCCGCGGTGCGGGTCACGTTCGACCCGTACTCGAGCGTGTTGGCGCTGGCCTGCGCTGGGGTGCGGGATCGGCTGCGCGGCCAGGACACGGGTCCGGCGCGGGTCGCCGGGCGGTTCTCCGAGCGCGGGCTGCGGGCGATCTCGCGGATCGTGGCGCCCGGGAGCTCCATGAGCCCCGACTGCCTGAGTCCGTCGGACCTGAGCCGCGACACCGACGTCGCCGCCGAGGTCGACCGCCTGCGGGGCCTCTCGGCCGACGACATGCGCCATGACCTCGACGAGACGTTCGGTGGCCACCTGCCACCGCACTGGGAGCGGATCAGCGATGCGCCCCAGCGCTGGGCGCGCGATGTCGCCGACGCGCTGGACACGCTGTGGACGGCGGTGGAACCCGTCTGGCACCGCGAGGACCCACTGCGGGCACGCGAGGCCGAGCGGGTGGGTGCGGCGGCGGCCCGCCAGGCCATGGACGTGGTGGTGGCCGAGGCGCATCCACGGGGGCGCGTCGAGGACAACACCCTGATCTTCCCCGATCCCGAGGGCACCGAGCTCGACGCCACCGGCCGCGTCGTCGTGCTCGCTCCGGTGCTCAGCAAGCTCGACCTGTCCATCAGCAACCTCGAACGGCCGGACATGATCTGGCTCGCCTACCCCGTCGCCGACCGCGCACTGCGCGCCCCCGACCCCGGCGGCCTCGCCGCGCTGCTGACGCCGATGCGGGCCGGCCTGCTGCGCATGCTGGAGGGCGAGTGGTCGATGTCGCAGGTCGCGGCCGGGCTCGGCGTCGGTGCGAGCGCGGCCACCCACCAGGTCGACGCGCTCGTGGCCGCCGACCTCGTCGCACGCAGGCGGGAGGGCAGGCGCACCCTGATCAACCGCACCGAGCGCGGCGCCGGCCTGCTCGACCTGTACGACGGGTCCCGGTAACGCCGGCTCCCCCAGCGCCCGGTCGCAAACAGGGCACAGATCCGATGTCCGGCCGCGAGGCCCGTTGCACCCGGCGACAAGACGCCGTATAAACACGACCCATACATCCGATGTCTTGACGCCGGAAATGGATGGGTATGACAGCCGGACCACGGACCACCCCCAGGATCGTCGCTGTCCGCACGCTGGACGTGCGGTTTCCCACCTCCCGGGAGCTCGACGGCTCCGACGCGATGAACCCCGACCCCGACTACTCGGCCGCCTACGTCGTGATCGAGACCGACGCGGACGACGACCTGGCCGGTCACGGGTTCGCGTTCACCATCGGCCGCGGCAACGAGGTGCAGACCGCGGCGATCGACACGGTCTCCTCGATGCTCATCGGTCGCCCGCTCGAGGCGACGCTCGCCGGGCTCGGGCAGGTCTGGACGGACCTGGTGCACGACTCGCAGCTGCGCTGGCTCGGGCCCGAGAAGGGCGTGATCCACATGGCGATCTCCGCCGTGGTGAACGCCCTGTGGGACCTGCGCGCCAAGCGGGCCGGGCAGCCGCTGTGGCAGCTGCTCGCCGGGCTGTCCCCGGAGGAGCTGGTGGACCTCGTCGACTTCCGCTACCTCACCGACGCGCTGACCCGTGACGAGGCGCTCGCGATCCTGCGCGCCGCCGAGCCGGGCCGCGCGCAGCGGCAGCGGGCGCTGCTCGCCGACGGCTACCCGGCCTACACGACGTCTCCGGGTTGGCTCGGCTATGACGACGACAAGCTGCGCAGGCTGTGCCGCGAGGCCGTCGAGGACGGGTTCACCCAGATCAAGCTGAAGGTCGGGGCCGACCTCGACGACGACCGGCGCCGCATGCGGATCGCGCGGGAGACCGTCGGCGACGGCATCCGGATCGCGGTGGACGCCAACCAGCGCTGGGACGTCGCCGACGCCATCTCCTGGGTGGGTGAGCTCGCCGAGTTCGACCCGTGGTGGGTGGAGGAGCCGACCAGCCCCGACGACGTGCTGGGGCTGGCCGCGATCGCGCGCGGCATCGCGCCGGTGAAGGTCGCCACCGGCGAGCACGTGGCCAACCGGGTGGTGTTCAAGCAGCTGCTGCAGACCGGGGCGCTGTCCTACCTGCAGATCGACGCCGCCCGCGTGGGCGGGGTCAACGAGAACGTCGCGATCCTGCTGCTGGCGGCCAAGTTCGGGGTGCCGGTGTGCCCGCACGCCGGCGGCGTCGGGCTCTGCGAGCTGGTGCAGCACCTGGCGATGTTCGACTTCGTCGCCGTGTCCGGGTCCCTCGACGACCGGGTGATCGAGTACGTGGATCACCTGCACGAGCACTTCGTCGACCCGGTGGTCGTCACCGGTGGCCGCTACCACGCGCCGACGGCCCCGGGCGGAAGCGGTCAGATGCACGAGAAGTCCCTCGCGACGTTCAGGTTCCCGGACGGCGCCGAGTGGGCGGGCAGCACGGAGGGCGACGCGTGAGCGAGGGCGAGCTGAGCGGGCTCACGGCCGTGGTCAGCGGCGGCGGGTCCGGCATCGGGCTGGCCACCGCGCAGCTGCTGGCTCAGCGCGGCGCGCGGGTGGCGTGCCTGGACCTCGACCCGTCCGGGGCGGGCGAACCGCTGCTCGGCGTCACCGCGGACGTCACCGACCAGGCGTCGGTGGACGCGGCGATCACGACGGTCGTCGAGCGGCTGGGCGGCATCGACATCCTGGTCAACAACGCCGGGATCGGTGCGCAGGGCACCGTCGAGACCAACCCGATCGAGGAGTGGCAGCGCGTCCTCGACGTCAACGTGCTCGGCATAGTGCGCCTGGCCAGGGCGGTGCTGCCGCACTTGCGCCGATCGAAGGTCGCCTCGATCGTCAACACCTGCTCGATCGCGGCGACGGCCGGGCTGCCGCAGCGGGCGCTCTACAGCGCCAGCAAGGGTGCCGTGCAGTCGTTGACGTTGGCGATGGCGGCCGACCACGTCGGCGAGGGCATCCGCGTCAACTGCGTCAACCCGGGCACGGCCGACACCCCGTGGGTGGGCCGGCTGCTCGACGCGGCCACCGATCCGGCCGCGGAACGGGCCGCGCTGGCGGCCCGCCAACCGATGGGCCGGCTCGTGTCGGCGCCCGAGGTGGCCGCGGCCATCGCCTACCTGGCGAGCCCGCTCGCCGGATCCACCACCGGCACGGTCCTCGCCGTCGACGGTGGCATGCAGGGCCTGCGCCTGCGTCCACGCAACTGAGACCCGCCATCCAAGGAGATCAACGATGATCGCGATCCGGCGCGTCGTCGGCACACTCGCCGCGACAACGCTCGTGCTGACCATGGCCGCCTGCAGCAAGGACACACCCGGCGGCACGGGGGCCGCGCCCGGCGGCGGGAGCGGCGCGAAGACGATCGGCGTGGACCTCCCCCGCGCCGACTCCGACTTCTGGAACGCCTACGCCAAGTACATCCCGCAGAAGGCGACCGAGCTCGGCGTCACGCTGTCGGGCACCACCAACTCGCAGAACGACGTGCAGAAGCTCATCGCCAACGTCGACAGCCTGGTCACGCAGGGCTCGGGCGCGCTGGTGATCGCCCCGCAGGACACCGGCGCGATCGGCCCGAAGCTCGACGAGCTGGCCGGCAAGAAGATCCCGGTGGTCAGCGTCGACACGCGGCCCGACGCCGGCAAGGTCTACATGGTGGTGCGCGCCGACAACCGGGCCTACGGGCAGAAGGCGTGCGAGTTCCTCGGCGAGAAGCTGGGCGGCAAGGGCAAGATCGTCGAGTTCCAGGGCGCGCTGTCGTCGATCAACGGCCGGGACCGCTCCGAGGCCTTCAAGCAGTGCATGACGGCGAGGTACCCCGCCATCACGGTGTTCGAGGAGCCCACCGAGTGGGAGGGCACCAAGGCGCAGAGCGCGCTGGAGACCCGCCTGTCCACCGACCCCGACATCAAGGGCATCTACATGCAGGCGGGCGGGGTGTTCCTGGACCCGACGCTGCAGGTGCTCAAGCAGCGCAACCTGATCGTGCCTCCGACCGACCCGAAGCACATCTTCGTCGTCTCCAACGACGGCATCCCGCAGGAGTTCGCGGCGATCCGCGCCGGTCAGATCGACGCCACGGTCTCCCAGCCCGCCGACCAGTACGCGCAGTACGGCCTCTACTGGGCCAAGCAGGCGCTCGCCGGCGTCACACCCGTGGCGGGCCCGAGCGACCACAACTCCACGATCGTCGCGCTCCCCAACGGTTTCGAGGACCAGCTCCCCGCTCCGCTGGTGACCAAGGACAACGTGGACGACAAGGCGCTGTGGGGGAACGCGGCGGGCTAGCAGCCACCTCATTGCAGGAAAGCCACTTTCCCGCAACGTCGTTGCAGCAAGGTGGCTTTCCTGCAAACCCGTACGACCCGGAGGGCACTTCCTCGTGACCACACCCGTCGCCCAGGCCGTGGGCGTCACCAAGCGGTTCGGGGCCACCGTGGCGCTGGCCGACGGCAGCCTCACGGTCGCACCCGGGGAGACCCACGCGCTCGTCGGGCGCAACGGCGCCGGAAAGTCGACGCTCGTCGGTGTCCTCACCGGACTCCTGCGCGCCGACTCCGGCTCCGTCACCTTCAACGGCGAACCGGCCCCCGACCCCGGTGACCGCGCGGCCTGGCGCCGCCACGTCGCCTGCGTCTACCAGAAGCCATCGGTGGTGCCGGAGCTCTCCGTCGCCGAGAACCTGTTCCTGCACCGCCAGCCCCGCGGCCGGTTCGGGCTGCTCTCGCCGAAGCTGCTGCGCAGCCGGGCGGCGCAGCTGCTCGACGAGTGGGCCGTGCACGTCGATCCGGACACCCCCGCGCGCGAGCTGTCGGTGGAGCAGCGCCAGCTCGTCGAGATCGCCGGCGCGCTGTCGCTCGGCGCCCGCTTCGTGATCCTCGACGAGCCCACCGCGCAGCTGGAGGGCCGCGCGATCACGCGGCTGTTCGACCGCCTGCGCGGGCTGCGCGACCACGGCGTCACGTTCCTCTACATCTCGCATCACCTGCCCGAGATCTACGAGATCTGCCAGCGGGTCACGGTGTTCCGCGACGCCCGCTACGTGCTCGATGCGAACGTCACCGACCTGAGCCGCGACGACCTGGTGGCCGCGATGGTGGGCGAGGCCCGCGGGCTCGTCGACGTCGGCGCGCACCGGCCGTCCGTGCCCGCCGATGCGCCCGTCGCGCTGCAACTGTCCGGCGTCGCCGTGGACGGCGCGTTCGACGCCGTCGACCTGACGGTGCGTCGCGGCGAGATCGTCGGCGTCGCCGGGTCGGCGGCGAGTGGCAAGCGCCAGCTCGCCGAGGCAGTGGTCGGGCTGGCGCAGCGGACGGGCACGATCACGGTCGACGGCAGGCCGATCCGCTCCGGTGACGTACCGGCGGCGCTGCGCAGCGGCATCGGCTACCTGCCGGGTGACCGCAACGTCGACGGTTTCGTCCCGGGGCTGTCGGTGGCGGAGAACGCGACGATGACGATCGCCGACCGGCTCGGGCCCGCCGGTTTCGTGCTCCCCCGGCGGCAGGACGCGCGGGCCCGGGAGATGATCGTGCAGCTGGACGTGCACACCAGCGGGCCGACGCAGCCGGTCGGCGAGCTCTCGGGCGGCAACGCGCAGAAGGTCGTGATGGCGCGGGCGCTGGCGAGCGACCCGGCCGTACTCGTGCTCGTGCAGCCCACGGCGGGCGTCGACGTGCGGTCCAAGGAGTCGCTGCTCGGCGCCGTCGACGCGGAGACCGAGCGGGACCGGGCCGTGCTGCTGGTCTCCGACGAGATCGACGACCTGCGGGTGTGTGACCGCGTGGTGGTGATGGTCGGCGGGCGGATCGTCGCCGAGCACCTGCGCGGCTGGCGCGAGGCCGACCTCGTTGCCGAGATCGAGGGCATCCAGGGGGAAGCGTCATGACCGAACCGCTCACCGATACCCCGCGCGCGGCCCCGGCCGAGGACAGGCCTGCCCCGCGCCGATTGCGCCTGGCCCGGCTGCGTGACCTGGCGCTGATCCCGCCGATCATCGCGCTGCTGATCGTGGGCTACCTGCTCAAGCCCGATGTGTTCCTGTCGCAGTCCTACCTGGTCGACACGGTGCTCAAGTACCAGTCGGAGCTCGCGCTGGTGGTGCTCGCCGAGGCGCTGGTGCTGATCGTCGGCAAGTTCGACCTGTCGCTGGAGTCGGTCGTCGGCATCGCGCCCGCGGTGGCCGTGTTCATGGTCGTCGGCGACACCTCGTTCCTCGGCGCCCCGTGGCCGACCTGGACGGTGCTGCCGGTCACGATCGTCTTCGGCGCCCTGATCGGCGCGTTCAACGGGCTGCTGATCGTGCGGTTCAAGCTGTCGGCGTTCATCGTCACCCTCGCCATGCTCATCGCGTTGCGCGGCCTGCAGCTGGCCATCGTCGGCGGCGCGACGATCTCCGACCTGGCCAACAAGATCCCGGTCGTCGACGACCTGGGCAGCATCCGGTTCATCGGCATCCCGGTGGCGATCTGGATCGTCGTCGTGGCGTTCGGGGTGGGCATCGTGGTGCTCGGCTACACCCGCGTCGGACGCTCGCTCTACGCCGTGGGCGGCAACCCGGACGCCGCCCGCGCCGCCGGCATCCGCGTGGAGCGGGTGGTCTGGCTGACGCTGATCGTGGCGGGTGCACTCGCCGCCCTCGCCGGCCTGATGCTGTCGGCCCGGCTCGGCTCGGTGGCCGCGGCACAGGGCAGCGGCATGATCTTCACCGTCTTCGCGGCCGCGGTGATCGGTGGGATCTCGCTCGACGGCGGCAAGGGGTCGCTGTTCGGCGCGCTGTGTGGTGTGGTGCTGCTGGGCCTGATCCAGAACGTGCTGACGCTCGCGCAGGTGAAGGCCGACCAGATCCAGGCCGTCAACGGCATCGTCATTCTCGTCGCGTTGGTGCTGGCGCGGCTGACCAGTGGTAAGGCGCAGGACTAGTGACACAGCTCGGACGTTCATCGGTGTCGGTCAGCCCGATCGGGCTGGGCGGCGCCGCGCTGGCCAACCTGTACGCGGAGGTCAGCGACGCCGACTCGGACGCCACCGTCGAGCAGGCCTGGCGCTCCGGCGTGCGGTTCTTCGACACCGCGCCGCACTACGGGCTCGGCCTCGGCGAACGTCGGATGGGTCGCGTGCTCGCCGGGAAGCCGCGGGCCGAGTTCACGATCTCCACCAAGGTCGGACGGCTGCTCGTGCCCGATCCGGACGGGGCGTCGCGACGTGACGTCGACGGCGGCTTCGAGGTGCCGGCCGACATGCGCCGCGTCTGGGACTTCTCCGCCGACGGCGTCCGCCGCAGCCTCGACGACAGCCTGCAGCGGCTCGGGCTCGACCGCGTGGACCTGGTGCTGATCCACGACCCCGACGACCACTGGGAAGCCGCCGTCGGGCAGGCCTACCCGGCGCTGCACGAGCTGCGCAGCCAGGGCGTGATCGGCGCGATCGGCGCGGGCATGAACCAGTCGGCGATGCTGACCAAGTTCGTCACCGAGACCGAGGTGGACGCGGTGCTGCTGGCCGGGCGCTACACGCTGCTGGACCAGAGCGCGGCGCTGGACCTGCTGCCGGCGTGCGCCGAGCGCGGCGTCTCGGTGATCGCGGCGGGGGTGTTCAACAGTGGCGTGCTGGCAACCGACGACCCGCCCGAGCAGACCACCTACAACTACTCCCCCGCTCCCGCCGAGATCCGCGACCGGGCACTGGCGATCCGCGAGGTCTGCCACCGCCACGGCGTCACGCTGCCCGCGGCGGCGATCGCGTTCGTCCAGAACCGGCCCGAGGTCGCGACAGTGCTGATCGGCGCGCGCACCGCCGCCGAGGTGGCCGCCAACACGGCGGCCGACGCCGTCGACGTGCCCGATGCGCTGTGGGCCGAGCTCACCGAGCTGGGGCTGGTCGCGTGATCGATGCCCACCACCACGTCTGGGATCCCGCTGACGAGGGCCAGTCCTGGCTCGACGACCCGGCGCTCGGCGGGATCCGGCGGGTCTACACCGCGGCGGACCTGCGCGCGGTCGCTCCCGCGGAGATCACGGCGACGGTGCTGGTGCAGACCCTGAACACCACGGCCGAGACCGAGCGGCTGCTGGCCGTTCCGGCGCCGGTGGTCGCTGTGGTCGGCTGGGCCGATCTCACAGCAGCGGGGATCGGCGACGAGCTGGACCGGCTCCGGTCCCGGCTCGGACGCCTGGCCGGGATCCGCCACCTCGCCCAGGACGAGCCCGATGCGGGCTGGCTGGCCCGTCCCGACGTCGGGCGCGGCCTGGCGGCAGTCGCGAGCCGGGGACTGGTCTACGACCTGCTGGTGCGCGGCCCGCAGCGCGAGGCGGCGCTGGTGGCGGCCCGCAACTCCCCCGACGTCGCGTTCGTGCTGGACCACGCCGGCAAGCCCGCGATCCGCGACGGCGAGTGGGAGCCGTGGGCGTCGTGGATCGCGGAGCTCGCGATGCTGCCGAACGTGACGTGCAAGCTCTCGGGGCTGCTCACCGAGGCCGCCCCCGGGGCCGACGCGGCCGCGCTGCGGCCCTATGCGGAGCAGGTACTGCTGTCGTTCGGGCCGGACCGGGTGATGTTCGGCTCCGACTGGCCCGTCTGCGAGCTGGCGGGCGGCTACCCGGCGGTGTGGGAGACGACGCGGGTGTTCCTCGAGCAGCTCACCGGGGCGGAGCGCGCCGCGGTGCTGGGAACGACGGCGGAGCGGGTCTACGCGCTGTAGGTCCGCCTCCTCCGGCGGGCCCATTCATCTTCCGGCGGGCCGAGTCATCTTCCGGCGGGCCGATACCGGTAGGGCGGCACCCCGAACCCGTCCCGCAGCAGCCACGAGGTTCCATGTGGCAGCGACGCGACGACCGACTCGACCGATCCGAACCGCACACCCCGCGGCGCAGCAGAGCTACAACGCGCTGCGCAACCACTCCTCCACCCCGGCCACGTGGATGGTGGCCCAGGAGCGCGCCAGCTCGGGCTGCCGGGCGGCGATGGCGTCGCAGATGGCGCCGTGCTGCTCGATCGTGCGGGCCACGGCCCCCTCCTGCGTGAGGCCGCGCCAGATCCGGGCCCGGGTGGTGGGGCCCGACAGGCCGTCGATCAGCGAGCAGAGCACGGTGTTGCCGCTGCCGGCGGCGACCCGGCGGTGGAACTCGAGGTCGTTGGCCACCAGCGCCTCGACGTCGGGTTCGGGGTCGAGTTCGGCGAGCACCGCGCGCAGCCCGGCGATCTGCTCGTCGGTCATGGTGAGCGCGGCCATCGCGGTGGCGGCCGGTTCGAGGATGCGCCGGACCTCGAAGAATTCCAGCACCGTGTCGTCGCGGTGGAAGTCGACGACGAAGCTCATCGCGTCGAGCAGGAGGTCCGGGTCGAGGCTCGTGACGTAGGTGCCGTCGCCCTGCCGGACGTCGAGCACGCGGATGAGCGAGAGCGCCTTGACGGCCTCCCGCAACGAGTTGCGCGACAGGCCCAGCCGCTCGGCGAGATCGGCCTCGCGCGGCAACCGCGCTCCGGGCGCCAGCTCCCCGGACACGATCATCGCCTTGATCTTCTCGATCGCCTCGTCGGTGACCGGCATCTGTCCTCCCGGACATCGGATGTCTGGCCCCGAGCGTAACCCGCCGCCGCAGGTATGACCGCGGTTGCCGTAGGTGTCGCGCTCACTTACTCCGCACGGCCGAACACCGCTAGAAAGGTGATCTCCACCACAGCCGGCACGACCCTGCCCGCAAGCAGGGTCACGAGGGGCGACACCGATGTCAGCACCGGACCAGGAAGAACCCGTCGTCCACATCTTGTGGATCAACGCGGGGCTCAGTTGCGACGGCGACTCCGTGGCGCTCACCGCCGCCACCCAGCCGAGCATCGAGGAGATCGCGCTCGGCGCCCTTCCCGGCCTGCCGAAGGTCGCGGTGCACTGGCCGTTGATCGACTTCGACAACGGCCCGGTGGGCGGCAACAACGACTTCATCGAGTGGTTCTTCAAGGCCGAACGCGGCGAGCTCGAGCCGTTCGTGCTGGTCGTCGAGGGGTCCATCCCCAACGAGAAGATCAAGCCGGAGGGGTACTGGTCCGGGTTCGGCAACAACCCCGAGACCGGCCAGCCCATGACCACGAGCGAGTGGCTCGACCGGCTCGCGCCGCGGGCACTCGTGGTGCTCGCCGTCGGCACCTGCGCCACCTACGGCGGCATCCACGCCATGGCCGGCAACCCGACGGGCGCCATGGGCGTGCCCGACTACCTCGGCTGGAACTGGAAGTCGAAGGCCGGCATCCCGATCGTCTGCGTGCCCGGCTGCCCGACCCACCCCGACAACCTCTCCGAGACGATCCTGTATCTGCTCTACCAGGCCGCCGGCGTCGCTCCGATGATTCCGCTCGACGAGGCCCTGCGCCCGAAGTGGCTGTTCGGCAACACCGTGCACGAGGGTTGCGACCGCGGCGGCTACTACGAGGAGGGCCAGTTCGCCACCGAGTACGGCTCGCCCAAGTGCCTGGTGAAGCTCGGCTGCTGGGGTCCGGTCGTGAAGTGCAACGTGCCCAAGCGCGGCTGGATCAACGGCGTGGGCGGCTGCCCGAACGTCGGCGGCATCTGCATCGGCTGCACGATGCCCGGCTTCCCCGACAAGTTCATGCCCTTCATGGACGCCCCGCCCGGCAGCCGCGTCTCCGGCACGGCCAGCGGCATCTACGGCAGCGTCATCCGCAGGCTGCGCAAGATCACCGAGCGCAAGCTCGACAAGGAACCGGCCTGGCGCCAGAACGGCCGCGAGCTGACCACCGGCTACAAGAAGGCCTGGTAACTCCCATGACCACAACGCAGCCCAAGGCCTCGACGCCGAGCACCGACAAGGCCGGCCTCACCGAGATGGCGTGGGATCCGATCACCCGGATCGTCGGCAGCCTCGGGATCTACACGAAGATCGATTTCCCGCAGAAGAAGGTGGTCGAGTGCCACTCGACGTCCTCGATCTTCCGCGGCTACTCGATCTTCATGAAGGGCAAGGACCCGCGCGACGCGCACTTCATCACGAGCCGCATCTGCGGCATCTGCGGTGACAACCACGCGACGTGCTCGGTCTACAACCAGAACATGGCCTACGGGGTGCGCCCGCCGCACCTCGCCGAGTGGATCATCAACCTCGGCGAGGCCGCCGAGTACATGTTCGACCACAACATCTTCCAGGAGAACCTGGTCGGGGTGGACTACTGCGAGCGCATGATCGCGGAGACCAACCCGGGTGTGCTCGAGCTGGCCAACCGCACCGAGGCGCCCCAGGGCGCGGCACACGGCTACAAGACCATCGGCGACATCATGCGGGCCCTCAACCCGTTCAGCGGCGAGTTCTACCGCGAGGCGCTGCAGGTCAGCCGGTACACGCGCGAGATGTTCTGCCTGATGGAGGGGCGCCACGTGCACCCGTCCACGCTCTACCCGGGCGGCGTCGGCACCGTGGCCACCATCCAGCTCTTCACCGACTACTACACGCGCCTCATGCGCTACGTCGAGTTCATGAAGCGCTGCCTGCCGATGCACGACGACCTGTTCGACTTCATGTACGAGGCACTGCCCGGCTACGAGGAGGTCGGGCGCCGCCGCGTCCTGCTCAACTGCTGGGGCGCCTTCAACGACCCCGACCACTGCGACTTCCAGTACCGGACGATGACCGGCTGGGGTCGCAAGATGTTCGTGACGCCCGGCATCGTCGTCGACGGCAAGCTCGTCACCAACGACCTGGTCGAGATCAACCTGGGGATCCGGATCCTGCTCGGCAGCTCGTTCTACCGGGACTGGGAAGACCAGGAGATGTTCGCGACGCACGACCCGCTCGGCAACAAGGTCGACCGCCGCCACCCCTGGAACCAGCACACGATCCCGGCCCCGCAGAAGCGCGACTTCGACGACAAGTACAGCTGGACGATGTCGCCGCGCTGGTTCGACGGCAAGGACCACCTCGCGCTCGACACCGGCGGCGGCCCGCTCGCCCGGCTGTGGGCCACGGCGCTCGGCGGTCTCGTCCACATCGACGAGATCGAGGCCACCGGGCACAGCGTCAAGATCAACCTGCCGCGGACGATCCTCAAGCCCGAAGTCAGCTTCGAGTGGAAGATCCCGCACGACAAGGAGGGCAAGCCGCTCTCCAACGCGATCGAGCGCAACCGCGCCCGCACCTACTTCCAGGCCTACGCGGCCGGGTGCGCGCTGCATTTCATCGAGAAGGCGCTCGCCGAGGTCCGCGCCGGCCACACGAAGACGTGGGAGAAGTTCGTGGTCCCGGACGAGTCGATCAGCGTTGGCTTCACCGAGGCGGTCCGCGGCGTGCTGAGCCACCACATGGTCATCCGCGGCGGCAAGATCGCGAACTACCACCCGTACCCGCCGACGCCGTGGAACGGCAGCGTCCGCGACTCCTACGGCACGCCCGGCCCCTACGAGGACGCCGTGCAGAACACGCCGATCTTCGAGGAGAGCCGCGGCGACGACTTCAAGGGCATCGACATCATGCGGGCCGTCCGCAGCTTCGACCCGTGCCTGCCGTGTGGTGTGCACATGTACAAGGGGGACGGGAAACCGTTGCACCGCATGACGTCACCGTCGATGTTGAACAACATCTGATGGCATCCACCGACCTGGACCCGCAGGGGCTGGCCGGCCGGATCGAGGAGCTACTGGAGGGCATCACGGCCGACGGCGGACCCGCCGTCGGGCACGCCGCGGAAGAGCTCGTCCGGGTGCTGATGAAGTTCTACGGCTCCGGCATCGAGCAGATGGTGGCCATCGTCAAGGCCGGTGCTGGCGAGACGATCGTGCACCGGATGGCGGCCGATCCGCTGGTGGCGGGGTTGCTGGCGCTGCACGACCTGCACCCCGTCCCCGTCGAGCAGCGGCTCGGTCACGCCATGGACGCCGCGCGGCGCAAGCTGGGCTCGCACGGCTCGGGCGTCACCCTCGGTGGCCTCGACGCCGACGGGATGGTGCACGTGCTGGTGGCCGGTGGCGGTTGCGGGATGGACACCATCAAGGACCTGGTGTCCGCCTCGATCAGCGAGCTGGCGCCGGAGGTTGCCGGGGTGGTGTTCGACGCCGCGCCCGCCGCGCCGACGCTGCTGCAGATCGGGGTGCGGCCCCAGGAGAAGGTCAGCTGACGTGACGTCACTAGGGGGCCTCCGCCGGTTCCTGGTCGAACCCACCAACCAGGAACCGGTGCCGGAGCGCTGCGAGCTCTGCGCCACCCCGATCCCGTCGCTGCACCCGCACCTGGTGCAGGTGGCGGAGCGCAAGATGCTGTGCGCCTGCGGGCCGTGCGGCTTCCTGTTCTCCAACCCCGGCGCGGGTGGGGGCGGGTACCGCCGCGTCCCGGACCGCTACCTGTCCGATCCCGGCTTCCGGCTCAGCGACGCGCAGTGGGACGAGCTGCAGATCCCCGTCGGGATGGCGTTCTTCCTGCACAACTCCGCGCAGCAGAAGATGATCGCCTGCTACCCGAGCCCGGCCGGGGCCACCGAGAGCGAGCTCGAACTGGAGGCCTGGGCCGCCGGGATCGGGTCCGCGCGGCTGGCTGCCGAGCTGGAACCCGACGTCGAGGCGCTGCTGGTGCGCCGCGAGAAGGCCGGGAACGGAACGGCCGAGTGCCTGCTCGTGCCCATCGACGCCTGCTACCGGCTGGTCGGGCTGGTGCGCATGCACTGGCGCGGCTTCGACGGCGGCGCGGACGCCTGGCGCGAGATCGACGCGTTCTTCGACGGGCTGCGTGACGAGGCCCGTCCCCTCCTGCCGCGTCCGGCCGCGGAGGTCTGAGGTGCTGCGGTTCTCCTGCACCGGGGCCCGGCCCGAGCCGTACGCGGCCGGGCCGACGCTCCTGTTCGACCTGTTGGTCGGCGAGGACAGCGGGCAGCGGGTGCACTCGGTGGCGCTGCGCGTGCAGATCCGGATCGAGCCGCGCGGGCGGACCTACACCGCGGTGGAGTCCGCGAAGCTGGTCGACCTGTTCGGCGAGCCGTCGCGCTGGGGCGACACGCTCAACCCGATGCAGCTCACCGAGATCGGGCTGACCGTCGGCGGGTTCACCGGCGAGACGACCGTGGCCGTGCGCGTACCGCTCACCTACGACCTCGACATCGCGGCCACCAAGTACTTCCATGGCCTGGCAGAAGGTCACATCGCGTTGCTGATGCTGTTCTCCGGCACGATGTACTACGCCGGACCGGACGGGGTGCAGGTCGGGCTGGTGCCCTGGCACGAGGAGGCGACGTTCCGCCTCCCGGTCGCCACCTGGCGCGCGGCGATGGACGACCACTACCCCAACTCGGCCTGGATCCGCGTCGGCACCGACACGCTCGACGCACTGTCGGCCTTCCGCTCCGAGCGTGTCATCCCCACCTGGGACGACACGTTCGAGCAGCTGTTGAAGGAGGCAGAACGTGAGTGACCTGGACGAGATCGCCGCCGTCGCCGACGCCGTGCTGTTCGAGGGCTACCTCCTCTACCCGTACCGGGCCTCGGCGCAGAAGAACCGGTTGCGCTGGCAGTTCGGCGTGCTCACGCCCGCGTCCGACGGCACCGAACCCACCGCCAACCGCACCGAGTGCCTGCTGGAGCCCAAGCCGGGCGCCGAGCTGACGCTGCGGCTGCGGTTCCTGCAGCTGCAGGCTCGCACCCCGCTGACGCTGGACGGCCACGCCGTCGACGACCTGCTGGTGGACGGGGTGCGGCACACGTGCTTCGAGGAGGGCGTGCCCCGCACCGTCGACGCGGTGCTGGCCGTCGACGACCTGCTCACCGGGATCACGGTGCCCATCGACCTCCCGGCGGCCGTCGAGACCGAGGAGCTGCGCGACGGCGCGGGCACGCTCGTCGGCCGGATCCAGCGGGAGAGCTGGGCGCTGACCGGGCGCATCGTGCTCACCGCCGTCGACCTGCCCGGACCCTACCTCGTGCACCGCCTGCGCTTCGACGTGATCAACGACGCCGCCTGCGCACCGGGCGCGCCGCGCGAGGAGGTGCTGCGCACCTCGCTCATCGCCGCGCACACCATGATCGCGGCGAAGCAGGCGTCGTTCCTGTCGCTCACCGACGGCCCGCGGTGGGCCGAGCCCGCCACCGAGGAGTGCGTCAACGAGCACACCTGGCCCGTGCTCGCGGGCCCCGACGATCGCGACGACCTGCTGCTGTCGTCCCCGATCATCCTCGCCGACCACCCGCAGCTGGCCCCCGAGAGCACGATCAACCTGTTCGACGGGCTGGAGAACGACGAGATCCTGACGTTGCGCACGCTGGTGCTCACCGACGCCGAGAAGGCCGAGGCCCGCGCCACCGACCCGCGCGCCGCCCACATCATCGACGCCGTCGACGCCATGCCGCCCGAGATCCTGGAGCGCCTCCACGGCGCGGTGCGGTCGTTGCGCCCGCTCGGGAAGCCCGACGATCCGGCCGTGCCGACGTTCAGCACGCCGGGCACCGACACCAGCGTGTTCGGGACCGCGGTCCCCGCCTTCGGATCCGACAGCCCGGCGGCCCGCCCTCCTGCCCAGCAGCCGTGGTGGGACCCGGGCCAGGACGCGTCGGTCGATCCGGACACCGACTCGGTGCTGGTCGGCGATATCGCGGTGCACAAGGGATCGCACGTGCTGCTGCGCCCCGGCCGCTCCAGCGACGCCCAGGACCGCTTCCTCGACGGCATGCGCGCCACCGTCCAGGCCGTGGTGCACGACGTCGACGGCGGCGTCCACGTCGCCGTGTCGGTGGACGGTGACCCGGGCGCGGAGATGCAGCTCGCCCACGGCCGCTTCCGGTACTTCCGGCCCGCGGAGCTGGAGGCCCTGCTGTGACCGTGCTGGTCGCCGGCATCGGCAACATGTTCCTGTCCGACGACGGGTTCGGCGTCGAGGTGCTGCGCGCCCTGCGGTCGGCTGAGCTGCCGCCGGACGTGGAGCTCGTCGACACCGGCATCCGCGGCATGCACCTGGCCTACCAGCTGCTCGACGGTTACGACGCCCTCGTGATCATCGACGCGCTCCAGCGCGGCAGCGCCCCCGGCACGCTCTACACGCTCGAACACGATCTCGACGCGCCCCGGACCGGCGAGCCGCAGTTCGACGCGCACGGCATGGATCCCCTGTCGGTGCTCGACCAACTCGACACCCTCGCCACGTCGATGGGCATCACCCGGCCGGTCGGTCGCGTGCTCGTCGTCGGCTGCGAACCGGCCGTGCTCGACGAGGCGATCGGCCTCTCCCGGCCCGTCGCGGCCGCGGTCGAACCCGCGGTGCGCGCGGTGCTCGACCTCCTCCCCACGCTCGCCGAACCTGAAGGGGCCCACCGATGATCCGCAAGTTCCTCGTACTCGTGCTGCTCGCCGCGGCCACAACGGCCGCGATCCTCGCCGTCCAGTCCCGTGACGAGATCGCCCGCTACCGCGCCATCAGCGAAATGTAGGAGGGGCAACCATGTGCTTGGGCATTCCCGGGGAAGTGATCGAGCTGATGGCCGGCCATGAGGACCTGGCGATGGTCAGCGTCGAGGGCGTCAAGCGGGCGGTGAACATCGGGCTGCTGCGCGAGGACGACGGCACGCTCGACCTGGTGCCCGGCGAGTGGATCCTCATCCACGTCGGCTTCGCGCTCTCGAAGATCGACGAGCAGGAGGCGAAGGCGTCGCTGGACTTCCTGACCGGACTCGGTGATGCCTACACCGACGAGCTGGAGGCCCTCGCCGCCAGTGATATCACGTGAAGGGTCTCCGATGAAGTTCGTTGACGAGTTCCGTGACGCGGGCATGGCCCGCGTGCTGGCCACGAAGATCGCCGCGCTGTGCGAGCCGGGCCGGCACTACAAGTTCATGGAGGTGTGCGGCGGCCACACGCACACCATCTACAAGCACGGGCTGGAGGACTACCTGCCCGAGACGGTGTCGCTGGTGCACGGCCCGGGCTGCCCGGTGTGCGTCATCCCGATGGGCCGCCTCGACGACGCGATCGCGATCGCCGAGCACGACGACGTCATCCTCACCACGTTCGGCGACATGCTGCGGGTGCCCGGCGGGCGCGGCTCGTTCTTCGACTCCAAGGCCGCGGGTTCCGACATCCGGATGGTCTACTCGCCGCTGGACGCGCTGAAGATCGCCCGCAAGAACCCCGACAAGCGCGTGGTGTTCATGGCGATCGGCTTCGAGACCACCGCGCCGTCCACCGCGATGACGGTGCTGCGGGCCGCCGCCGAGAGCCTCGACAACTTCTCCGTCTTCTGCAACCACGTCACGATCATCCCGGCGATCAAAGCGATCCTCGACTCCCCCGACCTGCGCCTCGACGGCTTCATCGGCCCCGGCCACGTCTCCACGGTGATCGGGTGCAAGCCGTACGAGTGGATCGCGCGCGACGCCGGCAAACCGCTGGTGTGCGCGGGCTTCGAGCCGCTCGACATCCTTCAGTCGGTCTACCAGTTGCTCCTGCAGCTCTCCGAGGGCCGCTGCGAGGTGGAGAACCAGTACGCCCGCGTGGTGCCGTGGGACGGCAACACCAAGGCGCTGCAGGTGATCGCCGAGGTCATGGAGCTGCGGCCGCACTTCGAGTGGCGCGGGCTGGGCTTCATCTCCCACTCGGCGCTGCGGATCAACGAGCGCTACGCGCGGTTCGACGCCGAACGGATCTTCGACGTGCCCGGGGTGCGGGTCGCCGACCCCAAGGCGTGCCAGTGCGGTGAGGTGCTCAAGGGCGTGTTGAAACCCTGGGAGTGCAAGGTGTTCGGCACCGCGTGCACGCCCGAGACGCCGATCGGCACCTGCATGGTGTCGTCGGAGGGAGCATGCGCGGCGTACTACAACTTCGGCCGGTTCACCCGGGACCGGGTGAAGGAGGCGACGCGCGCATGACGACACAGGATCTCGGGGCGTCGATCCCGACGCGCGCCAACTGGGCCGAGGAGGCCGTCGCCGCCCACGCCGGAGCCGAGCACCTGACCCGAGAGGAGCAGGTGCTTGCCCGCATCGCGAAGGCGCGCGCCCGCAGGCCGAAGATCAAGGAGAAGCGGATCACGCTCTCGCACGGCGCCGGGGGCAAGGCCACCCAGACGCTGATCGAGGCGGTGTTCCTCGATGCGTTCCGCAACCCGACGTTGGAGCTGCTGGAGGACGGGGCGCAGCTCTCGATAGCGGGTGGCAGGTTGGCCTTCACCACCGACTCCTACGTCGTCTCGCCCCTGTTCTTCCCCGGCGGTGACATCGGTGACCTGGCTGTCAACGGCACGGTCAACGACCTCGCCATGTGCGGGGCGCGGCCGCTGTACCTGTCCTGCGGGTTCATCCTGGAGGAGGGCTTCCCGGTCGAGGACCTGCAGCGGATCGTGGCCTCGATGGCCGCCGCGGCGCGGGCCGCGGGTGTGCAGATCGTCACCGGCGACACCAAGGTCGTCGAGCGCGGCAAGGCCGACGGCTGCTACATCAACACCGCCGGCGTCGGGGTGCTGGAGCGCGAGGTCGTGCTCTCGGCTGCGGCCGCGCAGCCCGGCGACGTCGTGCTCGTGTCCGGGCCGATCGGCGACCACGGCGTCACCGTGATGCTCGCGCGCGGAGAGCTCGACATCGAAGCCGACATCGAGTCCGACACCGCCGCGCTGCACGAGATCACCGCGAACCTGCTCGACGCGGCCGGTGGCGGCGTGCGGCTGCTGCGCGACGCCACCCGCGGCGGGGTCGCCACCATCTGCAACGAGGTGGCCGTCGCGTCGCGGGTGGCGGTGGTGCTCGACGAGAAGTCGCTGCCGATCCGGCCGGTCGTCAACGGGGCGTCGGAGCTGCTCGGCATCGACCCGCTCTACGTGGCCTGCGAGGGCCGGCTCGTCGCCGTCGTCGCACCGGAGCACGCCGACGCGGCGCTGGCGGCGCTGCACGCGCACCCGCTCGGCGAGGGCGCCGCCGCGATCGGCGTCGTCAAGGACGACCCGCCGGGGCTGGTGCTGCTGCGCACGTCGTTCGGGGGCACCCGGATCGTCGATCTGCTGGTCGGGGACCCGCTCCCCCGCATCTGCTGATGCACGAGCTGTCGATCACCCAGACGGTCGTCTCGACCATCACCCAGCGGATGGGTACGGCGCGGGTGCGCCGGATCCGGCTGGAGATCGGCAAGCTCTCGGGCCTCGTGCCCGACGCCGTCCGGTTCTGCTTCGAGATGGTGGCGGCGGGCACCACCTGCGAGCACGCACTGCTGGAGATCGACGAGCCGCCCGGCCGCGCACACTGCCGCAGCTGCGGCAGCGACTTCGCCACCAGCGAGGTGCTGCCGCTGTGCGACGCCTGCGACAGCGCCGACATCGCCGTGCTGGGCGGCACCGAACTACGCATCAAGGAAGTGGAGGTGGACCCGGCATGTGCGCAACCTGCGGATGCTCCGACGGGCCGGGGGTCCGGGTGATCGATCCGGCTGTCCAGCACGACCACGGTGGACACCTCCACGGTGGGCACGGCCACGGGCATTCCCACGACCACGACACCCCGGCCGCCGGCGTGACCGTGGCGCTCGAGATCGACATCCTGGCCAGGAACGACGACCTCGCCGCGGTCAACCGCGCCCGGCTGGCCGAGCTGGGCGTGACGGCGCTCAACCTCATGAGCTCCCCCGGCGCCGGCAAGACGACGCTGCTGGAACGCACCATCCGCGACGTCGGAGCCGAGCTGCCGTGCACCGTCCTGGAGGGTGACCAGGAGACGCTGCTGGACGCCGAGCGCATCCGCGCGGCGGGTGCCAGGGCGGTGCAGATCAACACCGGCGCGGGATGCCACCTCGACGCCGACATGGTGGCCGAGGGACTGCGCGTGCTCGCACCGGCGCCCGGCTCGCTGCTGTTCGTGGAGAACGTCGGCAACCTGGTGTGCCCGGCCCTGTTCGACCTGGGCGAGAGCGCCCGCGTCGTGATCATGTCGGTGACCGAGGGCGCCGACAAGCCGCTCAAGTACCCGCACATGTTCCGCACCGCCGACCTCGTGCTGCTCACCAAGGTGGACCTGCTGCCCTACGTGGAGTTCGATGTGGACGCCTTCGTCAGCGGGGCCCGCCGGGCCCGTCCGGGCGTGGAGGTGCTCGAGATCTCCGCGACCCGCGGGGACGGTCTCGCCGGGTGGTACCGCTGGCTGGGAGCACACCCGAGCACGTGACGATCGGACATTCGCAAGATCCGCGGAATGACGCGGGGTGCTCGGCGCCCCTGTGGTGTCCTTGGGGTGGCCATCCCGGCCGTCTCGGGGAGGAACAGGCATGAAGCGAGTGGTTCAGGTCGCGCTGGGCACGGTTCTGGTGGGTGCCGGCCTGGTGGGCGCCGCACTGTCCGCGTCCGCGGCGGAGCCCGGCGGGACGCGGGTCACCGATCCCGACGGTGGACCGGCGCTGGTCGTCCACCCCGGCGGCAGCGGCGGCGGTACCCGGGTCACCACCCCGGGCACCGAGAGCTACCTGAGCTTCGGTGGCGGCACGCGCGTCACCGATCCGGGGCCGGAGAGCTACCTCTCCTAGCGACAACACCGCAGCGGCCCACCCGGGGGGAGATCGGGCGGGCCGCTGTGGTGCTGTCGTGTGGTGTTGTCACGGCCGGGCTGCTGCCCTCGATGCGGCCACGGCCACCTGGCCGAGGCTGATGCCACCGTCGTTGCACGGCAGCCGGGAGTGCACGAGCACCCGCAGTCCCGCCGCCTCCAGCCCGGTGCGCACCGCGTCGAGCAGCACCAGGTTCTGGAACACCCCGCCCGAGAGCGCCGCGGTGGTGAGGCCCTCGGCCCGGGCGGTGCGCAGCGCCGCCGCCACGAGCGCGGCCGCCAGCCCGTGGTGGAACCGGGCGGCGATCACCGGGACGGCCACGCCGGCCCCCAGCTCGGCGACGACGGCCCGCACCAGGTCCGACGCCCGGATCACGGCACCGTCCTGCCCCACCGGGTAGCCGTCGCGCACGTCGCGGTCCACGCTCTGCTCGAGCTGGATGGCGGCCTGGCCCTCGTAGGTGACGCGGTCGCGCACCCCGAGCAGGGCGGCGACGGCGTCGAACAGGCGACCGGCGCTGGTGGTCATCGGCATCGGCAGGTCCGAGTCCAGCAGGCGCTGCACACCCGCCCACTGCCCGCCGATCCGCTCGGCCATCCCGGGCAGCGCCACCCCCGCGGTGCGCAGCCACGACGCCGCGGTGCGCCACGGCTGGCGGATCGCCGTGGCACCGCCGGGCAGTGCCACCGGTTCCAGGTGCGCGGCCCGCGTGAACCCGGTGAGCGAGACCACCAGCACCTCGCCGCCCCACAGGACGCCGTCGGTGCCGTAGCCCAGCCCGTCGCAGGCGATGCCGACCACCGGCCCCGCCTCGCCGTGCTCGGCCAGGCAGGACGCCAGGTGCGCGTGGTGGTGCTGGACCCCCACGAGCTCCACGTCCTCCTGCGCGAGCGCCCACTTCGTGGAGAGGTACTCCGGGTGCAGGTCGTGGGCCAGCACCGCGGGCTCGACGTCGAGCAGCGTGCGCAGGTGCGCGATGCCGTCGGTGTAGGCGTGCAGCGTCTCGGCGTTCTCCAGGTCGCCGATGTGGTGCGACACGAACGCCTCGCTGCCCCGCAGCAGGCAGAACGTGTTCTTGAGCTCGGCTCCGCAGCCGAGCATCGGACGGTCGGTCGTGACGTCGAGCCGGATCGGTTCCGGGGCGAACCCGCGCGAGCGCCGCACCGGGTAGGGCGCGCCGCGCACCACCCGCAGCACCGAGTCGTCGGCGCGGGTGCGGATGGCGCGGTCGTGGCTGAGGAAGGCGTCGGCGATGCCGTGCAGCCGGGCCGCGGCGTCGTCGTCGCGATGGGCGATGGGCTCATCGGAGATGTTGCCGCTGGTCAGGACGATCGGCTCGCCCAGCTCGTCGAGCAGCAGGTGGTGGATCGGGGTGTAGGGCAGCAGCATGCCCAGGTGCGCGTTGCCCGGCGCGACGGCCGGCGCGACGGGCGCGTCCGGCAGCCGGCGCAGCAGCACGATCGGCGCCCGCCGGGAGGTCAGCTCGGCCTCCTCGGCCGCGTCGCACGCGCAGCGCTCGCGGACCGCGTCGACGTCGGCCGCCATGATCGCGAACGGCTTGTCCTCGCGGTGCTTGCGCGCCCGCAGCGTCGCCACGGCGGCGGCGTCGGACGCGAGCGCCGCGAGGTGGTAGCCGCCCAGGCCCTTGATCGCGAGCACGGCACCGGCCCGCAGCGCCGCTGCCGCGGCCGCGATCGGGTCGCCACCGCCGCCGCTGAACACCAGCGTGGGACCGCAGGCGGGGCAGCACACCGGCTGGGCGTGGAACCGCCGGTCGGAGGGGTCGTGGTACTCCCGCTCGCAGTCGGTGCACATCGGGAAGCCGGCCATGGTCGTGACACCACGGTCGTAGGGCACCCCGGTGACGATCGTGAAGCGAGGACCGCAGTGCGTGCAGTTGACGAACGGGTGGCGGTAGCGGCGGTCGGCGGCATCGCGCAGCTCGCGCAGGCAGTCGGAGCAGGTGGCGGTGTCGGGCGAGATCAGCGTCGCGGCCCGGCCCGTTGCCGCGCTCGGCGCGATCGTGAACACCGTGTCACCCCGCACGGGGACGGCAGTCGCGGCCACGCCGGTGATCATCGCGAGCGGGGGCGGCCGGTCGTGCAGGGCCGCCACCAGCGCGTCCAACGCCCCCGGTGGGCCCTCCACCTCGATGAACACGCCGCTCTCGTCGTTGCCGACGAACCCGGCGAGCCCCAGTTCCGCGGCCAGCCCGTGCACGAACGGCCGGAACCCGACACCCTGCACGATCCCGGTGACCCGGATCGACCGCCGCGCCACGCCGCCGGTGGTCGTCGACGTGGTCATGGCGGGCCGAGCGCGACCTGCACGAGCTCCCAGAGCACCTGGTAGACGGTGGTCTGCGCCTCCTGGATGCGGTGCACCGACGACGAGGGCATCACGAACAGGTGCTCGATCCCGCGGCGTCCGGTGGCATCGGGCACGGCGGCCTCCGCCATGGCGCCGCCACCCGCGCCCGCCAGCCCGACGGTGAGCATGCCCAGCTCACGGGCGGCGGCCAGCCCGCGCAGCACGTTGGCCGAGCCACCGCTGGTGGACAGCCCGTACGCGATGTCGGCGGGACGGCCCGCCGCCACCAGCGGGCGGGCGAAGACCACCTCGAACCCGACGTCGTTGGCCAGTGCGGTGAGCGTGGCGATGTCGGCGGGCAGTGCGAGTGCGGGCAGCGGGCGCCATCCCGGACCCGGGTCGACGTGGAGCGAGGCGACGGCGAGCGCGTCGGTGGCCGAGCCGCCGTTGCCGAACACGTGCAGCCGGCCCCCGGCGGTGAACCGGGCGGCCATCGCGGTGGCGCAGGCGGCCAGCGCGGCCCCCTCGGTGGACAGCACCTCGGCCCGCAACGCCTCGATCTCCGCGACCTTGGCCCGTGTCGAGCGGGCCACATCCGCCAGCAGCGCGCCGACGTCCCCGGTCTGCGCGTGCTGGAACGGGTACAGGAACTCCGTGGTCATGTCGTGCCGTCCCGGGCGGCCATGCCGATGGCCTCACCGGCGTGCACCAGCACCCGATCGCCCACCCCGGCGTCGACGAGCGCGATGCTGACCTCCTCCTCCGGCCGCCCCTCGCCGGTGTCGACCATCGCGAGGTCGTCGCCGAGCAGCTGTGTGATCGTGACCTCGACGGCCGCGTCGGAGCAGGTGATGCAGACGGGACCGTGGCACTCCCCGGTCATGGCCTGCCCCCTTTCCCCTGGGCCTCCAGGAAGACGTGCACGAGCTCCCACAGCACGTGGTAGGCGGTGACGTGGGCCTCGCGGACGACCCGGCGGTCATCCGACGGGATGGTGATGACGTGGTCGAGCGGCGGGCCCGCCGCGACCGCACCGCCGTCGCCACCCAGCAGCGCCACCGTGAGCAGCCCGCCCCGCGCCGCCGCGGCCATGGCGTCGGCGAGCACGGGCGACGCGCCGTCCGGGGAGAAGGCGAGCGCGATGTCGTCGGGGTTGCCGAACAGCGCGACGGTGGCGGCCGACCCGCCGTCGGGCAGGGCCAGCGCCGGCAGCGCGCGCTTGCCCACGATCACCGGGTGCACGAACTCGACGACGACGTGGGCGGCGTCGGCGGCGGCAGGCCCGGAGCCGAGTGCGAGCAGGCGCCCGCCCCGACCGAACCGCTCGGCCATCGCGTGGCAGGCCGCGGCGAGCGCGTCGGCGTCAACGGCGAGCGCGGCCACGGGCCCCGTTCGCCTGCCGAACGCGGCTGCCACGTGCTCGGCCGTCAGCGGCGCGTTCATCCCTCACCTCGTGGTGGAGGTGCGAGGGGACGGCGTGCTGGGCGTGTGGACGTGCGAGGGCCGCTCGCCGCAGGTGCTGGCGTAGCGCTCGCTGAAGACGTGGAGCATCTCGTGGATCCGCTCCAGGCTCTGCGCCTGGTCGTGCAGGTAGGCCAGCCCCGCGGGGGTCAGGTAGTAGGTGCGTCGCGCCGGGCCGACACCCGAGGTCTCCCACTCCGACCGCACCAGCTCGTGGCGCTCCAGCCCGCGCAACGCCCGGTAGACGCCACCCGCGTCACCATCGCCCTCGTGCATCGGGCGCAGCCGCGACGCCAGCTCGTAGCCGTGGTCGGGGTGCTCGTGCAGGAGCAGCAGCAGGCAGGGTTGCAGGAAGTTGCGCGGTTCCAGTTCGGCCATCGGGTGAACCCCCCGGGCGGCGGTGGTGGACGCCTGGCCCGGTCCGATCGTCTCAGCATGTGACGTGCAATACAAGGAAGGTATACCTCACGATGTGACCGGCTGCGATCACCCGGTCGCGCCGAGCACCGTGCTGCGATCGAGGCGCGGGCCGGATCGACCGCGCCAACCAGTTCGCCACCGCGCCAACGTCAGGACATCGGCGCCGTGGCCAAAAGGTTGGCGCGGTCGGTTCCGCGCAGCCACCGCCGCGGGGGGCCGACGCCGGCTACACCTTCGCCAGCGCGTCGATCTCCACCAGCATCACCTCGTGGGGCAGCTCCACGAACACGGTGGTGCGGCACGGCAGCTCCCCGCTCGGGACGTGCTCGGCCACGAACTCGCCGTACACCTCGTTCATCGCGGCGAAGTCGGCGCGGGTGGTGAGGTAGACGCGGAACATCAGCACGTCCTCGACGCTCGCGCCGCCCGCCTCGAGGATCGCGCGCACGTTCTCCAGGGTGCGTCGCGTCTGCGCCCGGACGTCGCCTGCACCGATGTAGGTGTTGGTGGCGGGGTCCATCGCGCCCTGTCCCGACACCTGCAGCAACCCGCCCTTGCGCACACCCTGGCTGAACGTGTGGGCGGGGGCGGGGGCACCTGTGGTCGTGACGACGGTCTTGCCGATCTTGTCGGTCATGCCGGTCATGCGGGACGTCCTCTCGAGATCTCGGTTCCGGGTTGCCAGCCGCTGTCGCGGGAGATCGCCTCGGCGGTGCCGGCGAGGATGGGCAGCAGCGTGAGCAGCTGCTCGTCGGTCATGACGATGTCGGGCACCGACACCGACACCGCGGCCACCGCGCGCCCGGTGACATCCCGGATCGGTGCGGCGATGCAGTTGATGGACAGCTCGTTCTCCTCGCGGTCGTGACCCCAGCCGAGCTCGCGCACGCGGGCCAGCTCGGCGCGGAAGGACATCTCGTCGGTGATGGTGTTGGCGGTGCGGCGGGGAAAGGTCAGCCGGGCGACGAGCGCGTCCAGATCCGCCTCGGGCAGGCCGGCCACCAGCACCTTGCCCGCCGCGGTGCAGTGCACCGGGGCACGCAGCCCGATGCGCGACGCCATCCGGATGTTGTCGTGGGACTCCAGCTTGTCGATGTACACGATCTCGGTGCCGACGAGCTCCGACAGGTGCGTGGTGCGCCCGTGGGCGCGGTTGAACGCGGCCAGGTGCGGGGCGGCGATCCGGCGCACCTCGCGCTGGTCGAGTCCGCGGGAGGACAGCTCGTGGATGCGGGCGCCGAGGTGGTAGCGGTGGCTGCCGTCGCGGAACACGAAGTGCTCCTCGGCCAGCGTGCGCAGCAGGCGCAGCACGGTGGTCTTGTGCACGCCCAGCGCGGCGGCCAGCTCGTCGAGCGAGGCGGGCCGCTCCCCCAGCTCGGTGAGGATCTGCATGGCCTTGACCAAGCTCTGGCTCACGTCATGGTCACCTTTCCGCCGCTGCCCACGCGCACCCGGAACCACTCCCCCGCACGCAGCTCGAGCAGCATGTCGTCGAGCGCCGGAGCGGAGTCGCCCTCGACGGTGAGCACCGCGGCCGCGGACAGGTGGCCGCGGCGCAGGCAGCGCTGCACCGGCTCCTCGCGCACCAGGCCGGCGAGGAAACCGGCCGCGAAGGCATCGCCTGCCCCGACCGGCTCCACGACGTCCACCTTCAGTGCCGGCTGGCGCGTGATCTGGCCCTTCCGATCGATCGCGAGCGCCATCGTGGCGCCGTCCTTGACCACGATGAGCTCGGGGCCCGGCAGGAACCTGCGCAGCGCCTCGACGTCGCCGACCCCGAACACCCGCTCCGCCTCGTCGGCGCCGACCAGCACGATGTCGGACACCCCGGCCAGCTCGATGACGGGCGCCGGATCGCCGTCGGGCCACATCTGCTCGCGCCAGTTCACGTCGAAGCACAGGCTGGAGACGCGCTCCCCCATCACCAGCTGGCGCATGAGCTCGGCGCAGCTGGGTGAGAGCGCCGCGGTGATGCCGCTGAAGTGCACGTAGCGCGCCGCCCGTATGCGTTCGAGGACCTCGGGCACCTCCAGGAACTCCGGGCCCATCGCCGACGCCGCCGAACCGGCCCTGCGGTAGTGCATGCGTGTCTTCGGCTCGCCGTCGGGCCCGATCCCGGGCTCCTTGGCGTAGCTCCCGGTGGGCCGGTGCTCGTCGATCTCGACGCCGCCGACGTCGATGCCGCGGGCCCGCATCTCGGACAGGAGGAACGCCCCGTAGGGGTCGTTGCCGACCCGGCCCAGCCACGCCGTGCGCAGCCCGGCGGCCGAGAGGCCGGCCGCGACGTTGAGCTCAGCACCTGCCGGGAGTGCACCGGTGAGATCCGTGGGGGCGGTATCGGACTCCGCCGGCACGGCCGGAAGCAGCACGAGCGCCTCACCGAGGCAGGCGACATAGGGATTCGGCCACTCCATCTTCTGCGTGCACTCCTCTGCCACCGCAGCGCGCCAGCCGTTGACGCCCTGGTGGCGGCGATGCTACAACCTGCACAGCGAAATACGCAACGAGCGTTGCACCATGTGCAACCCCGCAGGTCAAGTGGAACTTCCGAGCCGAACGAGGAGACACGCGGCATGGGCAGCACGACAACCACCGACCTCGGGCCGCAGCGCCTGGGCACGCTGGAGAAGTCGCTCCCGGCGGCTGCGGGCGGCAGCACGGTCGCCGACTTCCTCGCCACCGGGCCACGCCTGTCGACCTTCGGCACGCCGCTGCTCGTGCTCGACTCGGCGGTGCTCGACGCCAACATCGAACGCATGGCCGCCTGGTGCACCGCGCATGGCGTCGAGATCGCGCCGCACGGCAAGACGACCATGGCGCCCGCGCTGTGGGAGCGTCAGCTGCGGGCCGGCGCGTGGGGCATCACCGTCGCCACGCCGTCCCAGCTGCGGGTGGCGCTCGCGGCCGGCATCCGACGCATCCAGCTCGCCAACGCGCTGGTCGATCCGCACGCACTGGCCACCGTCAGCCGCGCGCTCGACGCCGATCCGGAGCTGCAGGTCATCAGCTGGGTCGACGCGCCCCACACCGTCGCGGCCATGGACGCCGCACTCGCCACCCTCACGCCCCAGCGCGCGCTCACCGTGCTGGTCGAGCTCGGCGCCCCCGGCGGGCGCACCGGGGCCCGCGGTCCCGACGCCGCACGCGCCGTCGTCGACGCGGTGGCACGCAGCCCGCACCTCACGCTCGGCGGGGTCGCCGCCTACGAGGGCTCGCTCGCCCACGACGCCGCCCCGGCCGAGCTGGCCGTCGTGCGCAAGTTCCTCGACGGGTTCGCGGCGCTGCACCGCAGCCTGCTCGACGCGGGCGCTTATCCGGGCGAGGTCATCGTCACCGCCGGAGGCAGCGCCTACTTCGACGACGTCGCCGCCGCGCTGGCACCGCTGGCCGGGCCCGGCGTGCGGGTGTTGCTGCGCTCGGGCGCCTACGTGATCCACGACGACGGCTACTACCGCGGCGTCTCCCCCTTCTCCCGCGATGCCGACCACCGGCCGCTCCGGTCGGCCATGCACGTCTGGGCGCGGGTGGTGTCGCAACCGGAGCCCGGCCTCGCACTGCTCGACGCGGGGCGCCGCGACGTCCCCGTCGACCAGGGCAACCCGATGCCCGACCTGGTGGCAGCGCAGCTGGGCTCGCCCACCCGGCCGGTGGTCGGGGAGATCACCTCGGTGGCCGACCAGCACGCCTTCCTGCGCACCGCACCGGGCGCCGAGCCCGCACTCGGCGAGGTCGTGCGGCTGCGCCTGTCGCACCCCTGCACCGCCATCGACAAGTGGCGCGTCATCCCGGTCGTCGACGGCGACACCGAGCCCGACCCCGTCGTCATCGAGCTCGTCCGGACGTACTTCTGATGTCCACACTGGTGCGGCACGCGTCCGTCATCGACGGCGCCGAGGGCCCCCGCTACACCGCCGACGTGCTCGTCACCGAGGGGCGCATCGCCGCGATCGGGCCCTCGATCACGCAACCGGCCGACCGCGTCATCGACGCCGACGGGCTCGTCCTGTCGCCCGGCTTCATCGACATGCACGCCCACTCCGACCTGCAGATCCTGATCAACCCCGACCACCTGGCGAAGATCAGCCAGGGCTGCACCACCGAGGTGCTCGGCCAGGACGGCCTGTCCTACGCCCCCGTCGACGACGCGGCGCTGGGAATGCTGCGCCGCAAGCTCACCGGCTGGAACACCGATCCCGGGCCCGAGCCGTTCACCTGGCGCAGCGTCGGCGAGTACCTGGACCGGCTCGACGAAGGCATCGCCGGCAACGCCGCCTACCTCGTTCCCCACGGCGTCGTGCGCGCGCTCGTGCTCGGCTGGGACGACGTGCCGGCCACCGCAGCCGACATCGTCGCCATGCAGGAGATCGTGCGCACCGCCATGGAGCAGGGCGCCGTCGGGCTGTCCGCGGGCCTCACCTACACGCCCGGCATGTACGCGGAGTCCGGGGAGCTGCTGGGCCTGTGCCGCACGGTCGGCGAGCTGGGCGGGTTCTTCGCGCCGCACCACCGCTCCTACGGAAAGGGGGCGCTGGAGGCCTACGCCGAGATGGTCGACCTCACCACGCGTGCCGGCTGCCCACTGCACCTCTCGCACGCCACCATGAACTTCGGGCCCAACAAGGGCCGCGCCGGCGAGCTGCTGGCCCTGCTCGACGCCGCGATCGCGGGCGGCGCCGACATCTCCCTCGACACCTACCCCTACCTGCCCGGCGCCACCACGCTCTCGGCGGTGCTGCCGAGCTGGTCCTCGGCGGGCGGCACCGAGGAGACGCTGCGCAGGCTGCACGACCCGGCGGCGCTCGCCCGCATCCGCGAGCACCTGGAGATCACCGGATCCGACGGCTGCCACGGCGTCACCGCGGAGTGGGACACCCTCGAGATCAGCGGGGTCGCCCACCCCGAGCTGGACGAGCTCGTCGGGCGCACCGTGGCGCAGATCGCGGCGGCCCGCGGGCAGGGCCCGTTCGACACGTTCGTCGACATCCTCGTGCGCGACGAGCTCGGCACCGGGATGCTGCAGCACGTCGGCCACGAGGGCAACGTGCAGGAGATCATGCGCCACCCCGGCCACACCGGGGGCAGCGACGGCCTGCTCGTCGGCGCCAAGCCGCATCCCCGGGCCTGGGGCACGTTCCCGCGCTACCTCGGCCACTACACCCGCGAGCTGGGCCTGTTCTCCCTGGAGGAATGCGTCGGGCACCTCACCGGGCGCGCGGCCACGCGGTTGCGCCTGCGCGACCGGGGGTACGTCCGCACCGGGTACGCCGCCGACCTGGTGCTGTTCGATCCCACCACGGTCGCCGACAGCGCCACCTTCGCCGAGCCGAAGCAGCAGGCGGCCGGCATCCCCTACGTGTTCGTGAACGGAGAGCTCGCCATGGACGACGGACAGCGCACCGAAGCGATGGCGGGGCGCGCGCTGCGCCGCCGGACCGGGGGTGCCGTCTCGTGAACCCCCTCGACGTCCTCACCGCCGACCGCGCGCTGACGGTGGTGCGAGCCGCCCACATCCCCGACGCCGTCGCGCTGTGCCACGCGCTCGCCGACGGCGGCATCCGCACCGTCGAGCTGACGTTCACCACGCCCGACGTGCTGAAGCACGTTGCGGCGGCCGCCGCCGACGGCAGGGCCGATGTGCTGCTGGGTGTCGGCACCGTGCTCACCGGGGAGCAGGCTCGGGCCGCGATCGACGCGGGCGCCCGGTTCCTCGTCACGCCGGGGCTGCGGCCCGAGGTCGCCGCGGTGGCCGTCGCGGCAGGCGTGCCGATCTTCCTCGGCGCGTTCACGCCCACCGAGGTCGCGATGGCGCTGGACATGGGCGCAGCGGCCGTCAAGATCTTCCCGGCCGGGCGGCTGGGCCCGAAGTACCTCGGCGACCTGCAGGGGCCCTATCCCGGAGTGCGGCTGCTGCCCTCGGGCGGCGTGTCGGCCGCGAACGCCGCCGACTTCCTCGCCGCCGGGGCGCTGGCCGTCTGCGCCGGAACGAGTGTCGTTCCACCCGCCGCCGTCGAGGCGGGCGCACTGTCCGAGATCACCGACCGCGCCCGCGCCTTCGCGGCCGCACTCACCCCCCACCGGGAGCCCTGATGATCGACTGGTTACAACACACCACGCCAGGGTTGCTGACGCTCGCCATCGTCAGCGTCGCGGTGCTGCTGGTACTGATCATCACGGTCAAGCTGGAACCGTTCATCGCGCTGATCGTCGTCAGCGTGGCCGTCGCGCTCGTGGCGGGTGTCCCGATCGCCGACCTCGTCGGCACCCCGATCAGCTCCAGCAAATCGCTGCTGGAGACCGGGTTCGGCGGCATCCTCGGCCACATCGCACCCATCATCGGGCTGGGCACCGTGCTCGGCGCGATCATGGAACGCTCCGGTGGCGCCGACGTGCTCGCGAGCAGGCTGCTGCGGCTGTTCGGGCCGAAGGGCGCGCCGCTGGCGATGGGCCTCACCGGCCTGATCTTCGGCATCCCGGTGTTCTTCGACATCGGCATCTTCGTGCTCGCGCCGCTCGTCTACGTCGCGGCGAAGCGCGGCGGCCGCTCGCTGGTGCTCTACGCACTGCCGATGCTCGCCGGGCTGTCGATGACGCACGCGTTCCTGCCGCCGCACCCCGGACCCGTCGCCGCCGCCGGACTGCTGCACGTCGACCTCGGCTGGCTGATCATCATGGGCCTCGCGTGCGGGATCCCCGCGTTCCTCGTCAGCGGCGTCTGGTGGGGCTCCTACATCGGCAACCGCGTCTTCGTCGCCCTCCCCGCCGACGTGGTGGCGGCCGACGAGCAGGCGGAGCGCGACGGCACCGTCGACAAGGCGATCGAGGAGGATGACCCGGCCGAGCCCGACACCGATGCCCCCACCGGTGGGGGCACCGCCACGCGGACCCGGGTCACGCCGCCGTCGGTGGGGCTGATCAGCACGATCATCCTGGTGCCGCTGGTGCTCATCCTCGGCGCCACGGTCGGGTCGGTCGCCCTGCCGAAGGAGTCCGGGGCCCAGCCGGTGCTGACGTTCCTCGGCACCCCGGCCATCGCACTCACCATCGCGGTGCTGATCGCGATGTACGTGCTCGGCACCCGGCGCGGCATCACCGTCACCGAGCTGGGCCGGATCACCGGCGAGTCGCTGCGCCCGATCGGCATGATCCTGCTCGTCGTCGGCGCCGGCGCGTTCTTCGGCGCGGTGCTCAAGGCCACCAAGGTCGGTGACGCGCTCGCCGGCTCCATGACCGCGGGCGGGCTCCCGATCATCCTGTCGGCCTACCTGATCAGCTGCGCGCTGCGGCTGGCCCAGGGATCGGCCACGGTCGCGATCGTCACCACCGCGGGCATCATCGAGCCCATCGTCTCCGCGGGCGGCTACTCACAGGCCCAGATCGCGCTGATCGTCATCGCCGTGTCGGCGGGCTCGATCGTGGCCAGCCACGTGAACGACGGCGGGTTCTGGATCGTCGCGAAGTACTTCAACATGTCGGTCAAGGACACCCTCAAGACCTGGACCGTGCTGGAGACCATCCTGTCGGTGGTCGGGTTCGCGATGGCCGGGCTCATCTGGCTGGTCGTGTAGCCGCCGGGCGGCCGACCCCGATCCCGCTCGGGGGAAGGCCGCCCCCAACTCTCTGTGATGGCACTAACATCTCCGCGTGGCCGACGAGATCAGGATCGACGTCCCGCACTCGGCACGGGTGTGGAACTACTGGCTGGGAGGCAAGGACAACTACCCGCCCGACCGCGCCGTCGGCGACGCGATCGCGGCGCGGTACCCGGAGATCATGCTGGTCGCGCGGGCGTCGCGGCAGTTCCTGATCCGCGCCGTCACCTTCCTGGCCGCCGAGGCCGGCATCGACCAGTTCCTCGACATCGGCACCGGCCTGCCCACGATGCAGAACACCCACGAGGTGGCCCAGTCCGTCAACCCGGCGGCCCGCGTCGTCTACGTCGACAACGACCCGCTCGTGCTCGCCCACGCGCGCACGCTGCTGGTGAACACCTCCGACGAGGGCGTCACCACCTACGTCCACGCCGACGTCCGCAAGCCGTACGAGATCATCTCCGACGCCCGCAACGTGCTGAACTTCGAACGTCCCATCGCCGTCATGCTGCTCGGGATTCTCGGGCACGCCACCCCCGACTTCGACCGCATGCGCGCCGTGATCACCCGGCTCATGGCCGCCGTGCCCGCGGGCAGCTACCTGGTGTTGCAGGACGGCACCGACACCAGCGACACCGCGCGCGACAGCGCCAAGCTCAACAACTACACGCTGCGCAGCCTCGACGAGTTCCGCCAGTGCTTCGACGGGCTGGAGCTGGTGGAACCCGGGCTGGTCACCACGCTGCAGTGGCGCCCGGACCCCGGCAGCACCGGCACCGACGAGCCGATCGACTCCTACTGCGCGGCGGGCCGCAAGCCCTGACGCACCCGCCCGAGCACCTGATCCGCCAGCTCCAGATCGTGCCGATGGGTGATCTTGAAGTTGCGCTCCTCACCCGGGATCCAGCGGACGGGCAGCTCCGGCGCGAACTCGGCAACGCACGACGCCGTGTCGGTGCCCGCGAAGCCGGCCCGCGCTGCAGCCTCGTAGGCCGCCAGCAGCGGGGCCGCCCGGAAGCCCTGCGGCGTCTGCACCGCCACCAGCCCGGCGGCGGGCCCGGTCAGGGTGCGGCCGTCCGGCGCGGCCACCGCGAGGTCGTCGCGGCGCAGGCCGGGCACCGCGCCGCCGCTCTCGCGCGCCACCCGCAGCACCTCCGCGGCGAGCGCGGTGCCGGCGAGCGGTCGGGCGCCGTCGTGGATCAGCACGGCATCGACCGCGCCGCCGTGGATGCGGTCGGCGAGCACCCGCAACCCGGCGAGCTCCGACTCCTGACGGGTCGCGCCGCCGATCACCGTCTCGACCCGCCCGAGCGTCTCATCGCCCGCCAGCACCGCGGCCGCCGCGGCGCGGTCGGCCTCCCGGACGACGAGGACGAGCGGGCCGACCCCCGGCGTCGCAGCCAGTGCAGCGAGTGACCACGCGATGACCGAACGTCCGGCCAGCGGGAGGTAGACCTTGTTGCGGTCGGCACCGACCCGCGTGCCGCTCCCGCCCGCGAGCACGACGGCGGCGGCTTCCGGGAGACGATCACGGGGGTCCACACCACCAGTGCAGCCGCACCGGACGCGGCGAGTCAAATCGCCTTACAGCACTGGTAGGAGCCCGAACGGGTAGGATCGGGCATTCCACACAGGAGTGGTGCACCGCAAAGCCTCCGTCGACGTTTCCGTATCGTCGCCCCATGAGTCCGACGCGGCACCGCGCTGCTTCCCTCGTGCAGCACCCCCGGTGTCGCCAGGGCAGAGTGCGGTCCGGACGGGCATCGGAGCCATCCTGACGAGGCACACCGCGGCCCGGTCGTCACTCGCAGTAGGCTCCGACCGGCCTCGGTGACGCGTCATGATCAGCAGCAGCGGCGATGGTCGCGCGAGAGGGGAGGCACGGAGGTGGACGTGGTGGATGACGACGGAGCGCGAGTGCCGCCCCGCCGCCGGGAGCTGCCGCCCGAGCAGCAGCCGTGGCCCCGCCGCGCCGAGCGCGAGCAGCGTCCGTTCCCGCCACCCCGCACCCGGCCGTCCGAGACGCGCCGCCCGCTGCCGCCACGCCGGGTCGAGCCCTCGGTCGACGTCCCGACGCGGCCGGTTCCGCCGCGGCGCAGCGCGCCCCCGCCCCAGCCCGTTCAGCAGCCCGGGCAGCCCGCTGCCGCACCCCCGCCGCCGCTGGGCGAGCCCCGCCGCCGGGCGCCGCAGGAGCCCCGCGCCCCCCGCAACTTCCCGCCGGCGCCGGAGCCACTGACCCGTCCGGTGCCGCGCACGCCGGCCCGCGGAGCCCCTGATCGCACGGGCGAGGAACGCCTGCCGGGCGGGCGCGACACCGGCGAGCGCGTCGCGCCGCGCCGATCGGCCACGCGCAGCGCGAGCGGCCGGTCCACGCTCGATCGCCCACGGTCGCGGTCCACCGACGAGGACGGCGTGCCCACCACCACCGTGCCGAAGGTCAACGGCCGCGGCACAGGTGCGGGCACCCGCCGGCCGGACGGCCCGGCCGCGGCCGCCGCTGCCCGCCGCCGCCGGGCCGCTGCCACCCCGCCGCGCACCTTGGGCAGCGCGCTGCTCGCCACCGCGGCCGCCACCATCGTGCCGGGCTCGGGGCACCTGATGCTGCGCCGCAAGCGCACCGGCGCCCTCATCCTCGGCGTCTTCGTGCTCTGCATCGTCGGCGTCCTGCTGCTGGGGCTCACGTCGAGCCGTTCGGAGCTGCTGCAGAACGCGCTGTCGAGCCGGGTGCTGCTCGTCGCGATCATCGCGATCATCGTGGCGGCGCTGGCCTGGGTCACCGTCATCGTCCGCACCTACCTGATCGCGCGGCCACGCGGCCTCGATGTGGGCCGCCAGGCGCTGGGCATCCTCACCGTCACCGCGCTGTGCCTGGTGATCGCCACCCCGCTGGGCTTCGCCGCCAACCTGGCCAACTCCCAGCGCGGCCTGCTCGACACGCTCTTCTCCGGCGACAAGGGCGGCACGGCGGTGGCCGAGGCCATCACCAAGCCCCGGCTCAACGTCCTGCTCGTCGGCAGCGACGCGGGGCCCGACCGCGAGGGCACCCGCACCGACTCGATGATGGTGGCGAGCCTCGACACCAAGACCGGCCGCACCACCCTGTTCGGGCTGCCCCGCAACATCGGCCACGCCGCGTTCCCGCCCGGCACCCCGATGGCCAAGAAGTTCCCGGACGGGTTCTACGACGCCGCCGATCCGCTCTCGGGCGAGTACCTGCTCAACGCGCTGTACGCGTACGCGCACACGAACCCGTCGCTGGCTCCGGCCGGTCCGACCACGGACCCCGGGCTGAACCTGCTCAACGAGTCGGTCCAGTACATGCTGGGGATCCAGATGGACTACTACGTCGAGCTGAACATGGCAGGCTTCGCGTCCATCATCGACGCGCTCGGCGGGCTGACCGTCGACGTCGGCCCCAACAAGATCCCGGTCGGCGGCATCACACCCGACGGCCGCCACGTCGCGCCGGACCGCTACATCCCGGCCGGTGTGCAGCGGCTGTCGGGCGCCGACTCGCTCGCGTACGCCCGTTCCCGCACCGATTCCGACGACTACACGCGGATGGGCCGCCAGCGCTGCCTGCTGCAGAACATCCTCAAGCAGAAGAGCCCCGCCGACCTGCTCACCAACTTCCAGGCGGTCGCGGCCGCCACCACCGACAGCGTGTCCACCAACATCCCGCAGCAGGTGCTGCCGGCACTGGTGTCGCTCGCCGGCTCGGAGACGGTGACGCTGGAGAGCATCGCGTTCACCCCGGACCTCCCCGACCCCGACGCGAACGACGGCAAGTTCAGCACGCTCGACCCCAACCTCGACCTGATGCGCAAGGTGGTCCAGGACGCGATCAACAAGGCGCCGGAGCCGGCCGCACCGCCTGCCACCGCCGCCGCGCCCACCACCAGCACCAAGCCCAGCAGCGGCGCCGCCAAGCCGACGACGAAACCGAGCACCACCGACGAGACGACGGCCACGGCGCCTGCCGCACCCACCAACCTGTCGGCCACCTGCGGCTGAGCGGCCTCAGCGCACCCCGCCGGGCCGCCAGCGGTACTCCACCTGCGGGCGCCCGGCGTCGCCGTAGCGCGCGTGCCGCACGGCCAGCCCGGTCTCGGCGAGGTACTCCAGGTACCGCCGGGCGGTGACGCGCGAGGCACCCACCGACTCGGCCGCCTCCGCCGCCGTCAGCCCGGCCCCGGAGCCGGCCGCCTCCAGCGCCGCGGCGACGGCGTCGAGCGACTCCCGGCTCACGCCTTTCGGGAGCCCCGGGGCGTCACTGGGGCCGCGCAGAGCACCGAACAGCTCGTCGACGTCGGACTGGGCGAGCACGTGGTCCTGCTCCATCCGGGCGCGGTAGGCGAGGTGGCTCTCCAGCTTGGCGCGCACGGCGGCGAAGGTGAACGGCTTCACCAGGTACTGCGTTGCCCCGAAGGCGACGGCCGCCTGCACGACGTCGAGATCGCGCGCCCGCGTCACCATGATCACGTCGGTGGTGTGGCCCGCGGCGCGGATGCGGCGCAGCACCTCCAGCCCGTTGGTGTCGGGCAGGTGGACGTCGAGCAGGACGAGGTCGACGGACGTGGACGCGAGCGCCCGCAGCGCCGCCTCGCCGGTGCCGGCCTGCCCGGCCACCGCAAAGCCCGGCACGCGCTCCACGTAGGCCACGTGGGCGGCCGCGGCCACCGGATCGTCCTCGACGACGAGGGTGCGGATCACGTGAGCACGGCCTCCTGGTGCAGGGGGAGGTGGACCGAGAAGAGCGCGCCACCGGAGCGGACGGCCCGGCCGGCCTCCACCCGGCCCCCGTAGCGGTGTGCAGCTTGGCGCACCAGCGCCAGCCCGAGCCCGCGGCCCATCCCCGCGCCGTGCGGCTTCGTGCTCCAGCCCCGTACGAAGGCCTGCTCGACCGCGGCGGCGTCGAGCCCGGGCCCGCTGTCGGCCACCTGCAGCACGAGCTCCTCCTCCCGTATCGACGCACCGAGCCGCACCACGTGCGGTGCCGGGGTGTCCAGGGTGGCATCGATCGCGTTGTCGAGCAGGTTGCCCACGATCGTCACGAGGTCGCGCGGGTCGGCGATGCCGGCGGGCACCGACGCGCCGTCGTCGAGGATCAGCTCGACGCCGCGCTCCGCCGCCTCGGCCGCCTTGCCCACCACGAGCGCGGCGAGCTCGGGCACGGCGAAGGCACCCAGCACCGCGTCGGTGAGCTGCTGGGCCACCTGCAGCTCGCGTGTGGCGTACTCCAGCGCGTCGTCGGCCCGGCCGAGCTCGATGAGCGAGATGACGGTGTGGAGCTGGTTGGCGGCCTCGTGGGCCTGCGCGTTGAGGGAGTCGGCGAAGCCACGGATCGTCTGCAGCTCGCTCACCAGCGCGCGCAGCTCGGTGTGGTCGCGCAGGGTGACCACCGTGCCCAGCCTGCGGACCCCCCGGCGGGTCGTGGCCTGGTTGACGACCACGATCCGGTCGGCTGTCACGTGGATCTCGTCGTGGGACGGCTCGCCGCTCGCGAGCGACGCCGCGAGCGCGTCCGGCAGCCCCAGCGCGTCGATCGGGTGGCCGACGACGTCGGTGTCCTCACCCAGGCCCAGCAGCCGGCGCGCCTCGTCGTTGACGAGCTGCACCCGGCCGGCGCCGTCGAGCAGCACCAGCCCCTCGCGCACCGCGTGCAGCACGGCGTCGTAGTACTCGTACATGCGGGAGAGCTGCGTCGGCCCCAGGTCGTGGGTGGCGCGCCGCAGCCACCGGCTGACCAGCCACGACCCGGCCGCGGCCAGCAGCAGCGCCACCGCAGCGGCGCTCAGCAGCAACGTCACCTGCGGGGCGAAGTCGCGCGCCACCGCGGAGACGGTGCGCCCGACCGACACGAGGGCGACGACCCGACCGGCCGCGAACACCGGCACCACCGCCCGCACCGACGGGCCGAGCGTGCCCGTGTAGGTCTCGGTGTAGGACTCGCCGCGGGCGGCCTGCTCGATGGAACCGAGGAACTTCTGGCCGATCTGCGTGGTGTCCGGATGCGTGAAGCGGATGCCGGCCGGGGTCATCACCACGATGAAGTCGGTGGCGGTGTCGACGCGCACGCGCTCCACCAGCGGCTGCAGCACCGCCGTCGGCTGCGGCTCGGCGAGCCCCGCGAGGACGTCGGGCTCGGCCGCGAGGGTGTGCGCGACCGCCAGCATCTCGTCGGCGGTCGAGCCGATGTTCGCCTGGTCGAGCTGCACGTAGGTGGCGGTGGCGACACCGCCGAGCACGATCACGATGACGAGCGCCTGCAGGGCGAACAGCTGCCGGGCGACGCTCCATCTGCGCACGTACGAAATGAACGAAACCGTGACGGCCACCACCACTCCCCTGATGCTTCTCGCGAAGAGTGCCGACACCCGCATGTCGGCGCAAATGCCCGCCGTCGTCGTCGGCCCCCGGAGGACCCCGTGTCAGCCACATCCGCACCCCCAGCCAAGAAGGATCGGACCCACTTCCTGTACATCGCGGTGGTCGTCGCGGTGATACTGGGCGTGGTCGTCGGCCTGCTGTGGCCCGAGCTCGGCAAGGGTCTCAAGCCGCTCGGCACCGCGTTCGTCAACCTCATCAAGATGATGATCAGCCCCATCATCTTCTGCACGATCGTGCTGGGCATCGGCTCCATCCGGCAGGCGGCGAAGGTCGGCAAGGTCGGCGGGATCGCGCTGGGCTACTTCATCGCGATGTCCACCGTCGCGCTGGCCATCGGCCTCGTGGTCGGCAACATCGTGCAGCCCGGTGCCGGGCTCGGGATCACCAACCTGACGCCGTACAAGGTGCCGGCGGCCGAGGGGGCCACCGACTTCATCCTCGAGATCATCCCGACCACTCTGTTCTCCGCGCTGGTCGGCACGAGCGTGCTCTCCACGCTGTTCGTGGCGCTGCTCGTCGGCTTCGGGGTCCAGGCGCTCGGGCAGACGGGGCAGCCCATCCTGACCGCGATCAGCTACCTCCAGAAGCTCGTCTTCCGGATCCTGACCATGATCATGTGGGTGGCCCCGATCGGCGCGTTCGGCGCGATGGCCGCCGTGGTGGGCGAGACCGGTTGGAAGGCCGTCGGCGCACTCTTCCAGGTGATGCTCGGCTTCTACGTCACGTGCTTCCTGTTCGTCGTGGTGATCCTCGGGCTGCTGCTGCGCTTCGCGGCCGGGATGAGCATCTTCTCGCTGCTGCGCTACCTCGGCCGCGAGTTCCTGCTGATCGTCTCGACGTCGTCGTCGGAGTCGGCGTTCCCGCGGCTCATCGCGAAGATGGAGCACATCGGCGTCTCGCGGCCGGTCGTCGGGATCACGGTGCCAACGGGCTACTCGTTCAACCTGGACGGCACCGCGATCTACCTGACGATGGCCTCGCTGTTCGTGGCCGACGCGCTGGGCAAGCCGCTGGCGCTCGGCGAGCAGATCTCGCTGCTGCTGTTCATGATCATCGCGTCGAAGGGTGCTGCCGGCGTCACCGGGGCCGGGCTCTCGACGCTGGCGGGCGGGCTGGCCTCGCACCGTCCGGACCTCGTGGACGGCGTCGGGCTGATCGTCGGCATCGACCGGTTCATGTCCGAGGCCCGCGCCGTCACCAACTTCGCCGGCAACGCCGTGGCCACCGTGCTGATCGGCAACTGGGTCGGCGAGTTCGACCGCGACAAGGCCAACCGGGTGCTCAGCGGCGAGGACCCGTTCGACGAGGCCACCATGCTCGACAACGACCCCCACGCACCCGAGGTGCAGCTGCTGAAGGACCCGGCCACCACCTCGGCCTGAGCCCCGCAGTCCCCGACCCGACCGCACGACGGCGCGCTCGTCCACATCCGCTGGACGAGCGCGCCGTTCGTTGCGTCAACGGAGGTTGCAGAGCGTGATCGCACGAGCACCGCACCGCCGCTGACCTGCGCGGACGTTGTCCACACCACCCTCACCCGATGGTGCCCCCGGACACCCCCGAACAGCGCCTTTTCGATCGATCCGCACGTCAGAAGGGGGGCTGCACGCGTGTCGCTGAGCGGCTCTGCCACGCTTGACACGAAGATGACCTGCGCAGACACCCGTCCTGGGTGGACGCATGGAGAGGAGAACGCCAACATGGCACTGCCCACGCTCACCCCCGAGCAGCGCGCCGAGGCCCTCAAGAAGGCCGCCGCCGCACGTACGGCCCGCAAGGAGCTGCGCGACGCGATCGCCGCCGGCAAGGAGACCATCCCGGCCGTGCTCAGCCGGGCGAAGTCCGACACGATCGTCGGCAAGACCAAGGTCGCCGACCTGCTCAAGAGCCTCCCCGGCTACGGCCCCGCCAAGGTCTCGGCGCTGCTCGAGCAGACCGGCATCGACGCCTCGCGCCGCGCCGCCGGACTGGGCGACCGCCAGCGCCAGGCGCTGCTGGACGCGCTCAAGTAGTACGAAGCCCGCTTCCACGTCCGGCCCCCGAGGTCATCCTCGGGGGCGGGCGGGGTGGGCTGCACCACCTGCCGGGACCTTTCGTTCGACACGCGCCAAGGCGACAGGCAGGCTGAGCAGGTGGATCGCTTCATCGACGTCGCGCCCGGGGTCCGGCTCTGGACCGAGGACCTCGCCTCCAGCTCGCCCGATCCCGGCGAGCCCATCCTGCTCGTGATGGGCGCAGCATCGTCCGGGCTCATCTGGCCCGACGAGCTCGTCGCCCAGCTCGCGGAGCGCCACCGCGTCATCCGCTACGACCACCGCGACACCGGCCGCAGCACCGCCGCCTTCGCGGACCAGCCCTACGGCGTCACCGACCTGGCCGCCGATGCGATCGCCGTGCTCGACGCGTTCGACATCCCGCGGGCCCACGTCGTGGGCATGTCGCTGGGCGGCACGCTCGTCCAGCTCATGCTGCTCGACCATCCCGAGCGGTGCATCTCGGCCACCGTCTTCTGCACCGGGGCGCTGCCCGTCCCGGGGGCACCCGAGCTGCCCGGCCCCGACCCCGCACTGCTGCGCATGTGGGGCGAGCTCGACGACGAGCGCGACCGCGAGGGCGAGCTCGAATGGCGCGTCCAGCACTGGCGCCTGCTCAACGGCACCGGCACCACGTTCGACGCCGACGAGTTCCGGGCGCTCGAAGAGCGGGTCATCGAGCACGCGGGCCACCACGAGCCGGTCATCGCCCACGCGCAGATGTCGCTCGACGGCTTCAACCGCGGCGCCGAGCTGGCCGCCGTCGAGGTGCCGACGCTCGTCATCGAGGCTCCTGAGGATCCCGTGTACCCGCCGCCCCACGCCGGGCACCTGGCCCGGGCGCTGGGTAGCGGGCGATTGGTCCGGATTCCGGGGATGGGGCATGCCATCAATCGCACGGTGGTCTCGCCGCTGGCCGCCGCGATACTGACTCAGACGTCGGCGGCTGCTACGTCTGCTTAGGTCGCGTGCGCCGGTTTCGTGCCTGCCGGTCCGGTGCGGTTGGGTGGTGTGCCCCGGCTTTGCCGACGCCTCGCCGGCGGGGCAGGTCTCGGGGAGGGCTGGGGACACTTGGGCCCCGGGGTGCGCGCTGCGCGCGCACGGGCTCTCTCACCCGGCGGGGCTCCCGAGAAACCGGGTCAGGCGTGCCCGCAGCTACGAGTTAGTGCAGGTCAACGCGCGAGTTGCGGTGGATGTGCCCGCGAGTTGCGCCAGATCGGCCCGCGAGTTGCGACGGATGTGCCCGCGAGTCGGGACGGAATGACCCGCGAGTCGGGACCGATTGACCCGCGAGTCGGGATGGGATCGACCCGCGAGTCGGACCGACGGTCGCGTGAGGCGGCCGGGGGTTGGCGCGCTGCGGGCCCGAAAAGTCTTCAAGATTTTTTGCCCGACCGCCCCCGGAACACCCCGGAACCGTCGGTCCTCGAACGTATGGTCGACACATGATGGTTGACCAGCAGCTACCGAGCCTCGCGGCACTGCCGCCCGGGCCCGAACTGCTCGCCGCCCTCACCAACCTCGACTTCACCGCCATCCCGCAGGACCAGAAGGTCGACGTACTCCAGGCGACCTGGCGACAGACCTCGCAACTGTTCGCCCTCTACGCCGCCGCCCTCGACCAGATCTCGCGCAGCGACCCCGACCCCGATGACCCCCACCACCTCCTGCACCGCACCACCGGCGACTGGGCCGACGCCGAGATCGCCGCCGCCTTGACCTTCACCGCACGCCGTACCGGATACGAACGCGAATTCGCCTCGATACTGATCAACCGTTTGCCGCTCGTGTATGCCGCGCTGCTGGCCGGACGACTCGATCACCACAAGGCGCGCGTGTTCACCGACTACCTCGCCGACCTCACCGACCCCCAGATCGAGCGGATCTGCACGCGGCTCGTGGGCCCGGCCGAAGAGTGGACCACCGGGCAACTCGCCCAGTGGCTACTGCGGGAAGTCCTGGCCGTCGACCGCTCCTACTCCCGCAAGAAATACCGAGCCGCCGTCCACGAACGCGGCGTGACCGGCTATCTGGCGGCCGACGGAACTGCCACCATCACCGCCCACGGACTCACGCCGACCGAGGCCGCCGCTGCGGCGGCGCGGCTCGAAGACCTGGCCGATGCGATCCGCCGCGCCGGGCATCCCGGCACCGTGCACCAAGTCCGCGCGGATCTGTTCGTCCGGCTCCTCGACGGGACCCTTGCCGGACTCGGACGCGCCGACATCATCACGGCCATGGTCACCGACGGCCGCAACGCCGAGACCGCAGCCACCCCGGACGAGGCACCGCAGACCGCCGATCCCGCGCCCGATACTGCCGCCGCCGAGCCCACCGGCCCAGAACCGGTACCGGCCCAGCCCGGACCGAGCGGGCCCGCACCAAGCACGCACGGGCTCCGGTCCGATCAACAACCAGCAAACACCCGACCCACACCCGGCGTCCCCCGCGAAGGCGTCGAAGTACGCCCCACATCACGTCCTGCGGGCCCGCGACGTGACGGGCGGTCTACTCGGAGAGCAACGCGCCCTCGCTGGGCCAGTGCCGGTACAGCGTGGCCTTCGATGCGCCGCAGCGCCCGGCCACCGCGTCGACCGTCACCAGGTCGAAACCGAGCTCCCCCTCAGCTCGGGATGCGCTCCCCGGCCTCCACGGCCACCGTCAGCACGTTGCCGGCCGGCGGCAGCGGGCAGGTGGCGAAGTCGGTGAACGCGCAGGGCAGGTTCGTGAGCCGGTTGAAGTCGATCTCGACGCTGCCATCGGGCGCCGGGTCGGCGGTGCGCACCTGACGGCCGCCCGAGTAGGTCGTGACGCCCGAGGTGGCGTCTCGGAAGTGCAGCGACAGACCGCCGTCCTTGCCCGGCATCGCGACGAGCTCGTGCGTCTGGCCGTCGAGCTCGAACCGCACCACGCCGACGGCGGTCAGGTAGTGGTTGAGCCCCTCCACCACCGCGTCCACCGTGATCGCGACGGGTTCCGGGTACGCCTCGAACCGCGCCGGCACGACCCAGCGCTCCTGCGCCGGGAACGCCGGCACGCCGGTGAAGCCCGTGCGGGTGGCTGCCTGCGGGTCGCGCACGCGCAGCGCGTGGGTGTCGGTGCGGCGCACGACCTCGATCACCACGTCACCGAGCTCGACGAGCGTGCCGGGCAGCCCGTCCACCGGGTGCAGCGTGGCCGTGCCGTCGATGCGGCGCGGCTCGCGCGTGGTCTGGACGACGAGCCCGTCGGCGGCCACTGCGGAGATCTTCACGCCGTCGGGGGTTGCGCTCCACAGGCCGGGCAGCCCCTCGATCGCCGACGGCTCCGGGGTGAGCCACTGCAGTGCGGTGAGGCTGAGCCACCCGTGCGGTGTGCTCAGCTCGCCCTCGCGTGCGGCGTGCCAGGTGTCCCAGGCGCGCTGCAGGTCCGACCGGATCTCCTGTGCCACTGTCATGTTCGGTGCAACACCGGAGGCCGCCGGTTCATGCCTGCCGCAGATTTTCCGGCACCGGACATGCCGATGCCGGCCTGTTGGGGATCAGCAGGCCGGCATCGGTCAGGTGGTGCTCAGATCATCGGATCAGATGTGGAAGTCGAACGCGTGCGCAGCCCCACCGTCGCCACCATCGGCGTCGGCGTCGGCGTGGTTGTGCTGGTCGCCGAACACGTTGAGGTTGTGCTCGTTGGAGGCGAAGGCCTCGCCACCGTCGCCGCCGTCGCCACCATCGGCGTGGAGGAACGGGTTGTGGCCACCGAAGGCGTCGCCGCCGTCGCCGCCGTTGGCGTTGGCCGTGGCGTCGTTGTGCTGGAAGCCACCGAAGTTGACGTTGCCGGCGTTGATCGCCGAGGCGAACCCGCCGTCGCCGCCGTCGCCGCCCGTGCCGTGACCGAACGCGTCGCCGCCGTTGCCGCCTCCTGCGTTGGCCGTGGCCGAGTTCTCCTGGACACCGTCCCCGAAGTTGATGTTGCCGGCGTTGACGGCGAGCGAGATGCCGCCGTTTCCGCCGTCGCCACCGTGGGTGATGGTGACCGGGCTGCCGCCGGCGTTGCCGCCGTCGCCACCGTTGGCGTTGGCCGTGGCGGAGTTGGTCTGCGACCCGTGCCCGAGGTTCACGTTGCCGGCGTTGACCGCGATGGCCAGGCCACCGAAGCCACCGTCGCCACCGACCGCGTCGCCGTGGCCGAAGAACCCGCCGGCGCCGTGGGCGTCGCCACCGTCGCCGCCGTTCGCGTTGGCCGTGGCGGAGTTGTCCTGGTGCCCGCCGACGTTGACGTTGCCCTCGTTGGAGGCGCTGGCGGTGCCGCCGTCGCCCCCGTTGCCGCCGGTCGCGGTGCCGTGCTGCAGCCACGGCGGGACGATGCCCGTGTTGTGGGGGACGTCGGCGTCGCCGCCGTTGCCACCGTTCGCGTTGGCCGTGGCGGAGTTGTCCTGGTGCCCGCCGATGTTGACGTTGCCGACGTTGTGGGCGTCGGCGGTGCCGCCGTTGCCCCCGTTGCCGCCCGTGGCGTGCCCGCCGTGCCCGGCATCGGCGTTGCCACCGTTGCCGCCGTTGGCGTTGGCCGACGCGGTGTTGTGCTGGCTGCCGAAGACGTTGACGTTGCCGTCGTTGCCCGCCGTGGCGTGCCCGCCGTCGCCGCCGTTGCCGCCGGTCGCGGTGCCGTGTCCGCCGGCGTGTGCCGCGCCGCCATTGCCACCGTTCGCGTTCGCCGTGGCGTCGTTGCTCTGGTGCCCGCCGACGTTCACGTTGCCGGTGTTGTGGGCGTCTGCGGTGCCGCCGTTGCCCCCGTTGCCGCCGGTCGCGTGCCCACCGTGCCCGGCGGTGGCGGCTCCGCCGTTGCCGCCGTTCGCGTTGGCGCTCGCGTCGTTGCTCTGGTGCCCACCGACGTTGACGTTGCCCACGTTCCCGGCGTCGGCGGTGCCGCCGTTACCACCGTTGCCACCGGTCGCGGTGCCGTGGCCGCCGGCGTGTGCCGCGCCGCCGTTGCCACCGTTCGCGTTCGCGGAGGCCGAGTTGTCCTGGTGCCCGCCGACGTTCACGTTGCCGGTGTTGTGGGCCGTGGCGTCGCCACCGTTGCCCCCGTTGCCACCGGTCGCGTTGCCGCCGTGCCCTGCGGTGGCGGCTCCGCCGTTGCCACCGTTCGCGTTGGCGGAAGCGTCGTTGCTCTGGTGGCCGCCGACGTTCACGTTGCCCGCGTTGGAGGCATCGGCGTGACCGCCGTTGCCGCCGTTGCCGCCGGTGGCTGCGCCACCGTGTCCGGCGGTGGCTGCGCCACCGTTGCCGCCGTTGGCGTTGGCCGAGGCGGTGTTGCTCTGCGATCCGCCCACGTTCACATTGCCACTGTTGGAGGAAGTTGCGGTCCCACCGTTGCCGCCATTGCCACCCTGAGCGCCGCTCATGTTTTTCTCCCGGTTTCGCTGCCGGTCTGGCGCCGGCTGATTCGTTGTCGAGGAGAAGCATGCGTTCGTTTCACTTTTCGGGCGATCTCCTCGGCGGGAACGCCCGTGTAGCGCCAGGTAAGGGTTTTCTTACCCGATCGGCAGCACCGCAGTGGACCATTCGTGTCCGAGGAGCTCGGTGCTGCGGACCCGGTCGGCGGGGTCGCCGGTGATCGTCGTGACGAGCAGCTCGTCGGCTCCGGTGACCCGCGCGAGCGTCGCGAGCCGCTCGACGACGGTGCCCGCGTCGCCCACGAACTGCGTGTCGACGCGGTCGGCCACGGCGGCCCGCTCGGCATCGGTCCACACGCGCGCGCGGGCCTGGGCGGGCGTCGGGTAGGGGTGCGCGCCGCGGCCGGCGCGGATGTCGAGCACCCATCCGGCGTACGGTGCGGCGAGCTCGCGGGCCCGCTCGACGGTCTCGGCCACCACGACGTCGGCCGACACCATGACGTGCGGACGCGCCAGCCGTGCAGACGGCCGGAACCCGGCCCGGTAGGCCGCCACCGCGTCGAGCACCGTGGCGGGCACCGTGTGGTAGCTCGCGGCGAACGGCAGCCCCAGCTCGCCCGCCACCCGCGCGCTCTCACCCGCGCTGGACCCGAGCACCCAGACGTCGAGATCGGCGCCCGCCGCGGGCTGGACGGTCATCGGGACGCCGTCGGGACGGCGGGAGCGCCCGGCGAAGTGGTCGAGGATGTCGGTGACCTGGGTGCGGTAGTCCGGTGCCGGGTCGGCGGCGTCGAACCCGAGCAGCGCGCCGAGTGCACCGAACAGCGAGAGGTCGCCTGCGAAGCGGCCGGGCGTCGGGATCAACAGCCCGTCCACCACGCGGGACGGCCGGGCCGGCGGTGCGTCACCGCGGGCCGCGGCCCGGCCCTCCTGGATCAGCGCGAGGATCTTGTGCAGGTCGAACCGGCCGAGCCCGAGGTCGACCCGTCCCGGGTGCACGGCGGCGACGGTGCCGAACTGCTCGGCCACCAGCAGGGGCGGGGTGTTGGGCAGCTGGACGGCGCCCGACCCCACCCGGATCGTGGACGTCGCCGCCGCCAGCAGCGCCACCAGCACCGGTGTGGACGCCGACGCGACACCGGGGTTCAGGTGGTGCTCGGCCACCCAGTACCGCGCGTAACCGGCGCGCTCGGCCACCTGGGCGTGCGCGAGGGTGTTGCGCAGCGCGTCGGCGGCCGTTCCCCCGGCAGGTACCGGTGACAGGTCGAGGATCGACAGCGGAATCCGTGCGGTCACAGGCCCACCCACCTTGCCGGTCAGACGTGGGCGCGGCTGCCGGCGATGGCCGCCAGCAGCTCGCGCGTGTACTCGTGCCCGGGATTCTCGAAGAGCTGACGCGCCGGCGCGAGCTCCAGCAGCCTGCCCTCCCGCATGACACCGACGCGGTGGGCGATGCTGCGGACCACGGCGAGGTCGTGGGAGATGAACAGGTACGTGAGCCCGGCGTCGGCCTGCAGCTCGCCGAGCAGGTCGAGCACCTGCGCCTGCACCGAGACGTCCAGCGCCGACACCGGCTCGTCGCAGACCACGAGGTCCGGGGAGAGCGCGAGCGCGCGGGCGATCGCGACGCGCTGGCGCTGCCCGCCCGAGAGCTCGACGGGCCGGCGCGCCAGCACCGACGACGGCAACGCCACGCGCTCCACCAGCTCCGTGACCCGCTGCCGGCGCGCGGCCGCGTCCCCGACGGCGAACGCCCGCAGCGGCTCGGCCACCAGCTCCTCGATGCTGAAGCGCGGGTCCAGCGACGCGTAGGGGTTCTGGTAGATCAGCTGGGCCCGGCGGCGCAGCTCCCGCCACGGCCGCCCGCGGGACGTGGTGATGTCGCTCCCGTCGAACAGCACCTGCCCCGAGGTCGGATCAGCGAGCCGCAACACCATCCGCGCGGTCGTCGACTTGCCCGACCCCGACTCCCCGACCAGCGCGAGCGTCTCGCCGCGCCCGATCGTGAAGCTGACGCCGTCCACGGCCCGCAGCGTGCGGCGGCCCGGGAGCCGGAACTCCTTGACCAGGTCCCGGACCTCCACCAGCGGCGGCCCGGCGGGCGCCGACCGGGCCGGCGGCGTTGCCGGGCGCAGCCCGGGCGCGCTCTCGACGAGCCGGCGCGTGTAGGCGTCCCGGGGTGCCGCGAGCACCGCTCCCGCCGGGCCCTCCTCGACGATCCGGCCCTGCGACATCACGATGATCCGGTCGGCGCGGTCGGCCGCGACGCCCAGGTCGTGGGTGATGAGCAGCAGCGCCGTGCCGGTCTCCCGGGCCAGCCCCTCGAGGTGGTCGAGGATGCGCCGGGCGACGGTGGCGTCCAGCGAGCTGGTGGGCTCGTCGGCGATGATCAGCCGTGGCTTCGCCGCGATCGCGATCGCGATCAGCACCCGCTGGCGCATGCCACCGGAGAGCTCGTGCGGGTACTGCCCCGCCCGCACGGCAGGCTCCGGCAGCCCGGCCCGTTCCAGGATCTCGACGGCGTCGAGCGCGGCCCGGCGCCGGTCGGCCAGCCCGTGCACGCGCAGCACCTCGGCGACCTGGGCGCCGATCTTGCGGACGGGGTTGAGCGACACCGTGGGGTCCTGCGGTACCAGCCCGATCCGCTTGCCCCGCACGGCCCGGAACTCCCGCTCCGAGAGCCGCGCCAGGTCCGCCCCGGCGAGGCGGACGCTCCCGGCGTCGACCGCGCCGTTGGGTGGCAGCAGCCCGATCACGGCCTGCGCCAGCGTCGTCTTGCCCGATCCGGACTCCCCGACGATCGCGACGGTCTCCCCCGCCGCCACCGTCAGCGACGCCCCGCGGACGGCGCGGATCAGCCCACCGGAGGTGTGGTAGCTGATGTCGAGGTCCTCGACCTGCAGCAGCTCGCTCACCGCTCTCCCTCGCTGAGGCTCGGTCGGCGCTGCGCGCAAGGGCGCTGTGACATTGGCTCGCTCGCAAGCTCGCTCACCGGGCCCTCGCCCACTCCCCGTCCAGCGCCCGCGAGATGCGGTTCACCGACAGCACGGTGGCCGCGATCGCGAAGCCGGGCATCGCGCACAGCCACCACGCGGTGGCCAGGTAGTTGCGGCCCTCCGCGATCAGCGAGCCCCACTCGGGAGCGGGCGGCGGCGCGCCGTACCCGAGGAACGACAGTGACGACACCGCCAGGATCGCCAGCCCGAACTCCAGCACGGCCAGCACCAGCACCGGGCCTGCGGCGTTGGGCAGGACGTGGCGCCACAGCGTCACGTACCAGCGGGTGCCCGCCGCCCTGGCGGCCTCGACGTAGGTGGTCTGGCGGATCCGGAGCGTCTCGGCGCGCATCACCCGTGCGAAGCTCGCGACGCTCGCCACCCCCACCGCGATGGCGACCTTGATCGTGCCGTAGCCCAGCGCGGTGATCAGCGCCAGCGACAGCAGCACCGCCGGGATCGCGAGCATGACGTCGACGACGCGCATCAGCGCCTCGTCCACCCAGCGCCCGACGAAGCCCGCCAGCAGCCCGATCAGGCCGCCGACGACCAGCGCCACGCTCACGGCGATCACCGTGGCCTGCAACGACAGCGCGGCGCCGTGCACCACGCGCGTGTAGACGTCGCGGCCGAGGTAGTCGGTGCCGAGGAGGTGGCCGGGACCGGGCGGTCGCAGCTTGGCGGCGGGGACGCCGAGGTCCGGATCGCCACCGGCGAGCAGCGTGGGCGCGAAGGCCGCGATCAGCACCAGCACCACCACCACCACCGACACCACGAGTCCCGGGCGGTGCAGCAGGAAGCGCAGCAGGCGCCTGCTGCGCGCGGATGTCGGACGGTCGGGATCCGGTGCGCTCGCCAGCGCGGGTTCGCGGATCAGCAGCTCGGTCATGCGGTCGCTCCCGCGGTGATCCTCGGGTCGAGCACGGGGTAGAGCAGGTCGACGAGCAAGTTGACGGCCACGAACACCGCGGCGGCGAACACGACGATCCCCTGCACCAGCGGGATGTCCTGCACGCCGACGGCGGCGACCGTCAGCCTGCCCAGCCCGGGTCGGGTGAACACCGTCTCCACCACCACCGAGCCCGCGATCAGGTTGCCGACCACGTACCCGAGCACCGTCAGCGCCGGGATCGCCGCGTTCTGCAGCGCGTGGCGCAGATGGATGGCCACCCGACCGACCCCCTTCGCCCGCGCCGTCACGACGTAGGGCTCCTCCAGCGCCTGGCTCAGGCTCTTGGCCAGCACCTGGGCCACCAGCGCCCCGGTCGGCAGCCCGAGCGTGATCGCCGGCAGCACCAGCGACTCGACCCCCCGAGCACCGACTGACGGCAGCAGCCGCAGCTGGAAGGAGAACAGCTCCACCAGCATCAGGCCGACCCAGAACACCGGCAGCGAGACCGCCAGCGACGGGAGCCCCATCAGCAGCTGGCGCAGCCAGCGGGCCGAGGTGTACGTGGCCACGAGCGCGACCACGCTGCCGAGCACCACCGCCACCAGCAGCCCGGACAGCGCGATCTGGATCGTCGGCGGCAGCGCCTCCCGGATCGCGGCGCCCACGTCCTGGCCGTTCTGGATGGACGTGCCGAAGTCGCCGTGCAGCGCGGCCAGCAGCTTCGTGAAGTACTGCTCGAGCACCGGGCGGTCGAAGCCGTAGCGGGCCCGCAGCGCGTCGAGCGCGGCGGGCGAGAGCGGCTCGCCGTCCAGGCCGCCGCCCGCCATCGTCGCGACGGGGTCGCCCGGCAGCAGGTAGAGCACGATGAACGAGACGGTGAACGCCGCCCAGAGCACGCCGACCGCGAGCGCGATGCGGCGCGCGAGGTAGCGGATCACGACGACTTCCACGCGTCGTGGAGCTGGATGCGCGAGGACGCGTCGAACGTGACGTCGTGGACGTCCGGGGCGACGCCGAGCACCGTGGTCAGCTCCACCACCGGCACCGTGTAGTAGTTCGCGACCAGCAGCTGCTGGGCCTGCCCGACGAGCGTGGTGCGCTTCGCCGGGTCGACCGCCGCGGCCTGGCCGGCGAGCGCGGCGTCGAGCGGGCCGGCGGGCAGGCGGTAGAAGTTGGTGCCCGCCGTGGAGTAGGTGCTGCGCAGGATGTCCGGGTCGGCCCGGGTCAGGTTGCCCCAGCTGGCCACGTAGTCACCGCTCTGCTGTACCGGCGTCGCGTCGCTGATGGGACGTTCCTTGAGCTGCAGGTCGATGCCGACGGCCTTGGCCTGCTGCTGGATCAGCTCCAGCGCGGGCTTGTTGGTGGCGGCGTTGGCGTAGAACGTGAGCTCGATGCGCAGCGGCTGCCCGGCCTTGGCCCGGATGCCGTCGGGACCGGCTGTCCAGCCGGCGGCGTCGAGCGTCGAGCCGGCCTTCGCCGGGTCGAACGCGAGCTGCGCCGACTCGTCGGCGTAGGACGGCGTGCTGGACGCGAGCGGGCTCGTGGCCGCCTTCGTCTGCGAGGTGAACACCGCGCTCACCACCTCGGGCCGGTTGATGGCCAGCGACAGGGCGGTGCGGACAGCGGGGTCGGACACGATCGGCTTCGACAGGTTGAACCCGATGCCGAACGGGAGTCCCGGGTTGGCGCGCGCGAGCAGCTGCACCCCGGCGCCGGTGAGCGGGGCCTCGTCCTGCGGGCCGATGCTGCCGATGGCGTCGACCTCGCCGGACTGCAGGCTGCCGGTGCGCACGCCCGACTCGGGCACGATCCGGAACTCCACGCCGTCCAGGTACGCATCGCCGGTGTGCGCCCACAGCGACGAGCCCCAGTTGTAGCCGGTGCGCTTGGTCAGGGTGATCGACTGGTTCTTCACGTACCCGCCGAGCACGAACGGTCCGGACCCGACGACCGCCGCGCAGCGCTCGTCGTCGGACTTCGCCACGGTGGCGGGCGCGAGGATGCCGAGGCTGTGGGTGGAGGTGCCCTGCAGGAACTGCACGTTGGGGGCGCTGAACGCCACGGTGAACTGCGTGGGGCTCTGCACGGTGGTGCCCTGGTAGCCCGCGAGGTAGCCCTTCGGCAGCGCGGCCCTGGCACCCAGCGTCGGCACCTTGTCGAAGTTCGCCTTGACGGCGCTCGCGTCGAGCGGCGTGCCGTCGCTGAAGGTGACGCCGCTGCGCAGCGTGAAGACGTACGAGGTGGCGTCGGCGTTGGCCGTCCACGCCGTGGCGAGCCAGGGCTTGATCTCACCGGACTTGGGATCCTGGTCGGTGAGCGAGTCCACCAGCTGGCGCACCGCGTAGATCGAGTCGTTGCTCGACACCTGCTGCGGATCGAGGCAGCCCTGGTCGCTGGAGACGGCGAAGCGCAGCGTCCCGCCTGCGTGCGGAGGCCCGGCAGCAGCGGGGAGCGAGGCGGACGTGCCGCAGGCGGCGAGCAGCAGGCTCGCCAGTACGGCGGTGGGCAGGAGGCGGCGCATGGGGGTCCTTCGGGAAACGGGGTGACGAGCCGGCGGCGGTGGCGCCGGAAACAGGAGCGGAGCGTCAGCCCGTACAGATGGCGGTGCAGGTGCGGCAGAGATCCACCTCGTGGCGCCAGGCGTGCCAGGTGGTGTGCAGCGGGCTCGCGCCCCCGTCCCGCGTGTCCATCACACCTCCCTCCGCTATCGCCGAAACTCATGGCCACTCTTGACGCTACGGAGCGAATCGTGAGCATTCAACCCATCGGGTGGAAATTGTGTTCCGCACCGCTGCGGGTTGACAGCACGGCCGGTCTCAACCACGGTGGAGATCAATGTTCCCGCGCGAGCTCACCCGTCGGCGTCACGTCGATCTGTCGCGCGTGTCGTCGGCCACGTGTCGCTGACCTGCTCCTGACGCCTCCAGCGCGTCCACCACATGTGCCCGCCGGCATATGTCCGTTCATTTCATCGCACTTTCCCGAATTGGGGTTCTCCATGCCCGAACAATTGCCGCCCGAACCGTTGCGATTCGCCTACTGGGTGCCCAACGTCAGCGGCGGTCTGGTCACCAGCGACATCGAGCAGCGCACCGACTGGGGCTACGACTACAACAAGAAGCTGGCGCAGACGGCCGAGAACAACGGCTTCGAGTACGCGCTCTCGCAGGTGCGGTACATGGCCAGCTACGGGGCCGACCACCAGCACGAGTCCACGAGCTTCTCGCTCGCACTGCTGCTGGCCACCGAGCGGCTCAAGGTCATCGCCGCGATCCACCCCGGGCTGTGGCAGCCGGGTGTGCTGTCGAAGTGGGTCGCGACGGCCGATCACCTGTCGAACGGACGCATCGCCGTCAACGTCGTGAGTGGCTGGCTCAAGGCCGAGTTCACCGCGCTGGGCGAGCCGTGGCTCGAACACGACGAGCGCTACCGCCGTTCCGAGGAGTTCATCCGCGTCCTGCGCGAGATCTGGACGAGCGACAGCGCGGAGTTCTCGGGAGACTTCTACCGCATCCACGACTTCGACCTGAAGCCCAAGCCCCTCGCCGTCCCCGGCCGGGCCCACCCGGAGATCTTCCAGGGCGGCAACTCCTCGGCAGCGCGCCGCAACGGCGGCCGGGTCTCGGACTGGTACTTCAGCAACGGCAAGGACTACGAGGGCTTCACCGAGCAGGTCACCGAGGTGCTCGCGCACGCCGAGGACGCCGGGCGCACGACCCCGCCGAAGTTCGGGCTCAACGGCTTCATGATCGCCCGCGACACCGAGAAGGAGGCCCGCGAGACGCTCCGCGAGATCATCGCCAAGGCCAACAAGCCGGCCGTCGAGGGCTTCCGGGACGCCGTCCAGCAGGCCGGCGCCTCCACGGGCAACAAGAAGGGTATGTGGGCGGACTCCTCGTTCGAGGACCTCGTCCAGTACAACGACGGCTTCCGCACCCAGCTCATCGGCACGCCCGAGCAGATCGCCGACCGCGCCATCGAGTACAAGCGCCGCGGCGCGAACCTGCTGCTGCTGGGCTACCTGCACTTCCAGGAGGAGGTCGAGCACTTCGGCAGCCACGTGCTGCCGATCATCCGCGAGAAGGAGGCGGAACTCCTCGAGCGCGAGCCCGCCCTGACGCACTAGCCGGTGGCCTCTCCCGCACTGGTCCGTCGGCTCCACGTCGACCTCGTCCGGATCGCGTCCTGCGTCTGTCGCTGATCGCCCGTCAGCCCGCAGGACATCCGCTTCGAGAGGAACCGACATGACCACTACCGAGAACCGGCCCGGCACCGCCGCCCCGGACTGGACCACCCGCCCCACACCCGACACGGCCGACGCCTGGATCGCCCGCGCCCACGAGGTCGCGGAGATCCTCGCCGTCGACGCGGCCGAGCGCGATCGCGCCGCCGAGACCCCGTATGCCGAGATCGCGCTGCTCAAGGACTCCGGGCTGGTCACGCTGCTCGGACCGGCCGAGCACGGCGGGGGCGGCCAGGAATGGCCCACCGCGTACCGCGTGGTCCGCGAGGTCGCGGCCGCCGACGGCTCGATCGGCCAGCTGCTGGGCTACCACTACCTGTGGAACTGGGCGGCCCGGCTCGTCGGCACGAAGGAGCAGATCGCCGCCGTCGAGGCCGAGGCCGCGCGCAACCGCTGGTTCTTCGGCGGCGCGGTCAACCCGCGCGACGCCGACGTCGTCATCCGCGACGATGGCGACCACATCGTCTACAACGGACGCAAGTCGTTCTCCACGGGCAGCCGGGTCTCCGACGTCACGGTGCTGGAAGGCGTGCTGGAGAACACCGACACGCACGTCTTCGCGATCGTGCCCAGCGACCAGCCCGGCATCACGTTCCACGACGACTGGGACAACATCGGCCAGCGCCTCACCGAGAGCGGCAGCGTCACGATCTCGGAGGTGCAGGTGCCGTGGGCCGCGGCGGCCGGGTTCGTCGACAAGGTGTTCCAGCCGCGGGTCTACAACACGCTCAACGTGCCGACGATCCAGCTCGTGTTCGTCAACTTCTACCTCGGCATCGCGCGCGGCGCGCTGGAGACCGCCGCCGAGTACACCCGAACCGAGACCCGGCCGTGGCTGCACGGCGGCTTCGACCGGGCCGTCGACGAGCCCTACCAGCTCGATCTCTACGGCGACCTCGCGTCGAAGCTGTGGGCCGTGGAAGCGCTCGCCGACCGGGTGGCCGAGGAGGGACTGGCGATCCACCACGACGCCTGGAACGTCACCGCGCAGCAGCGCGGGGAGCACGAGGTGCGGGTGGCCGCGGTGAAGGCGCGGGCGACCGAGGTCGCGCTGGAGATCACCACCAAGGTCTTCGAGGGACTCGGCGCGCGGGCCACCGCCGCGGCACTGGGCTTCGACCGGTTCTGGCGCAACGTGCGCACCCACACCCTGCACGACCCGGTCGCCTACAAGCGTCGGGAGGTCGGGGCGTTCCTGCTGCGTGACGAGCTGCCGGAACCCACCTGGTACTCCTGATCGAGGCGCCGGTGGCCGGCGGATCGACCTGGCCGGCCACCGGCTGCGGCCTGCTAGCTCAGCCGACCCGCATCCGCTGGGCGTCCCGCAGGCCGGCAGGCGCGTCGTCGAGCGGGAGGACCTTCGGCAGGAAGCGCCCGCTGCGCGCGGCGTACAGCACGTAGGACTCGCCGTGCAGCCGGGCGAGCAGCGGCTCCCGCACGCCCCGGGCCTGCACCTGGACGGCCACGACCAGCAGCACGGCGCCCAGCACCGCGATCAGCGTCGGCACCATCAGCAGCGTGCCCGCGGTGGCCACGACCATGCCCGTCAGCCCGGGGTTGCGGATGCGGGCGTGCAGGCCGCGCGTGACCAGCACCGGCTCCCGACGGCTCGGGCGGGCGTTGACCTGCGCCGCGAGCACGAGCGCCACCCCGAGCAGCGCCAGCCCGGCCCCGACGACCACCAGGCCGGGGTCGTCGAAGACCGTGATCGGGTCGATCACATCCGCGGCGACGAGCAGCGGGGCGGCCAGCCCCAGCACCGTCGAGAGCCCGAACAGGATGCGCGCCGACCACGCCGCCGGTGCGAACGCGCCACCGCGACGGCTCGCGTTCCCGCGCGTCCGGAGCCTGCCGATCCCGCCGGCGAGGGTGGCCAGCACGGCGATGCCGAGCGCGATCCAGCCCGCGGCGTGGTGATCGAGGCCGTCGGCGATCGCGGCCCACGGCGACTGCCCGCTCAGCCCCTCGATCGCCTCGTAGGCGAGCACGGCGCCGAAGACGAAGAACAGGACCGCCGCGCCGATCTTGACCAGCCGCTCGGGCAGCATCCGGCCCAGCTGCCTGCCCACGACGATGGCGAGCGCGTCGGCAGCCACCATCCCGACCGTGGAACCGAGCCAGACGCCGAACCAGCCGTACTGGGTGGCCAGCGTGATCGTGGCCAGCATCGTCTTGTCGCCCAGCTCGGCGAGGAAGAACGCCACCGACGCGGCGACGACGGCCGAGCCGCCAGCGCGGTCGGCCTTGGTGCGTTCGGCCTCGCTCAGGGAGTCACCGCGCAGCGACCATGCCCCGAAGCCGACGAACGCGACGGCTGCGGCGAGCGCGATCCAGCCCGTCGGCAGCGCCGCGCCGAAGCTGTGCCCGACGGCCACCGAGATCAGGTGCACCACCGCGGTGGCGATGGTGATGCCGACCAGCACCGGGAGCATGCGGTAGCGGGTGGCGAACGTGAGCGCCATGAGCTGGGACTTGTCGCCCAGCTCCGCAACGAAGACCACCGCGAAGCTCACGGCGCACGCCAGCAGGAAACCGTCCATCGACCTGATCGACCCCTCGATCTCGGTCCGGATCGGGGTCGCGAGCGGCTCCGATCCGGAAAGTGCTGCACCGGATCGAAGGTCTCGCTCGCCTCACCGCGGGTGGTGCCGCGGGACAGGCCGTGCGGCCGGGCTGCCATGTGGGATCGGCGAGCCAGTATGTCGACCGCGACGTTGGGAGCTACTCCCCTTCGCGACCGTCAGTCTACGCAGCGTCGAGGACATCGTCGGCGTCGCGGCCGTCACACGTCCTGGTGTGCCGCCCAGACCCCACCTAACGTTCGTTCAACAGCCCTGCGTGAGGAGCCCACCATGCCCGAGGCCGTCATCGTCGACGCGGTCCGCACCCCCATCGGCAAGCGGAAGGGTTCGCTCGCCGACGTCCACCCGGTCGATCTCTCCGCCGTCGTGCTGCGCGCGCTCGTCGAGCGCACCGGCGTCGACCCGCAGCTGATCGACGACGTGCTGTGGGGCTGCGTGAACCAGGTCGGCGACCAGGCCGCGCAGATCGGGCGCTACGCCGTGCTCGCGGCGGGCTGGCCGGAGTCGGTGCCCGGCGTCACGATCAACCGGGCCTGCGGGTCGAGCCAGTCGTCGTTCGACTTCGCCGCCGGGATGGTGGCCTCGGGGCAGTACGACCTGGTCGTCGCGGGCGGCGTGGAGTCGATGACGCGCGTTCCGCTGGGCTCGGGACGCGACATCGGCTCGCTGTTCGGCCCGCTCGTGCGCGAGCGCTACGCCGCCGACCTGACCAGCGGCGAGTTCCCCGGCGGCGACTTCAACCAGGGCGTGGGCGCGGAGCGGATCGCGGCGCACTGGGGCCTCTCGCGCCACCGCCTCGACGAGTACTCCGCGCGCTCGCACGAGCTGGCCGCCGCCGCCATCGACGCCGGCGCGTTCGACGCCCAGCTCGCCGCGGTGCCCGCTGCGCCCGGCCTCACCGCCGACGAGGGGCTGCGTCGCGGCACCACCCCGGAGACGCTGGCCAAGCTCAAGCCCAGCTTCCGCGAGGGCGGTGTGATCCACGCCGGCAACGCGTCGCAGATCTCCGACGGCGCGTCCGCCGTGCTCATCGCCTCGGCGGAGCGGGCCGCCGAGCTGGGCCTGACGCCGATCGCGCGCTACCACTCCGGCGCCGTCAGCGGGGCCGACCCGCTGATGATGCTCACCGGCCCCATCCCCGCCACCCAGAAGGTGCTCAAGCGCTCCGGACTGTCGATCTCCGACATCGGCGCGTTCGAGGTCAACGAGGCCTTCGCGCCCGTCCCGCTGGCGTGGCTGGCCGAGCTCGGCGCCGACGAGTCCCGCCTCAACCCGCTCGGCGGCGCCATCGCCGTCGGGCATCCGCTGGGGGCGTCGGGCACCGTGCTGATGACGCGGCTGCTGCACCACATGCGCGACAACGACATCCGCTACGGCCTGCAGACGATGTGCGAGGGCGGCGGCACCGCCAACGCCACGATCGTGGAGCTCCTGCGCTGAGCGCTCGCACACACCGCAACGCGCCCGCACACACCGTGCACGATGTGTGCGGTGCCTCTGCGGTGTGTGCGACCTAGGGGTGCATTCGACCTCCGGATTGCGCGGATGTTGGCCTCCGCGGGTTCTGCTGGTGTACCAATGGCCCATGAGCGCGCCCGCAGCCGAGACCGACAAGCAGCGGATGCTGCGTGCGCGGCTCGCCGACCTGATCGCGGCGATGTCGCCGGGCGAGCCGCTGCCCGCCGAGCGCGACCTCGCCCGCGACCTCGGCGTCGCCCGCATGACGCTGCGCCGCGCCGTCGACTCGATGGTGGCCGAGTCCCTGCTGGTGCGCCGGCAAGGCGCCGGGACGTTCGTGGCGCCCGCCAAGGTGGCGCACCGGCTGGCCGCCAACTCGTTCTCCGCCGACATGCGCGCCCGCGGCATGCGACCGGGCAGCCGCACGCTCCGGACCGGACGCGCCCCGGCGGGCGTCATGCTCGCTGCACTGCTCGAGGTGCCTGCCGGCGCCCCGGTGCTGCACGTGCGCAGGCTCCGGCTGGCCGATGACGAGCCGATGGCCGTCGAGGACCTGCACGTACCCGGCGACCTCGTGCCCGGGCTGCGCGGCGAGGACCTCGAGGACAGCTCGTACTACGAGCTGCTCGCCCAGCGCTACGGCCACCGCATCACGTCCGGCACGCAGACCGCGGAGGCGGCGCTGACCAGCACCGACGATGCCGCCGCGCTCGGGGTGACCGCCGGCTCGCCCGCGTTCTGCTTCGAACGCACCTGCCGCGTCGACGGTGGCCGGGTCGCCGAGTTCGTGCGCTCGGTCTACCGCGGCGACCGCTACCGGATCATGGTCGACATCTTCCCGACCTGAGCTCCGAGGTCCGGGCCCGCCCGGAATCCCGTTCCGAAATCCGCCCGAATCCTTGACCGGGGCCGGGGCGTCCGGGTTAAAGTCTCGCCCATATTAGACCTCTGGTCTCACAAAGCGGTCTGCTTCGCGACGGGGCGAGGAACTTTCTCGGAAGGGAACCACCATGTGGTCGATGACCGGAGCACGCGCGGTACGCCGCGCGGGCGTCGCGCTGACGGCGGTGGCGGCGCTCGCGCTCGCCGGCTGCGGCGGCAGCAGCGCCCCCGCGGCGGGCGGATCGCCCGCCGACGGAACCGGCAAGACGGTCACCCTCTGGATCATGGAGGGCACCAACCCGAACTCCAAGCCGTTCTTCGACGACCTGAAGGCCGCGTTCACCAAGCAGACCGGCGCCACCCTCGACGTCCAGTTCCAGCAGTGGGCCTCGGCGCACGACAAGTTCCTGACCTCGATCGCCGGCAAGACCACGCCGGACGTCGCCGAGATCGGCACCACCTGGGCGGGCGAGTTCGGTGACATCGGCGCGCTGGTCGACCTCACCCAGCAGGTGAAGCAGGCCGGCCTCACCGACGGGCTGGTGGCCGGCCTCAAGGAGGCGGGCACGCTCGACGGCGGGCTCTACGGCATGCCCTGGTACGCGGGCGTCCGCTCGGTGGTCTACCGCACCGACGTCTTCCAGGAGCTGGGCATCACCCCGCCCACCACCTGGGACGAGATGGTCGCCGCCGCCGCGAAGATCAAGGCCGCGAAGCCGGACATGCTGCCGTTCCCGATCGCGGGCGACAACGAGTTCGCCGTCTACCCGTTCGTCTGGGGCGCCGGTGGCCAGATCGCCACCGAGAAGGATGGCAAGTGGACCTCGGCGATCGACTCACCCGAGTCGCGCAAGGGCATCCAGTTCTACTCCGACCTCGCGGTGAAGAACGGCTTCTCCACCCCCGCCGCGGCGACATGGCGCGAGACCGACCTGCGTGACGCCTTCACCAAGGGCCAGGCCGCGATGACGATCTCCGGCAGCTGGACGCCGAAGGCGATCCTGCAGGCCGCACCCGACCTGAAGGGCAAGATCGGCGCGTTCGCCCTCCCCGGCCCGACCGGCGGGCTCGCGCCGTCCGTGCTCGGCGGGTCGCTCCTGTCGATCTTCGACGGCACCAAGAACCCGGAGCTGGCGTGGGAGCTCGTCAAGCTGATGGGCACCGGTGACTTCGCCCAGAAGTGGAGCAGCGACTCGAGCTACTTCCCCGGCACCACCGCGCTCATGCAGCAGGCCGCGCAGTCCCCGGACCCGCTGGTGGCGCCGTTCGCCAAGCAGATGGTGGACGCCGGGCGCAGCGTGCCCGTCACCCCGCTGTTCGGCAAGATCCAGGGCAAGAAGACGATCGCGGCGATGATGCGGTCCATCCTCACCGGCGAGAAGACGGTCGAGAAGGCCACCTCGGACGCGGCCGCCGAGATGAACCAGATCTTCGCAGGATCGTGACGACCGTCTCGCCACGCACGACGCCGAGCCGGGCCGCGGGCACCCCCGCGGCCCGGCCGGGCCGTCCCACCCGCCGTCCGGGCTCGCAGAAGTGGCGGCCGTGGCTGCTGCTGGCGCCCGCACTGGTGGCGATGGCGGGCCTGCTGCTGTGGCCGCTGATCCGGGTGGTCGTGCTGTCGCTGCAGAACTTCGGGCTGCGCGAGCTGCGGACCGGGGCGAACAACTGGGTCGGGCTCGACAACTACGGCTCGGTGCTGGGCACCAGCACGCTGTGGACCACCGTCCTGCCCAACACGGTGGTCTTCGCGATCGTGACGGTGCTGCTCACCGTGGTGCTCGGCACGCTGGTGGCGCTGCTGCTCGCGAAGCTCAAGCCGCTGACCCGCGGCCTGGTCACCACCGCGATCATGGCGGCGTGGGCGATCCCGGCGGTCACGGGCACCTACGTGTGGGTCTTCCTGTTCACCCCGGGTGACGGGGTCGCACTGCAGGCGCTGCAGGCCTTCGGGCTGGTCGACGCGGCCACCGCCAACCCGTTCAACGACCGGATCTCGTTCTACGCGATCGCCGCGCTCAACGTGGTGCACCACGGCTTCCCGTTCGTCGCGCTCACCGTGCTGGCCGGGCTGATGACGATCCCGAAGGAGCTCACCGAGGCCGCGCTGATGGACGGCGCGAACGCGTGGCGGCGCTTCTGGTCGGTGACGTTCCCGATGCTGCGGCAGGTGTTCGCCGTGGTCACGGTGCTCTCGACCATCTGGGACTTCAAGGTGTTCACGCAGATCTACCTGATGCCCGGCGGTGACGGGATCAACCGGGGCGTGCTCAACCTCGGCACCTGGTCCTACTCGGAGTCCTTCGCCCAGAACAAGTTCGGGGTCGGCGCCGCCATCGCCGTGCTGCTCACCCTGCTACTGCTCGGGATCACGCTCGCCTACCTGCGGCTGCTGTTCAAGGAGGAGGAGCTGTGACGATCCGGTCCGTCGGCAAGGGCGTCGGGGTCGCCGCGGTGCTGGCGTTCACGCTGCTGCCCGTCTGGATGATGGTCTCCACCTCGCTCAACGGCCGGGCCAACGCGGGTTCGCGCACGCTGTGGCCCGACAGCTGGACGTTCGACAACTTCACCTACGTCTTCCGCGAGGGCGGCTTCGGCACCTACCTGCTCAACTCGCTGATCGTCGCCATCGCCACGGTCATCATCAGCGCCGCGCTGGCGATGCTGGCCGCCGTGGCCGTGGCCCGGTTCCGCTTCCGCTTCCGCACGTCGGTGCTGGTGATGGTCCTGATCATCCAGATGGTGCCGCTGGAGGCGCTGGTCATCCCGCTGTTCGTGCAGGCGCGCAACCTCGGGATGCTCAACAGCCTGATGGGCCTGGTCATCGTCTACCTGGCGTTCTCGCTGCCGTTCGCGATCTGGACGCTGCGCGGCTTCGTCGCCGCGGTGCCCGTCGAGCTCGAGGAGGCCGCCTTCCTCGACGGGGCGTCGTGGTGGCGGATGTTCTGGTCGGTGCTGTTCCCGCTGGTCGCGCCGGGCCTGGTGGCCACCAGCGTCTTCTCCTTCATCACCGCGTGGAACGAGTTCATCTTCGCGCTGACGTTCATGTCGCAGGACGACAACTACACGGTGGCGGTCGGGCTGCGGCAGTTCTTCGGCCAGCACGGCACCGACTGGGGCTCGGTGATGGCCGCGTCCACGATCATCACGATCCCGGTGATGATCTTCTTCATCATCGCGCAGAAGCGGCTCACCGACGGGCTCGTCGCGGGCGCGGTGAAGGGGTGACCGATCCGGCGCTGGAACGGCTGGCCGACGGTGTGCTCCTGCCCGGTTTCGCCGGTCCGCGGGTGCCCGACTGGCTCGCGCGGGCGATCGACGGCGGGCTGGGCGGGGTCTGCGTGTTCGCCTCCAACGTCGAGGCCGGGTTCACCGGCCTGACCGCCGAGCTGCACGCCCGTCGGCCCGGCTTCCTCATCGCCTCGGACGAGGAGGGCGGCTCGGTCACCCGGCTCGAGCACGCCGCCGGCTCGTCGTGGCCTGCCGCCGCGGCACTCGGGCGCCTCGACGACGTCGTCGCCACCGAGGCCGTCGCGGCCGGGCTGGGCCGCCAGTGCCGGGCAGCGGGCATCGACCTCGTGCTCGCCCCCGTCGCGGACGTCAACGCCGAGCCGGAGAACCCGGTGATCGGCATCCGCTCCTTCGGCGCCACCGCCGACCTCGTGTCCCGGCACACCGCGGCGTTCGTGCGCGGGCTGCAGGGCGCGGGGGTGGCAGCCGCGGCCAAGCACTTCCCCGGCCACGGGTCCACCACCGTCGACTCGCACGTGGCGCTGCCGACCGTCGCGGCCGACGTGGCGACGCTGCGCTCCCGGGACCTGCCGCCGTTCGCGGCCGCGGTCGGCGCGGGCGTGCGCGCGGTCCTCACCGCCCACGTCGTCTTCCCCGCGCTGGACCCCGCGCCGGCCACGATGAGCGCCACGGTGCTCGGGCTGCTGCGCACCGAGCTGGGCTTCGACGGCGTCGTCATCAGCGACGCGCTGGACATGCACGCGATCGCCCAGGGCATCGGCCGGGGCCCGGGTGCGGTGGCCGCGCTCGCCGCGGGCGTCGACCTGCTGTGCACCGGCAACCCCGGGTTCCCCACGCCCTACGACGACGAGCTCGGCTACCGTGAGGTGCGCGACGCCGTGCTCGCGGCGCTGCAGGACGGCACGCTCTCCCGCGCGCGGGTGGAGCAGGCGCAACAGCGCGTCGCGGAGCTGTCCGGCTGGATCGGAGCGCGTCCGGTGCTCCCGTTCACCGGTACCGGTGCCGGCTCTGCCGTGCTGCGCCGCGTCGTGGACGTGGTCGGCGACGTGGGCGTGGGACGGGGGGCCCACGTCGTCGACCTGACACACGGGCCGGGCGTCGCGGCGGGCGCCCACGAACCGTGGCTGGTCGCGGCCCTGCGGACGCGCGACGCGAGCGTCACCGTGGGCGCCGTCCTCGATCCGCTGCCGGCCGGGCGTCCGGTCGTCGCGCTGGTCGACGGGCCGAACGCGGCACTCGCCGACCTGAGGGCACAGCGGCCCGACACGGTCGTGGTACAGATCGGGCTGCCGGTCGAGGGGGCATCGGTGTCGCCGTCGGTGACGCTGTGGGGGGACGGGCGGGTGCACGCCGAGACGGCTGCCGACCTGCTCGAACGCACGACGGACAAGGGGTAGATGGGTGAGCCAGGAACTGGACGGGCTCGGCACCGAGGGCGCTCGGCCGGGGCTCGAGGACCTCAACGAGCGGTCCCCGGGTGACATCGTCGACGTGCTGCTGGCGGCCGAGGCCGCGGTGCCCGCGGTGCTCGCCGCGGCATCGAGGCAGCTGGCCGAGGCCGTCGCGCTCGCCGAGCACGCGCTCGGCGGGGGCGGGCGGCTGATCTACGTCGGCGCCGGCACCCCCGGCCGCCTCGCCGCGCTCGACGCCGCCGAGTGCCTGCCGACCTTCGGCGTGTCGTCCGAGATGGTGCAGGCGGTGCTGGCCGGGGGTTCGCGGGCCGCCGACATGGCGGTCGAGGGCGCCGAGGACGACACCGCAGCGGGCGCGGCCGACCTGCGCGAGCGCTCCCCCGGCCCGCTCGACCTCGTCGTGGGGATCTCCGCCTCGGGCCGGACGCCGTACGTGCTCGCCGCGCTCGACGTGGCCCGGGCCGCGGGTGCGGCCACCGTCGCGATCGTCAACAACGCCGACAGCCCGGCAGCCGCCCGCGCCGACGTCGCCGTCGAGCTGCTCACCGGGCCCGAGGTGATCTCCGGGTCCACCCGGCTGACCGCAGGCACCGCCCAGAAGGTGGCCCTCAACGTGCTGTCGACGGCCGCGATGGTGCGCATCGGCCGCACCCACGGTCCGTGGATGATCGACGTGGTCGCCTCGAACGAGAAGCTGCGCCGCCGCGCGCAGCGGATCCTGATCGAGATCACCGGGGCCGACCAGGCGGCCGTCGGCGCCGCGCTGGACGCGGCGGCGGGCAACACCCGCGCCGCGCTGCAGCAACTGCTGGCAACCTGAGACCGAAACGCGAACGGATTCCCAGGCGCTCCTCAGCTACCTCCCAGAAACGGGAGGCAATCTATGTGTCATGAGCGACGAGCAGAGGGAGCAGGGCCGGGACGCGAGCGCACCGACCGATCGCCCCCGTACCGAGCAGCCCCCCGTTCCGTCCTACACCGCGGCCACCGCACCCGTGGGCGGCGCCCCCGCCGGCGGCAATCCCCCTGGTGGCAATCCCGCCGGCAATCCCGGCGGTCACGGTCCCGCGTACCCCGGCCCGGCCCAGTCCGGCCCGAGCTGGTCGTCGGGCCCGCCGCACTACGGCACCAACCCCTACAGCCAGACCGCGGTCAACCCGCTGCCCGGCCCCACCACCGAGAAGCCGCGCAAGCAGCGCGCCATGGGCGGGATCGTGGCCGCGGCCCTGATCGCCGGCATCGTCGGCGGCGGCGCCGGTTTCGGTGGCGCCTACGCGCTGCTGGGCAGCCCGTCGGGCGGCACGCAGCTCACGTCGTCGCCGTCGAGCACCAACGCCTCGGCCCTCACCCCGGGTTCGGTGCCGGCCGCCGCGGCGAAGATGACGCCGAGCACCGTCGACATCCAGGGGAAGGTCGCGCAGGGCACCGTCGAGGGCACGGGCGTGATCCTCACCGCCGACGGCAACGTGCTCACCAACAACCACGTCGTCGCGGGCACCCAGGGCCCGGTCACCGTCACGCTGGCCGACGGCACCACGCACACGGCCACCATCGTCGGCACCTCCCCGAGCTACGACCTCGCGGTCCTCAAGATCCAGAACGTCTCCGGCCTCACCCCCGCCACGCTCGGTCGCAGCGCCGACCTGCAGGTGGGCCAGACCGTGGTGGCCATCGGCTCGCCGAAGGGCCTCACCGGCACCGTCACCAGCGGCATCGTCAGCGCGTTCAACCGCACCGTCTCCACGCAGGGCGAGGACGGCTCGGCCATCGTCTACAACGGGCTGCAGACCGACGCGGCGATCAACCCCGGCAACTCCGGTGGCCCGCTGATCAACCTCGACGGCCAGGTGGTCGGCATCGACTCGGCCATCGCCACCGGCGGCGGCCAGAGCGACGGCAGCATCGGCCTCGGCTTCGCCATCCCGATCGACCAGGCCAAGCGCATCGCGCAGGAGATCATGAGCACCGGCACGGCCAGCAAGCCGGTGCTCGGCGTGCAGGGCAACGCGGCCGGCTCGGGCACCGGTGGGGCGCAGATCGGCCAGGTCGTGGCGGGCTCGCCTGCCGCAGCGGCCGGGCTCGCCGCGGGCGACGTCGTCACGAAGGTCGGCGACGCCACGGTGCAGAACTTCGCCGACCTCATCGCCCGGATCGGCTCCTACGCACCCGGCCAGCAGGTCACGCTCACCCTCACCAACGGCGGGGCCACCCGCACCGCCCAGGTCACGCTCGGCAGCCAGCCCGACAAGGCCGCCAGCACCAGCACCGGCGGGGAGAGCACCAGCCCGTTCGGCCGCTCGCCCTTCGGCGGTGGCAACGGCGGGGGCAACGGCGGCACCGGCGGCGGCAACGGCGAGGGCGGCAACGGCAGCCCGTTCGGCGGCAACTGACCACCTGAAAACCGGCCTCGGCGGATCCACTTCCGCCCGGGTCGTGGCCCTACAGGGCGGAACCCCGGACCGCGGACTTCAGCCGCGACCTGGGGTTTCGCCGTTTCACGGCCGTGACGGTCCGGTGGGCTCAGCCGGCCAGCCAGGCGCGGACCGCGTCGCCGTCGGCGCCCAGCGCGGGCGGCGGGCGGCGGTAGGACGGCGGGGTGGCCGAGTACGTCACCGGGTTGCGGACGCTCGGGACGCCGCCGGGCTCCACCACCGGCTCGAGCCCCAGCTTCGCGGCGAGCTCCAGGCCCTGGTCCACGGTGTTGATCGGCCCGCACGGCACCCCCGCCGCGCTGAGCACCTCGAACCACTCCTGCGCCGAGCGCGTGGCCAGCGGTGCGAGCAGCAGCGGGCGCAGCGCGTCGCGGTGGGCGTTGCGCTCAGCCATCGAGCCGAACCGCGGGTCGTCGAGCAGTTCCGACACACCCAGCGCGGTGACGAGCTTGCGGAACTGGCCGTCGTTGGCCGCGATGATGATCAGGTCGCCGTCGCCGGTGGGCAGCGGCTCGTACGGGAACAGGCTCAGGTGCGCGTTGCCGAGCCGTCCCGGCACGACACCGCCCGCCAGGTAGGCGGAGGTCTGGTTGACCAGCCCCGACAGCGCCGCCGACAGCAGGTTCGTCTCCACCAGCTGGCCCTCGCCGGTGCGGTCGCGGTGGTGCAGCGCGGCGAGGATCGCGACGGCCGCATGCAGCCCCGTGATCACGTCGAACACCGCGACCCCTGCGCGCAACGGCGGCCCGTCGGGCTCGCCGGTGAGGCTCATGAGCCCCGACGTCGCCTGCACCAGCAGGTCGTAGCCCGGCAGCGCGGCGCCCCCGGCCGGGCCGAACCCGCTGATCGAGCAGTAGACGACGGCCGGGTTCGCGGCGGCGACCCGGGCGTAGTCCAGCCCGAACCGCACCAGCCCGCCCGGCTTGAAGTTCTCGATCATGACGTCGGCGCGCGCGGCGAGCCGCTGCGCCACCGCGAGATCGTCCGGATCGGCGAGGTCGAGCAGGATCGAGTGCTTGTTGCGGTTGATCGACAGGTAGTAGGTGGCCACGCCGTCGCGCGTCGGCGGCGTCCAGATCCGGGTGTCGTCGCCCGTGGGAGGGCCCTCCACCTTGATCACCGTGGCGCCGAGGTCGGCCAGCATCATCGTGGCGTACGGACCGGCCAGCACCCGGGAGAAGTCGGCGACGACCACCCCGGCCAGCGGTCCGGTGGCCGGGGTGGCGTCATCGATCATGCGGCGATCACAGCAGCTCGAGGATCGTGGCGTTGGCCTGGCCGCCGCCCTCGCACATCGTCTGCAGGCCGTAGCGGATGCCGTTGTCGCGCATCTGGTGCACGAGCGTGGTCATCAGCCGGGCACCGGAGCCGCCGAGCGGGTGGCCCAGCGCGATCGCGCCGCCGTTGGGGTTGAGCGCCTTCGGGTCCGCCGCGAGCTCGGCGAGCCAGGCCAGCGGAACCGGCGCGAATGCCTCGTTGACCTCGAACGCCCCGATCTCGTCGATGCCCAGACCGCTCCTGACCAGCGCCTTCTGGGTGGCGGGGATCGGCGCGGTCAGCATGATCACCGGATCGGCACCGGCGAGCACCGCGGTGTGCACCCGGGCGATCGGCGTCAGGCCCAGTGCCGCGGCCTTCTCCGAAGTCATCATCAGCAGCGCCGCGGAGCCGTCGGAGATCTGCGAGGCGTTGCCGGCGGTGATCACGCCGCCCTCGGGCTTGAACACCGTCTTGAGCCCGGAGAGCGACTCCACCGACGACCCGCGGCGGATGCCCTCATCCTTGCTGATCACGGTGCCGTCGGGCAGCGTGACCGGCGCGATCTGCGCGTCGAACCGGCCTGCGTCCTGCGCGGCAGCCGCCTTCTCGTGCGACGCGGCGGAGAACTCGTCGAGCTGCGTGCGGGAGAAGCCCCACCGCTCGGCGATCATCTCGGCGCCCACGCCCTGGTTGGGACGCACGTTGTCGTAACGAGCCAGGTACAGCGGGCCCAGCGGGTCGGCACCCTGCGACGACGCCCCCATCGGCACCCGCGACATCGACTCGACACCGCCGGCGACGACCACGTCGTACTGGCCGGCGATCAGTCCCGCCGCGGCGAAGTGGACGGACTGCTGGCTCGACCCGCACTGCCGGTCGATCGTCACGCCGGTGACCGTCTCCGGCCAGCCCGCGGCGAGCACCGCGTTGCGGCCGATGTCGAACGTCTGCTCGCCCACCTGGCCGACGCAGCCCCAGATCACGTCATCGACGACGGCAGGATCGATGCCCGTCCGGGCGGCCAGCGCCTGCAGCACGTGCGCAGAGAGGTCCACGGGGTGCACCCCGGACAGCCCACCGTTGCGCTTGCCGACCGGTGTACGCACGGCCTCCACGATCACTGCGTCCCGCATACCCGAACTCCCTCACTGCAGTTCGTACCAGTCAGACCTGTCTGTTTGAGGATAGGCTCCGATCCGGGTGCGCGGGCGAGCGAGCCGCGTCACATCCGCCGAGATGGGGAGGTCTTTGTGTCCGACGAGGTGCTGACCGAGCGCGACGGCGCGGTCCTGGTGATCACCATGAACCGCCCGCAGGCCCGCAACGCGGTGAACGGGGCACTGGCCCGCGGCGTCGCGGCGGCGCTGGACGAGCTGGACGCCGACCCGTCGATCACGGTCGGCATCCTGACCGGCGCCGGCGGGTCGTTCAGCTCGGGGATGGACCTGAAGGCGTTCCTCACCGGCGACATCCCGGTCGTCGAGGGCCGCGGGCTCGCCGGCATCACGCTGACGCCGCCGGCCAAGCCGATCATCGCCGCCGTCGAGGGCTACGCGCTGGCCGGCGGCTGCGAGATCGCGCTGGCCTGCGACCTGATCGTCGCCTCGCGCGAGGCGAAGTTCGGGCTCCCCGAGGCGAAGCGCTCGCTCGTGGCAGGTGCGGGCGGCCTGTTCCGGCTGCCGCAGCGGATCCCGCGGGCGATCGCGATGGAGTACGCCCTGACCGGGGAGTTCTTCGGCGCCGAGGACGCGAAGGCGTGGGGACTGGTCAACCGGCTCACCGAGCCGGGCAAGGCATTGGAGGGTGCGCTCGAGCTCGCCGCGAAGATCAGCCAGAGCGGCCCGCTGGCCGTGCGGGCCACCAAGCAGATCATCGCGGAGTCCCCCGACTGGCCGGCGGCCGAGCGCTGGGACCGCCAGGCGAAGATCATGGGCCCGGTCATGGTGTCGAAGGACGCGCGCGAGGGCGCCACGGCGTTCGCGGAGAAGCGCGCGCCGGTGTGGCGCGGGGAGTGAGCAGGGTGTGCGTCAGCGGCGCAGCACCACCAGCGTCACCACCGTGGCCAGTGCCGCCAGCACCGCGCTGATCGCGAAGGCCAGCTGGTAGCCGCTCGCCAGCGCCGCTGCGGTCGGGACACCCCCGGTCACCAGGCCGTCGGTGCGGGCGGCGGCCAGCGCGGCCAGCACCGCGATGCCGATGGCGGCGCCCACCTGCTGGCTGGTGTTGGCCAGCCCGGACGCGAGCCCGGCGTTCTGCGGCGTGGCATCCGACATGATCACCGTGTTGACGGCGGGGATCACCACGCCGGCCCCCAGCCCCAGCAGGACCATCGCCGGCAGGATGCTCACGGCATAGTCCCCACCTACCGTCACGGTGAGCAGCGCCAGGCCCACCACCAGCACGGACTCCCCCACGACCAGCACGGCGCGCGCCCCGAACCGCGTGATCAGCCGTCCCGCCGCGGTCAGCGACACCACGGCGATCACGACCGGCACGGGCAGCAGCGCGAGCCCGGCCTGCGTGGGCGTGTAGCCGAGCGAATGCTGCAGGTAGAGCGCGACGGTGAACTGGAAACCCATCATCGCGGCCACGACGAGCAACTGCGCGACGTTGCCGCCGCTGACGGCCCGGGACCGGAAGACGCGCAGGTCCACCAGCGGCTCGGCGCCTGCCCCTGGCGCGGTGCGTGGCCTGCTGGGACGACGCTGCCGCAGCACGAACGCCACCAGCAGCGTGCCGGCCACCACCCCTGCGATCACCCGCACCAGCGGTCCGGAGGGCGCGATGATCGTGAAGACCAGTGCCGCCAGCCCGGCCGTCACCAGCACGCCGCCGAGCACGTCGGCATGCCCGGAGCCGGTGCGGGGCCCGTCGGCCGGGAGGGTGCGCAGCGCGAGCACCACGACGACGATCCCGATCGGGACGTTGACGAAGAAGATCCACGGCCAGCCGACGGCATCGGTGAGCACGCCGCCCAACAGCGTCCCGATCGACGCCCCGGCAGCACCGACGAAGGCGTAGGCGCCCATCGCCCGCCCCCGCTCGGCAGGCTCGGGGAACAGCTCGACGATCATGCCGAGCACCACGGCCGAGGCCATGGCCGCCGCGACGCCCTGCACGAACCGGGCCGCCACGAGCATCTCCGGGCCGACGGCGAGCCCGCACAGCAGCGAGGCCACCACGAACAGCGAGAGGCCTGCGACCAGCATCCGGCGGCGTCCCAGCAGGTCGCCCAGCCGCCCGGCGAGCAGCAGCAGGCCGCCGAGCGGGACGAGGTAGGCGTTGACCGTCCAGGCCAGACCCTCCGGGGAGAAGCCGAGATCCGACTGGATCGTCGGCAGTGCCGTGCTGACGATCGTGCCGTCGAGAATGATCATGAGTAGGCCGCCGCAGAGCACGGCGAGCGCGAACCAGCGCGAGCGCATCGGACGTTCGATGCCCGGCGCGGCAGGGACAGCCATCAGTACCTCCTGGACGAGAGCTCCAAGAGGGACCGTAACAGATAGTCCCGTTCTAGACGATCCTGAAATCAACTAGACCGTTCGAGAGGACTTGCGTCGCGGCACCTGCTCGCCCTGCGCCGCACCCGAGAGCGGCCCGCCGGCCCCGACCAGCTTCACCATCGCGTCGAGGAAGGCGGCGCGCTCCGGCTCCGTGAGGACCCCCAGTACGTCGTCGAAGACGCCGTCGATGATCGTGCGACCCCTCGCCACGACCTGGGCACCCTCGTCGGTGGTCTCGACGATCCGGGCCCGCCGGTCGGTGGGTGCCGGCGTGCGGCGCGCCAGTCCGGCGCCCTCGAGGTGGTCGACCGTCACCACCATCGTGGTCTTGTCGAGCAGTGCGATCTCGGCGATCTCGCCCTGCGTGAGCTCCCCCGGCATGGCCTTCATGAGCACGCAGTAGCCGCGCGGCGTGACCCCGACGTCCGACAGCGCGGCCGTCATGCGCGCCGCGAGGGACTGGCTCGCCTTGTCGAGGAGGAACGACAGGTCACCGCGGATCTCGTCGTTGCTGCGCATGTCCATACGTTCCACACTACGACCATCCGCAACGGGATGATCCCGCGACGGGACGATCCGGATCGGCAGGTCCGAGCCTCCCTGCGGACCGGGCCACCAGGCAATAAGGTCTGGCCATGACCAATCTCGCAGCCAATCTCGTGACAGCGGCGTCCGAGCACGGGTCCCGGCCCGCGGTACGGCTGGACGACTTCGTGCTCACCTACTCCGAGCTGCACGCCCAGGCGGCTGCGGCCGCGGGCATGCTCCAGGCGCGGGGCATCGAGCCCGGCGACCGGATCGGGATCGTGCTGCCCAACGTCCCCGCCTTCCCGGTGCTGTTCTACGGGGCCCTGCTGGCCGGCGCCACGGTCGTGCCGATGAACCCGCTGCTCAAGGCGCGCGAGGTCGAGTACTACCTCAAGGACTCGGGCATGTCACTGGTCTTCGGCTGGGACGGCGGCGGTGACGCGGTCACCGCGGGCGGGAAGGCCGTCGGCGTCGACGCCGTGACGGTGAGCGCGCTGGGCCTCTCCAAGGAGCAGGTCGGTGACGCCACACCGCTCACCACCCCCGTCGACCGCGCCGACGACGACACGGCGGTGATCCTCTACACCTCGGGCACCACCGGCCAGCCCAAGGGCGCCGAGCTGACGCACCACAACCTCGACAGCAACGCCCGCACCACCGTCGACACGCTGATCGAGATCACCACCGACGACGTGATGATGGGCTGCCTGCCGCTGTTCCACGTGTTCGGTCTGACGTGCGGGCTCAACGCCGCGGTGGTCAGCGGGGCGTCGCTGACGCTGATCCCGCGGTTCGACCCGGCCAAGGCGCTGGCCGTGATCGCGCGCGACCGGGTCACCGTGTTCGAGGGCGTGCCCACGATGTACGCGGCCATCCTCAACAACCCCGACGCCGACGGCGCCGACGTCTCGTCGCTGCGCGTCTGCATCTCCGGTGGCTCCGCGATGCCCGTCGAGGTCATGCGGGCGTTCGAGGAGAAGCTCGGCTGCATGATCCTCGAGGGCTACGGCCTCTCGGAGACCTCACCGGTCGCGTCGTTCAACCAGCCGGGCAGCGAGCGCAAGCCCGGCTCGATCGGGTTCCCGGTGCGCGGCTGCGAGATGAAGCTCGTCGACGACGAGGGCAACGAGGTGGCCGACGGCGAGCCCGGCGAGATCGCGATCCGCGGCGAGGTCGTCATGAAGGGCTACTGGAACCGCGCGGAGGCCACGGCCGAGGCGATCCCGGACGGCTGGTTCCGCAGCGGCGACATCGCGACGCGAGACGCCGACGGCTACTACACGATCGTCGACCGCAAGAAGGACCTGATCATCCGCGGTGGTTACAACGTCTACCCGCGCGAGATCGAGGAGGCCCTCTACGAGCACCCGGCCGTCGCCGAGGCCGCCGTCATCGGGATCAAGCACGCCGACCTCGGCGAGGAGATCGGCGCGGCGGTGGCGTTCAAGCCGGGCGAGTCGGCCGAGCCCGACGAGCTCAAGGCGTTCGTCAAGGAGCGGGTGGCGGCCTACAAGTACCCGCGCCACGTCTGGGTCGTCGACGCGCTGCCCAAGGGCCCCACCGGCAAGATCCTGCGCCGCGAGGTCGAGGCCCCCGAGGGCACCGGGGTGTGACGGCACGTCCCCGGACCTGAGCGATCCCGCGGTCGGGCGTCACCCTCACCGAGCTGGCGCGGGAAAGCCAGGGATCGCCCTGATGCCGGTCGACGGTGCCGTACCTACCGTGGAGTGATGAGCGACTGCACCCCGGCCCGGGACCTGCGGGTGTCCCACGCAGAACGCGAGCACGTCGCCGAGCTGCTCGCCCGGCAGCTGGCGGCGGGGCGGCTGACGCCCGACGAGTACACCGGACGGCTCGGCGTGGCGAACGCGGCCGTCACGCGGGCCGACCTCAACTCGGTGCTGATCGACCTCCCGGGGGCCCGGCTGTCGCCGGACATCGCCGACGACGTACTCACTATCGCCGGCCGGGTGGGCGACCTGCAGCGCAGCGGCCACTGGGTGGTGCCCGCGACGGTCGCGGTGAGCACGTGGGTGGGCAACGTCCGGCTCGACTTCACCGAGGCCCGGTTCACCACCACCGACGTCACCGTCGACCTGAACGTCGGCGCCGGCAACGTCGACCTCGTCCTGCCGCCGGGCGCCACCGTCGACCTGGACCAGGTGCGGGCCGGCATCGGGCTGATCAACGACAGGACGGCGCCTGCGGCCGAGCGCGGCACCCCGCACATCGAGGTGGTGGGCAGCACCCGGTGCGGCACCATCACCGTCAAGCACTCGACGCGCCCGCGGCCCTACCACCCGTCCGGCGGCTGGCTGCGGTAGCCGGTCAGGCGAAGCGCACCGGCTGCCCCGTCGACTCCAGAACGGCCAGCCAGAGATCACCGTGCGGGTCCACCTGGTTGCGCCTGCTCACCGCGGCCGCCATCGGCACGTGCACGAACCGGCGCCGGTAGCGGCCCACCACCATCTGGGTGCGGCCCGACATCGCCGCGTGCACCGCGGCCTGCGAGAGCCGCACGCAGTACACCGAGTCGTACGGGTTGGCCGGGACGCTGCGGATCGCGTAGCTCGGATCGATGTAGCGGATGGACGTCTCGATGCCGGCATCGGCGAAGTGGTCACCGATGCGGCGCCGCAGGTAGGGGCCGATGTCCTGCAGGCGCGCGTTGCCGGAGGCGTCGCTGCGGTCCTCGGGGCCGAGCAGCTCCTGCCCCGCGCCCTCGGCGGCCACCACGACGGCGTGCCCGCGCTCGGCCACGCGACGGCGCAGGTGCGCGAGCAGGCCACCCTCGCCGTCGAGGGCGAAGGGCACCTCGGGGATGAGCACCACGTCGGCACCGGAGCGGGCGAGCGCGGCGTAGCAGGCGATGAAGCCGGAGTGGCGGCCCATCAGCTTGACCAGCCCGATCCCGTTGGCCGTCGACTTCGCCTCCACCTGCGCCGCGCGGATCGCGTCGCTGGCGTGGGAGAACGCGGTCTGGAAGCCGAAGCTCTGGTCGATGTAGGGGATGTCGTTGTCAATCGTCTTCGGGATGCCGACCACCGAGATGAGCAGGCCGCGCTCGGCCACCGTCGCGGCGATCTGCATGGCCCCGCGCATCGAGCCGTCACCACCGACGACGAACAGCACGTTGACGTGCAGCCGCTCCAGGCAGTCGACGATCTCCTCCGGGTCCTGCGGTCCCCGCGAGGTGCCGAGCACCGTGCCGCCGTCGGTGGCGATGTCGCGCACGGACTCGGGCGTCAGGTCGACGACGTCGTGGCCGTAGCTCGCGACGAAGCCCTGGTAGCCGTTGCGGATGCCGACCACCCGGCGGACCCGGTAGTGGTAGGTGAGGGTGCGGACCAGCCCGGCGATCACGTCGTTGAGGCCGGGACACAGCCCGCCGCAGGTCACGATGGCCGCGCGCGTCTTCGCCGGGTCGAAGTAGATCTTCCGGCGGGGCCCGCACGGCTCCATGCTGGGCAGCTCGGCGGCCGGGACACCGCGGGAGGAGATGCCCTCGAGGGTGTCGTCGAACAGGACGCGGTCGTGCTCGTCGACGTAGTGCTCGGTGGTCTGGCGGGCGTCGAGCAGCGGAGCCATCGGGGAGGTGATCCGCGACGGTCCGAGGGTGGCGATGGCGAGATCGGGCGCCGGCTGGTGGCGGGGCAGCTCGACGACGTTGCTGTCGTCATCTCCGAAGGCGATGCTCACGACGGCACTCCTGCGGCGGTCCCGAGACGGGGTCTCGAGGTGGTGGGGCCAGGCCGCGGCAATGGGGTCATGGCTCTCTTGACCGGTACAGTCTGCACTGCCTACCCCCATCGGGGCCAGCGATGTAGGCAGAACGAATCACCTTGCCATTGCCAACGACCCGTGGTCACCTGATCGAGTGGTCGCCCTCACCCCCCGTCCGGCACTCGTCATCGCCGTCCTCGCCTCGTGCGGCCTGTGCGTCTCGTTGATGCAGACGCTCGTGATCCCCCTGCTGCCCCAGTTCCCCCGCCTGCTCAACGCCACACCGGCCACGGTGGCGTGGCTCGTCACCGCCACGCTCGTGGCCGGCGCGGTCTGCGCGCCGCTGCTCGGCAGGCTCGGCGATCTCTACGGCAGGCGCCGGCTGCTACTGGTGGCACTGGTGCTGGTGGCGGTGGGGTCGGCGCTGGGAGCAGCATCGCCGGATGTCGGCACGCTGATCGTCGGGCGGGCGATGCAGGGGGCGTCGCTCGGGGTGGTGCCGCTCGGCATGAGCATCATGCGCGATCTGCTCCGGGCCGACCGGGTGGGCAGCGGCGTGGCGCTGATGAGCTCATCGCTCGGGATCGGGGGCGCGATCGGGCTGCCGCTGACCGGGGTCGTCGCCCAGCACACGAGCTGGCGGTGGCTCTTCGCCGGGGCCGCGGTGCTCGCGCTGGTGCTCATCGCACTGGTCGCGATCCTCGTACCGGCATCGGGCGAGCGCGCCCCCGGCCGTTTCGACTTCCCCGGGGCGATCGGGCTCGCCGGGGCGCTGGTGTGCATGCTGCTGGCCGTCTCGAAGGGCAGCGAGTGGGGCTGGGGCAGCCCGCTCGTGATCGGGCTGCTGGTCGCGGCCGCCGCGCTCTTCGTCGTATGGGGAGCGTGGGAGCTGCGCGCCCGCTCACCGCTGGTCGACCTGCGCGTCTCCGCCCGGCCCGCCGTGCTGTGGACGAACGTGGCGTCGATCCTCATCGGGTTCGCCATGTTCGCCGGGTTCCTCGTCACCACGCAGATCCTGCAGGCACCGCTGGGCACCGGTTACGGGTTCGGGCTCTCGCTGGTCGCCGCCGGCATCGTCATGCTGCCCACGGGCATCTCGATGACGGTCTTCTCCCCCGTCTCGGCGCGCATCTCCGCCCGCTGGGGCGCCCGGACCACGCTGGTGCTCGGCACGTCGATCCTCGTCGTCGGCAACATCGCGCTGGCGTTCCTGCCGGCGTCGATCCCGCTGGTGCTGGTGGCCACCTCGGTCAGCTCGATCGGCGCGGCGCTCTCCTACTCCGCGCTCCCGATGCTGATCATGGATGCGGTGCCGCCGACCGAGACCGCCGCGGCCAACAGCCTCAACACCCTGATGCGCCAGCTCGGGACGTCGTCGTGCAGTGCGGTGGTCGCCGCGGTGGCCACCGGGTTCACCGTGATGACCGACGGTCAGATGTTTCCGGCCGGCACGGCCTACACGGTGGTGTTCGCCACGGCGGCGGCCGGCGCGGCCGTGGGGTGCGTGATCGCCGCCCTCACCCCGCGCCCGCAGGCCGCCGAGGTCTGCGAGCAGGTGCTGGCCGAGGCTGCCTGACTCATCCCAACGGCCCACTCATCCCAAACGGCCCACTCATCCCAACGGCCCACTCATCCCAACGGCCCACTCATCCCAACGGCCCACTCATCCCAACGGCTCGGCAGTGACGGGCTGCGGCGGCGCCGACCGGCGGGCGCGCACCGCACCCGCCACCAGCCCGCAGGCGGCCGCACCGACCCCACCGACGACCATCACCGCCCAGGCCGTGCGGAACGCCCCGAGCTGTGCCCCCGCGGCACCCAGCCCCGACAGCAGCAGCGCGACGCCGAGCACCGCGCCGATCTGCCGGGCGCAGTTGCCGACGGCGCTGCCCGTGGCGAAGCGCGACGGCGGCAGCTGGGCCACCGATGCGGCCCCGAGCCCGGCGTACACGGTGCCGGTGCCCGCGCCGGTGAGCATCGCGGCCGGCAGGAACACGGCCGCGTAGTCCGGTGCAGCGCCGATCTGCGTCGCGAGGAGCAGCGTGCCCGCCGCGAACAGCAGCCCGCCCGGCACGATCGCCGCGCGGGCGCCGAAGCGGTCGGTGAGACGACCGGCGACGGGAGCGGCCAGCGCGGCCATCAGCGGCCCCGGCGTCACCGCCAGCCCGGCCACGAGGACGTCGAGGTGCCAGACACCGGTCAGGAACAGCACGTTGGACAGCAGGAGCGCGAAGAACGCGGCGGAGTAGAGGAAGTAGCCCGCCGTCGCGGCCGCGAACGCGCGCACCCGGAAGAGCCCCAGCTCGACCAGCGGGTTGCGGACCAGGGCGCTGCGCAGCACGAACCCGGCCAGCAGCAGCACCGCGGCCACCAGCGGCCACCCGACCGCCGCCGACGTCCAGGCGCCGCCCTCGCCGTTGACGATCCCCAGCGACAGCAGCGCCACACCGGCGCCGAGCAGCACCACGCTCGCGACGTCGGGGATGCCGTGGCGGGGGTCGCGCGACTCCGGGAGCAGCAGGACGCCCGCGACCAGCACGGCGACCACGATCGGCACGTTGACGAGGAACACCGCGCGCCAGCCCAGCCCCTCGACGAGCATCCCGCCCAGCGCCGGCCCGGCCGCCGCGGCGACGGCGCTGGTCGCGCCCCAGACCCCCACGACCGCTCCGCGCCGCTCGGGCGGGAAGGCGGGCAGCAGCAGCGCGAGCGAGGACGGCGCGAGCAGCGCGGCGGCCACGGCCTGCACCGCCCGCGCCGCGACCAGCACCCCGGCGTTCGGCGCCAGCGCGCACGCGGCCGAGGCCAGCCCGAACAGCGCCAGGCCGGTGAGGAAGACCCGGCGGCGGCCGAACTGGTCGGCGAGGCGACCGGCGGGGATCAGCAGCGCCGCGAAGACGATGTTGTAGGCCGTGATCACCCAGGACAGGCCGGCCAGCGACGCCCCGGCGAACTCGGCGGAGACCGCCGGGAACGCGATGTTGACGATGGTCACGTCGAGGAAGGCCACGAAGGCGCCGAGCGCCGCCACGGCGAGCACAGCGCCGGGCCGAGCCGGCTGAGTTCTCATAAGCAACGCAGCGTAGGTAGCTGAGTTCCGCAGCGCAACCCAGTCCGCTAGGGTCGACGCATGGATGCGAAGGAGCTCGACAGCGTCCGGTGCTCGGTGGCGCGCACCGCGGCCGTCGTCGGCGACGCCTGGACGGTGCTCGTGCTGCGCGACCTGTTCCGCGGCCACCGTCGCTTCGACGACATCGCCGCGAACCTCGACATCGCCCGCAACGTGCTCACGCGCAGGCTCGAGGCGCTGATCGAGGGCGGCATCGTCGTGCGCGTCCCCTACCGGGAGCCTGGCCGCCGCGAGCGCCACGAGTACCAGCTCACCGACGCGGGCCGCGACCTGCGCCCGGTGCTGCAGGCGATGCTGGCGTGGGGCGACGAGCACCGCGCGGGCCCCGACGGCCCGCCCGTCCGCGTCGAGCACCACGGCTGCGGCGGCCAGGTGCGCGTCGAGATGCGCTGCACGGAGGGCCACCTGCTCACCCGCGCGGACACCCTGGTAACTCTCCCAACCCCGTCGAGAACGACGTTGCCATGATCAACGGGGCCTTTGGATCATGACACCGTCGTTCTCGACGGCTCAGCGGGTATCGCGGCGGATCGGGTGGTCCGGCGGGATCTGCACGAGCACGATCCGCGTCCCGTCCGGATCGGTGATCCACATCTCGGACAGGCCCCACGGCTCCTTGCGCGGTTCCCGGACGACGTGCGCGGCGAGCTCGACCGCGGCCGCGTCGAGGTCGCGGACCTGCATCCACAGCGCCACCGCGGCGCTCGACGGCGCGTCGGCCTGCCCGGACAGCTCCAGGTACCCGCTCCCCATGAAGAACACCGTGCCGCCGGGGAACTCGCGGGCTATTGCGAGGCCGAGCACGTCGCGGTAGAAGGCCAGGCTGCGTTCCCTGTCGACGGGTCGCAGCAGCACCCGGCCGGAGAGGATCTCCATCAGCCGGTCACAGGCTCGAGACCTTGACCGAACCGGGCGGCGCCGGCGGGTCCGAGTCGATCCGCAGCGCCGTCATGATCCGCGCCAGGCCCAGGTACTGGGCGGTGGTCATGGCCAGCTCCACGATGCGACGGTCGTCGAGCTCGGCGGCCAGTGCGGCGTACCGGTCGTCGGGGACGACGCCGTCGCGCACCATGTCGGCGACGAACGCGAGAACCAACTGCTGCACCGGGCTGAAGCAGCCGGCCTCGATCTCCCCGCGGTCCAGCGCCGCGATCTGCTCGTCGGTGGCGCCGCAGGACTTCGCGATGCCCACGTGCTGCTCCCACTCGTAGCGCGCGGCCAGCCGCCCCACCTGCAGGATGGCCAGCTCGCGCAGCAGCGGATCGAGCGCGAGGTCGTTGAGGATGACGCCGCCGAAGCGCAGCCAGGGCACGAACGCCGACTCGGCGTTGGCCATCATCCCGAACACGTGCAGAGCGGGCAGCTTGCCCAGCGCCGATGCGGTGACGGGCGGGGCGGTGTCGGGGTCGAGGTAGGGAACGCGAGCCATGCGGAGGACCCTACGGCGCCCGGCCACGTCAGGAGGGCGTCCCTGCCGACGTTCAACGTCAGGAGGGACGCCCTCCTGCGTCAGCCCACCTCGGTTCGCCTGCGCAGACCGCCCAGCGCGGCCGTGAGCGCCAGTCCGGCCAGTGCCAGCCCGGTCACCAGCCACAGTGCGGGCCGGTAGCTGTCGAGCACGGCCGTCGGAGTCGTGGCGTGGCCGCCGCTGATCAGCGCCGTGACGATGGCGAGGCTGATCGCCCCGCCGACCTGGAAGGATGTCTGCACCAGCCCGGAGGCCAGCCCCTGCTCGTCGTCGACGACGCCGGTGGTGGCCTGGATGTTGAGCGCCGGGAAGGCGAGCGCGAAGCCCAGGCCGATCAGGATCATGCTGGGCAGGATCACCGCCGGGTAGTCGGCCACGACGTCGATCCGCAGGTAGAGCGCGTATCCGACGGTGAACGCGACGAGCCCGGCCATCACGACCAGCCCGGGACCGAACCGGTTGACCAGCGCCCCGGTGCGCGGACCGCCGAACGCCACGATCAGCCCGGCAGGCAGGAACGCCAGCGCCATGCCCAGGGGCGACCAACCCAGCAGCGACTGCAGGTAGAGCGCCCCGATGAACTGGAAGCCGATGTAGGAGCCGAAGACGGCCATCGCGGCCAGGTTCGCGGCGAGCACTTTGCGGTTGCGCAGGATGCCCAGGCGCAGCAGCGGGTGCGCGACCCGCCGCTCCACCAGGATGAACGCCACCACCAACCCGATCACGACCACGAACGAGCCGAGCGTGCGCAGGCTGGTCCAACCGACGTCGGACGCCGTCACGACGGTGTAGACGAGCAGCAGCAGCGCCGCGGTGCTGGTGATGGCGCCGCCGACGTCGTAGCCGCGGTGGGTGAGCTCGGGACGCGGGTGGCGCGGGATCAGCTTGATCCCCAGCAGCAGCACCAGCACCGCGATCGGGAACGGGAGCAGGAACGTCGCGCGCCAGCCGACCTCGGTCATGAGCCCCCCGAGGATCAGGCCGGACGAGAACCCGCTCGCACCGAACGCGGTGTAGATGCTCAGCGCGCGGTTGCGGGCGGGGCCCTCCGCGAACGTCGTGGTGATGATGGACAGGCCCGCCGGCGCGGTGAACGCCGCCGCGACGCCCTTGATGAACCGGGCCGCGATCAGCAGCGTCGGGTCGTCGACGATGCCGCCGAGCAGCGACGCGAGCGCGAAGACGCCGAGCGCGACGAGCAGGACGGTGCGCCTGCCGAGCAGGTCGGCCGTGCGCCCGCCCAGCAGCAGGAAACCGCCGTAGCCCAGGACGTAGCCGCTGACGACCCACTGCAGGCTGGAAGTGGTCATGCCGAGATCGGTGCCGATGGACGGGAGCGCGACGCCGACCATCGAGACGTCGAGCCCGTCGAGGAACAGCACCCCGCAGAGGAGGAACAGACCCGCCCAGGTACGAGCGGACCAGCGTGTCCCCGCGGCGGGTGCGAGGAGAGGTGATGCCGTTGTGGTCACGAGGAGGCACTCTATACATGCAACTGCATCTAATGCGACGTCATTCAATGCACAGGAATTTTATGCCGCCGCATGGTAAGGTGGCGGCCGTGACCGAGGACGAGCTCGTCGCAGACTGGCGTGATCTGCTGGCGCGCTACCACGCCACCTGGTGCGCGCTGGATCGCGCGCTGCGCGAGGGCCACGGCCTCGGTGCCAGCGAGTTCGAGGTGCTGGACCAGATGGCCGACTCCCCGCTCGACAAGCCGTCCGTTCGGATGCAGGAGCTCGCCGCTGGTGCGCACCTGAGCCAGAGCGCGCTGTCGCGGGTGGTCGCCCGGCTCGACGCCGACGGCTTCGTCACCCGCAACATGTGCGACACCGATCGGCGCGGCATCTTCGTCGAGCTCACCGCGGCCGGCAGGCGCAAGCACGCGGAGGCGCAGGCCACCCACCGGTCGGTGCTGGCGGCCGCGCTCACCCCTGCGTGATCCACAACGGGTGGGTTGGCCAGGTCGGGAACCTCACCCCGGATGCGCCGCCAGGTGCTCCAGCATCAGCTCCGCCAGCTCGACGGGCGCCTGGTCCGGCACCCAGTGGCTGACGCCCCGCAGCTCGGCGTAGCGGAACGGGCCGGTCACGTACTTGTGCACCAGCGCCGTGGACTGCCGGGTCAGCGCGCTGTCGCCGTCGCTCCAGACGAACAGGGTGGGTACCTCGACGGGCGGGTCGGAGACGGTCGGCGACTCGGCGAGCATCCCGCGGTACCACCCGATCGCCGCCGCGAGCGCCTGCGGATCGGCCAGGCCCGCCGCGTCGCGTTCGGCGGCTTCCCGGGTCTGCCCGGTGCGCAGCAGCATCGACACGAGCGCGGGTGAGAACGGCCGATCCCCCGCCGCCAGCAGCCGCTCGGGCAGTACCGGCAGCTGCAGCGCCAGCATGTACCAGGACGCGAACGCCTGACGGGTGGTGAGCAGCGCGCGCACGAACGCCGCGGCCGGTGGCACCGACACGGCCGTGAGCGTGCGCACCCGGTCGGGGTGTCGCGCCGCCAGCCGCCACGCCACCGCGGCACCCCAGTCGTGGCCCACCACGTGCACCCGCCCCGACGGCCCGACGAGGTCATCGATGACCGCGATCGCGTCCTCGGTGATCTCCCCCAGCGCGTACGCGCGGCGTCCCACCGGGCGCGCGCCGGGTGAATATCCGCGCTGGTCGGGAGCGATCGTCCGATAGCCTTTTGCACCGAGCATCGCCGCCACCGGATCCCACGAGTTGCCACGCTGCGGGAAGCCGTGCAGCGCCAGCACCGGATCGCCGTCATCGGGCCCGGTCACACGCACATCGAAGGTCAGGTTGCCGCGGGTCGACGTAGGCACGAGATCATGATGCCCCACGGACTGTGTCCAAACCTTCACGCGCTTCGCCCGCTCGCAGGTTGTGCGTGCGTCTGGTGTCGAGTTGGGTGGGCCCCGGGCAGCGGCGACCCCGCCATGGAGTCCGAGCCGTGGTCACCGGAACAGGGATCACCAGCGACGGGAGAGAGAACATCGTGACGGAGCAGTTGTTCCAGCGGATCGCCATCGTCAACCGGGGTGAACCGGCGATGAGGCTGATTCACGCGGTGCGTGAATGGAACGCCGAGGGACTCCGGCCGCTGCGCACGATCGCGCTCTTCACCGCCGTCGATCGCCACGCCATGTTCGTGCGCGAGGCCGACGAGGCCGTCCTCATCGGGCCCGACGACCCAGACCAGGCCTTCGCGGCCAGCCCCTACCTCGACTACGCGGAGCTCGAGCGGGCGCTGAAGGTCGCCCGCGCCGACGCGGTCTGGCCCGGCTGGGGCTTCGTGTCGGAGAAGGCCGACTTCGCCCGCCTGTGCCGCGACCTCGGCATCGTGTTCGTGGGGCCGTCGCCCGAGGTGATGGAGCGGCTCGGCGACAAGATCGAGGCCAAGCGCCTCGCCGAGCAGGTCCAGGTCCCGCTGGCGGCGTGGAGCCACGGCCCGGTCGCCGACGTCGCCGCGGCGCGCGAGCACGCCGAGCGCATCGGCTACCCCCTGATGGTCAAGGCCACCGCCGGCGGCGGCGGACGCGGCATCCGCAAGGTCAACGCGCCCGAGGAGCTCGCCGAGGCCTTCGAGCGGGCCGGCTCGGAGGCCGCGAAGACCGCGGGCGACGCCACCGTCTTCCTGGAGCGCGCCATCAGCGGCGGGCGCCACGTCGAGGTCCAGGTGATCGCCGACGCGAGCGGCGACGTGTGGACGCTCGGCATCCGCGACTGCTCGGTGCAGCGGCGCAACCAGAAGGTGCTCGAGGAGTCGGCCTCCACCGCGCTCGACGCCGAGCAGGAGCAGCTGCTGCGCGACTCCGCCGCCGCGCTGGCGAAGGCCGCGGGCTACGTCAACGCGGGCACCGTCGAGTTCCTCTACGAGCCCAAGGAACGCCTGCTGACGTTCCTCGAGGTCAACACGCGACTGCAGGTGGAGCACCCCGTCACGGAGGTCACCACCGGCGTCGACATCGTCAAGCTGCAGCTGCACGTCGCAGGTGGCGGGCTGCTCGCCGACATCGCGCCCGCCGCGCCGCCCGCGCGCGGCCACGCCATCGAGGCCCGGCTCACCGCGGAGGACCCCGAGCAGGGCTTCGCCCCCGCACCCGGACGCATCGAGCACCTCGCGCTGCCCAGCGGCCCCGGCGTGCGCGTCGACACCGGCGTCGCCTCCGGTGACGTGATCCCGCCGCAGTTCGACTCCATGATCGCCAAGGTGATCGCGTGGGGCCGCGACCGCAACGAGGCCCGCGCGCGCCTGTCGCGCGCGCTGCGCCAGACCACCGCGGTGATCGACGGCGGCACCACCAACAAGGCGTTCCTGCTCGACATCCTCGACCGTCCCGAGGTGCGCTCCGGCGACACCGACACCACCTGGCTCGACGGCCTGATGGCGCAGGGCTACACCCCGCCGCGGCGCCTCGACGTCGCGCTGCTCGCCACGGCCGTCGAGGCGCAGGACGCCCACGTCGCGCGCCAGCGGGAGCGGCTGTTCGCCTCCGCGGAGCGCGGGCGTCCCGAGGTCGGCCACGAGACCTGGCACCAGGTCGACGTCCGCGCCGGCGGGCAGGCCTACCGGCTGCGCGTCGCGCAGTCGCGGGGCTCGCGCTACCACGTGTCGCTCGACGGCCACTCCGTCGACGTCGACGCCGAGCGCACCGGCCGCTACGAGCGCAAGCTCACCGTCGGCGACCACACGTTCCACGTGCTGTCGGTGCTGCAGGAGTCCGACTACCTCATCGAGGTCGACGGCGCCGTGCACCGCATCTCCGGAGGCGAGGCCGGCATGGTCCGCGCGCCGGCCCCCGCCATGGTGGTGGCGATCCCGATCGCGGCGGGTGACCTCGTCGAGGCGGGCGACATCGTGGCCGTCGTCGAGAGCATGAAGCTGGAGACGCCGCTGCGCGCGCCCGTGGCGGGCCGCGTCGCGGAGATCCTCGTCGACGCCAACACGCAGGTGGAGGGCGGCACGAAGCTCATCCGGCTGGAGCCCGCCGCCGACGGCGACGCCGCACCCACCGGGGACCGCGTCGACCTGTCGGCGCTGGGCGAGGCCACCGTCGGTGGAGCCGACCCTGGCGCCGTCGCCGCCGACACGTTCACCGCGCTGCGCTTCCTCGTGCTCGGCTACGACATCGACGAGAGCGACGCCCGCCCGCTGCAGGCGGCGCTGACCGCCGCGCGCGAGCAGCTGCCTGCCGACGACCCGGGTGTACTGGCCGGCGAGATGGCCACCTTCCGGATCTTCGCGGACCTCTGCGCGCTCAGCCGCAACCGTCGCGGCCCCGAGGACGAGTCGCAGCAGTCCGACCCGACGGGCGAGGAGGCGCGCAACCCGCAGGAGTACCTCTACGCCTACCTGCGCTCGCGCGACGCCGACGCCGAGGGCCTGCCCGAGTCGTTCTGCGACAAGCTGCGCACCGCGCTGAGCCACTACGGCGTGCTGGACCTGGAGCCGACACCGGAGCTGTCGAGCGCGCTGTACCGGATGTTCCTGGCCCACCGGCGCGCCACCGCGCACGTCCCGGTGGTGCTGGACCTGCTGCAGTGGCGCCTGCGCCACCCGCACTCGCTGCCCGACGGCGCTCGCGAGGAGTACCAGCGGGTGCTGGACCGGCTGGTGCGCGCCACCCAGCTGCGGCACCCCGTGGTCGGTGGATTGGCCCGGCAGGTGCGCTACACGTGCTTCGACGCCCCGCTCGTCGACGCCGAGCGCGCCCGCGGCCAGGCGGCGGTGCGCGCCGAGCTGGACCGGCTCTCCGACGAGCCCGCCGAGCGCGCCCGCCAGATCGACACGATCGTCTCGGCGGCCGAGCCGATCCTCGGGGTGTTCGGCGCGCAGCACCACGCCGCGATGCTGGAGGTGATGACGCGGCGCTACTACCGCATCCGCACCCTGCGCGACGTCGAGCTCTCCGACCGGGGCGGCCGTCCGCTGCTCACCGCGGCCTTCACCCACGAGGGCCGCGACTACACGGTTCTCGCCACCACCGTCCACACGGCCGCCGACGCCCCGAGCGGGGGCGATCCGATGACCGTGCAGGGCGACCTGCGCCGCATCATCGCGGCACTGCCCGCCGACCGCACCGCCCTGCTCGATCTCTACGTGATCGCGGGAGAGGCGCCCGACGAGGACCCGGAGCGCTCCGCCGAGAAGATCAAGGCGATGCTGGGCAGGCTGCCCGACAAGCTGCAGCGCGTCGCGGTGGCCGTGCGCCGACCCGCCGGGGACGAGCGGTCGGCGTGGTTCACCTTCCGATCAGGTCCCGACCGCAAGCCCGTCGAGGACCGCACGCTGCGTGGCCTGCACCCGCTGGTCGCGGCCCGGCTCGGACTCTGGCGCCTCGCCGACTTCGAGCTGACGCGCCTGCCGTCACCGGTCGACGTGCACCTGTTCCGCGCGATCGGGCGCAACGTGCCCGACGACAAGCGGCTGATCGCGCTGTCGGACGTCCGCGAGCTCACCGTGCTGCGCGACGACAACGGCACGATCCGGGCCCTGCCGCAGCTGGAGCACGTGCTCGACGCCTGCATGGACGCGCTGCGCTCGGCGCGGGCCGCCGACCGCGCCGACGCGAAGGTCGACTGGAACCGCGTGCTGCTCTACGTCTGGCCGGTGGTCGACGTCTCGCTCGACGAGCTGGACGCGGTGGTGCGGGTGCTCGCGCCGCGCGCCGAGGCGATCGGGCTGGAGCAGGCGCAGGTGCAGTTCCGCTACCAGCCCGAGGAGGGCGGCGAGCCCCGCGAGTTCATGCTCCGGATGTCGCGCCCGCCCGGTGCCGGCCTCACCGTCCAGGTCACCGACCCGCCCGTCCGGAAGCTGCGCGAGCTCGACGCCTACGCCCAGAAGGTGATCAGGGCCCGGCGCCGCGGCACGATCTACCCCTACGAGCTGGTGTCGTTGCTGGCCCGCAACCCCGACAAGGGCGGTGAGCCGGGCACGTTCACCGAGTACGACCTCGACGACACCGGCACCGCGGTGCCGGTGGACCGCGCGCCCGGCGGCAACAAGGCCGGCATCGTGCTGGGCACCGTCACCACGGCCACCAGCCGCTACCCCGAGGGCATGACGCGGGTCGTGCTGCTCGGCGACCCGACGCGGGCGCTGGGCGCGCTCTCGGAGGCCGAGTGCCACCGGGTGCAGGCCGCCATCGAGCTGGCGAGCCGCCTCGACGCGCCCGTCGAGTGGTACGCGGTGTCGGCGGGGGCCCGGATCGCGATGGACTCCGGCACCGAGAACATGGACTGGATCTCCCGGGTGCTGCGCTCGATCATCGAGTTCACGCAGGCGGGCGGCGAGATCAACGTGATCGTCACCGGCATCAACGTGGGCGCCCAGCCGTACTGGAACGCCGAGGCCACGATGCTGATGCACACCAAGGGCATCCTGGTGATGACGCCGGAGGGCGCCATGGTGCTCACGGGCAAGCAGTCGCTCGACTTCTCCGGTGGTGTCTCGGCCGAGGACAACTTCGGCATCGGTGGCTACGACCGGATCATGGGCCCGAACGGGCAGGCGCAGTACTGGGCGCCCGACGTGTCCGGCGCGGTGGACGTGCTGCTCGCGCACTACGACCACACCTACCGGGCGCCCGGCGAGGCGTTCCCGCGCCCGGCACCCACGTCCGACCCCGTCGACCGCGACGTCTCCGACTCGCCGCACGCGGGCGCCGGCACCGACTTCGCCACCGTGGGCGAGGTGTTCACCGCCAACCCCGGGCGCAAGAAGCCGTTCGACATCCGGTCGATCCTGCAGGCGGTGGCCGACAGCGACCACCCGACGCTGGAGCGCTGGGTCGACATGATCGACGCCGAGGGCGTGGTCGTGCTCGACGCCCACCTCGGCGGCCAGCCGATCGCGCTGCTGGGCATCGAGTCCCGGCCGCTGCCGCGCCGCGGCCGGATCCCGATGGACGGGCCCACCACGTTCACGGCGGGCACGCTGTTCCCGAAGTCGTCGAAGAAGACGGCGCGGGCGATCAACGCGGCGAGCGGCAACCGCCCGCTGGTGGTGCTCGCCAACCTCTCGGGCTTCGACGGCTCCCCGGAGTCGCTGCGCCAGCTGCAGCTCGAGTACGGCGCCGAGATCGGCCGAGCAGTGGTCAACTTCCAGGGCCCGATCGTGTTCTGCGTGGTCAGCCGCTACCACGGCGGCGCGTTCGTGGTGTTCTCCGGCACGCTCAACGACAACATGGAGGTGGCGGCCGTCGAAGGCTCCTACGCCTCGGTGCTCGGTGGCGCGCCCGCCGCGGCCGTGGTGTTCGCGGGTGAGGTCAACAAGCGCACCGCTGCCGACGCGCGCGTCGCCGACCTGGAGGCCCGCATCGCCGACGCCCGGCGGGCCGGCTCCGACACCGAGGCCGCGCGCCTCTCGGCCGAGCTCGGGGCCGTGCGTCCGGGTGTCCGGTCGGAGAAGCTCGGGCAGGTGGCCGACGAGTTCGACGCCGCACACAGCGTGCAGCGCGCGCAGCGGGTGGGCTCGGTGCACGAGATCGTCGCGCCGACCCGCCTGCGGTCCTACCTCTACGAGGCGGTCCAGCGCGGGATCGCGAAGGCGGGCCCGACCCGCTAGCTCACGCACATCCTGTGGGGTTCGCGCACACCGTTGACGGTGTGCGCGAGCCCCACACGGTGTGCGCCGGCGGTGCTACGAGCAGACGGACTTCGCGCGCAGGACGCGCGCCACCGCGGTGTCGTCGGCCGCGGCATCCAGGCGGCCGGCGGTCAGCGCCTGCTCGAGGCGATCCAGCACGGGCGTGATGCGCCCGCCCGCCGACCACAGCGCCATGTCGGCGCCGGCCGCCAGTGCCCGCTCGACGGCCTCGGGCAGCTCGAACGTGCCGGTGACGGCCTTCATCGCGCCGAGGTCGTCGGTGATGACGAACCCGTCGAACTTGTAGTCCTCGCGCAGCAGCTTGTAGGTGGCCGGGGTCAGCGAGCTGGGCAGGTCGTCGGTGAGGCCGGGGACGTCGAGGTGCCCGACCATCACCCCGGTGCGGCCCTTGCCCTCGATGAGCGACAGCGGGCCACCGGCGCCGAGCAGCGCGGTGTAGGGCAGCAGGTCGTCGGACTTGAGCTCCGCCAGCGGCGGCGTGGTGACGCGTCCCTTGTGCGAATCCCCGTCGCCCCGCCCGTGACCTGGGAAGTGCTTGAGCACCGTGAAGATCCCCGCGGTGCGCTCCCCCATCGCGAAGGCGGCGGCGTACTGGGCGGCAACCTTGGGGTCGGAGCTGAACGAGCGGTCCCCGATGACGGCGCCCGAGGGTTGCTGCCCGACGTCGACGACCGGGCCGAAGTTCATCGTGATGCCACGCGCGGCGAGTGCCTTGCCCCTGGCCTGCGCCGCCTCCTGGACCTGCACGGGTGTCTGCTGCGCCGCCATCGTGCGCGCGCTGGGCAGGTTGCCGTCGAGCGCGTCGACGCGCTGCACCCGCCCGCCCTCGTCGTCGACGGCGACGGCCAGCGGGATGCGCGACACCGCCTGCACGCCGCGCAGCGCCTGGTTCTGCAGCAGGTCCGTGGCATCGCCGCCGATGAAGATCCCGCCGATCTGGGTGGCCCGCACCGACTCGGCGGTGCCCGCGGGGTCGGACGCGTCGACGCCGACCATCAGCCGCTGCGCGACCCGCGCGCGGGGCGTCATCGCGGCGACGACGGCGCTGCAGGCGGGCAGCCGGTCGGGGCCCAGCGCGCTGCCCGAGGTGTCGGCCTGCGGGGCGAGCGCCATGGGCGTCAGGGCCAGTGCCGGCGCCGGCACGGCCAGCCCGGCCACCATCGCCGCGACGAGTCCGGCCAGCATCCCGACGAGCAGCGGCCCGGCCGGGCGCGTACCGCGACGCCGCTGCGGCGGGTGCGCACGCAGTTGCAGGGACGGGTGGCAGGTGGGCATCCCCAGCATCATGCCCGGCGACGCTGCGTGGCGGGCGCCGGGCCCGCGGCGCGCCCGGGTGCGTCAGCCGATCGCCGGCACGCGCTCGTACTCGGGTGGCGGGCCGGGCGGGGTACCGTCGCCCCACGGGCGTCCACCCAGCTCCTCGCGGCCGTGCGGGGTGAGCCAGTTGGTGACGTCCGGGCCGGCCGGCACGATGCCCGTCGGGTTGATGCCCCGGTGCACGCCGTAGTAATGCTGCTTGATCTGCTCGAAGTCGGTGGTGTCACCGAAGCCGGGCAGCTGGAACAGGTCGCGCGCGTAGGCCCACAGCACCGGCATCTCCGACAGCTTCTGCCGGTTGCACTTGAAGTGGCCGTGGTACACGGCGTCGAAGCGCACCAGCGTGACCCACAGCCGCACGTCGGCCTCGGTGATCGTGTCGCCGACGAGGAACCGCTGCGTGGCCAGCCGCTCCGACATCTCGTCGAGCCGCGCGAACAACGCCGCGTAGGCCTTCTCGTACGCCTCCTGCGTGGACGCGAAGCCGCAGCGGTACACGCCGTTGTTGACGTCGCGGTAGACGCCGTCCATGACCTCGTCGATCTCGCCCCGCAGCGACTCGGGGTAGAGGTCGGGCGCGCCCTCGCGGTGCAACGCCGTCCACTGGGTGGAGAAGTCCAGCGTGAGCTGCTGGAAGCCGTTGGTGGCCACCTTGCCCGTGGCGATCTCCACCATCGCCGGCACGGTGATGCCGGCGTCGAACCCGGGGTCGGCCTTGCGGTAGGCGTCGCCGAGCCACTCGATGCCGAGCACCGGGTCGCGGTTGTCGGGGTCGTTGTGGAAGCGCCAGCTGCGCTCGTCGTGCAGCGGGCCTGCGATGCCCATCGAGATCGCCTGTTCCAGGCCCAGCAGCCGCCGCACGATCGCGGACCGGTTGGCCCACGGGCAGGCGCGGGCGATGACGAGCCGGTAGCGGCCGGCCTCTACCGGCCATGCGGACGAGCCGTCGGCGGTGATCCGCTCGTCCAACGCGACGGGTGCACGCTCGAACGAGCCGGTGGAAGGGGTGGTGGCCATGACAACGAACCTACCGCCGCGAGCGACCGTGCGATCATCGCTGCGTGGTGGCGCTGGGTGATCTCGTTCGGCCGGGCATGCGGATCGCGATCTCCGACGGCGCCGGCGGGCCGCGCTCCCTCTACCCGGAACTGACCCGCATCGCCCTGCAGCACCGCGACCTCGGCCTCGTGCTGGGCTGGATGCCCCACGACGAACCCGACCTGGACCCGGGCGCCTTCGCTGACGCCCGCACGGTGATGCCGGGCTGGGGCCTGCGCCGCCACGTCGCCGCCGGCACCCTGCGCTCGGTGCCCGCCCGGCTCTCGGCCATGCCGGCACTGCTGGCCGGCCCGCTGCGCCCCGACCTGCTGCTGGCCACGCTCGTCCGCACCCCCGACGGGCTGCGCTTCGGTGCAGAGGTCTCCTGGATGCGCGGCGCCGTCGACGCGGGCGTGCCGGTTGCGGCCGTGGTGTCGAGCACGGCCCCGCACTGCGACGCCGGTCCGCCGTTGCCTCCCGACGCCGTCACGGTGCTGGCCGAGGTCGACGACGCGCCGCGGGAGGTGCCCACCGAGGCCCCCGGCGAGGTGGAGACGGCCATCGCGGCGCACGTGGCGAGGCTGGTGCCAGAGGGTGCCCGGGTGCAGGTCGGCCCCGGCCGGCTGGGCACGGCACTGCTGGGTGCACTGCGGGTGCCGGTGCGGGTGGACTCCGGGCTGCTGCCGGAGGGCGTGGTCGACCTCGACGAGCGCGGCCTGCTGGTCGAGGCGATCGCGGCGTACCTGGTGGGCACGAAGCGGCTCTACGACTGGGCCGACGGGCGCCCGCTGCTGCGACCCGTCGAGTACACCCACGACCCGAGCCGGCTGTGCTCCGACGACCCGGCGCCGTTCATCGCCTGCAACACCGCCATCGAGATCGATGTCGACGGGCAGGTCAACGTCGAGGGCACCGCGTCGGCGGTGGTCGGCGGCATCGGCGGCCACGCCGACTACGCGGCGGCGGGCACGCGCTCACGCGGCGGGCTGTCGGTGGTGGCCGTCGCGTCCGAGCACCGCGGCCGCTCGACGCTGGTCCGGACGCTGTCGCGACCGGTCACCACCGCGTCGCACGACGTGGACGTGGTGGTCACCGAGCGCGGGTCCGTCGCGCTGCGGGGGCTCGATCGCGCGGAGCGGGCGGCCGCGCTGCTGGAGCTGTGGGACGGGAAGGTGTTCGAGCGCAGCCGGTGATCACCGTGGGACGCCGCCCGATCGCCGTTGCAGGAAGGCCCGCCAACGCCCGCAGCAGCAGCCACGGCGCGAACAGCGACGTCGGGCGGCTGATCAGGTTCACCGACCGGTGGAACGCCCGCCCGACCTGCGCGTCGCGCTCCGCCGCGCGCAGGATCCGCGCGACGTAGGCGTTGAGGAGGCGGGTCTTGAGCGTCCGCTTCCCCGTGACCGTCGGGAGGGCGAGGTCACCGCCTGCCGCGATGTCCCACGGGATGTCGATCGCGCGGGCCGCCTGGCGGTAGAACCGGCGGGGCAGGCCGGTCGTCGAGCTCTGGAGGCACTCCCGCAGGACCGTGGCCTCGATCGCCGACACCGTCATGCCCTGGCCGTAGATCGGGTTGAACGCGCACAGCGCGTCGCCGATCACCAGGTACCGGTCGGGCAGGCGGCGCAGACGTTCGTAGCGCCGCCGGACGCTCGCCGGCACCCGGTAGGAAAGCGGCTCGGTGAGCGGCTCGCAGCCGTCGACGACGTCGTGCAGGTCGGCGCTGGGTATCAGCCTGCTGAAGCGGTCGAAGCCCGCGATGTCGGTCGGCGGGAGGTTCCCGTCCAGGCCGATCAGGGTGACCATCCAGCGATCCCCCTCCATCGGCAGCACCGCCGCTCCCTGCGGGAACTCCGGCGACATCACCACCGCGGCGATCGCCATCGCACCGCTCGCCAGCGGCCCCGAGCGCACGTACTGTCGTGAGGCGTAGGCGATCGTCGCCTTGACCACCTCCTCGGCGGGCCGCACGTAGCCCAGCTCGGCGAGCCAGGTGGCGCCGCGGTTGCTGCGGCCCGTCGCGTCGACGACGAGCTCCGCTGCCAGCTCGCACCGCAGGCCGGCGGTCAGGTCCGCCAGCTCGACACCGGTCACCGTCCCCCGGTCGGCCGAGGCGAGCAGGCGCGTGGCCTCGTGGCCGCCCCGGAACGTCACCCCGGGCAGCTTCTGGACCCGGTCCCGGACGTGGTCCTCCAGCGCCGGACGGCTCACCGCGAGCGCGCGCAGATCCGACGGCGCCTGGGCCAGCCTGCGACCCGACGCCATCCAGACGGTGTCCCGGATCTGGTCGATCACGACGGCCCCGGCACCGACGAGGTCGGCGGTGAGCCCCGGGAACAGCTCCTCGAGCACGGCATGCCCGCGGGCCAGCAGCACGTGGGCGTGCCGGCCCTGTGGCACACCCTTGCGGGGACCCGTGCCGGTCAGCGGATCCCGGTCGATCACGACGACCTCGTCGTAGACATCGCTGAGCGTCCGCGCCGCCAGCAGGCCGGCGATGCTCGCGCCCAGCACGACCGCGCGGCCCGCCACGCGGACGGTGCCCGGCCGATGGGGGGAACTCATTGCTCACTCAGCACGGCGGTCGCGATGCCGAACATGGCGGTGGTGGTGGCGAGGGCCCGGGGAATTCTGATCTTCATGGCGAGGACTCCTTCTGCTTCCGGCGATGGGATCGCCGGTACTTCAGGAATCGTCGAACACAGCGCTCAAGGACACAGTGCCCGCAACCGTCAGCTCAATGGTGCCGCTGATGCCGGAACTGTCACCACAACCGTGGCGGCCGGAATGCGCCGGTCACCCGATCCGTCACACGGTTGCGTGCTTCGCGAACACCCAGTACCGCAGCACCAGGAACCGGGCGGCCCCGCCCAGCACGCTGGCGGCCGCCACGGTGGCGCTCTCGAGCACGGGGCTCGCACCGGGCACGAAGCCGTCGAGCAGCAGCAGCACGATGGAGCCGTAGAACGCGTAGAAGAGCACGGTGCCGCTGTTCTGCACGTGCACCCGCCAGTGGTCCGTGGGCGCGCTGTCGAAGGTGAAGCGCCGGTTGATCTCGGTGCTGACCACCGTGCTGAGCACGAGCGACACCAGGTTGGCGGGCACCGAGTCCAGCCAGTTCGTGACGATCAGGAACAGGCCGGCATTGAGAGCGGTGCTGAGCCCGCCCACGACCATGAAGCGGGCCAGCTGCGCAACGAGGGGATGGTTGGCCTGCAGGCGTGCCAGTGCGCTGCCGGGCCCTGTCCCGATGGGTCCGACCGTGGTGGGGCCGGTCGCTGTGAGCGCTGCTCCCGCCATCGGTGGTCACTCCCTTTCGTCAGGTGCAGATCGACTTGTCCTTTCTCGCACCTGGACCGATCAGCTCGCTATCTCCTACCTGTGGCAACGCTGTGAACGCCGGGTGATTCCGCCTGCAACCAGTTCTTCGGGTGATCCCTGCCATCGGTTCAGATCGAGAGGAAGACCGTCTCGCCCGCGCCCTGCAGCCGGATGTCGAAGGTGAGCTCGCCCGCGCCCGCGGGCTGCGCCAGCAGCGTCGCGGCGCGCTCCGGCGCCAGCTCGGACAGCAGCGGGTCGGTCGCGTTCGCCGCGGACTCGTCCGGGAAGTAGATGCGCGTGACGACCCGGTCGAGCAGGCCTCTGGCCAGCACCGTCACGTCGATGTGCGGCGCCTGGCCGTCACCGATCGCACCCGGTTTGATCGTGACGATCCGGAACCGGCCCGCGGCATCGGTGCTGCACCGACCGAAGCCGACGAACCCGGAGCCGCTCGCGCCGCGCGGATCGTCGGGATGGTCGAAGCGGCCGTCCGCGTCGGCCTGCCAGGTCTCGATGACGCCGTCGGGAACGGGCTCGCCCGCTCCGTCGGTGAGCACGCCCGAGATCAGGATCGCGCCGGGGGCGCCGTCGGGAACGACGAGGTAACCGTTCGGCCAGGTCAGCCCGAGCGACAGGAACGGCCCGACGGTCTGCGACGGTGTCTCTCCCAGCGGGGCGATCTCACTCATGGGGCTCCTCGAAGACGCTCTGCTCGCGGCCGCGCAGCACGATGTCGAACCGGTACGCGAGCGCCCAGTCCGGGCGCGTGGCCTCCAGGTCGAAGGTGGAGATCATCCGGCGACGGGCGGCCTCGTCGGGCACCGAGTTGTAGATCGGGTCCTGGGCGAAGAGCGGGTCGTCGGGGAAGTACATCTGCGTGACCAGCCGCTGGGTGAACGCGCGGCCGAACAGCGAGAAGTGGATGTGCGCGGGCCGCCAGGCGTTGCGGTGGTTGCCCCAGGGGTAGGCGCCGGGCTTGATGGTGGTGAAGGAGTAGTTGCCGGCCGAGTCGGTCAGCACGCGGCCACCGCCGGAGAAGTTCGGGTCGAGCGGCGCAGGCCAGTTGTCCCCGGCGTGGGCGTAGCGGCCCGCCGCGTTGGCCTGCCACACCTCGACGAGCGTGTCGGGCACCGCGCGGCCGTCGGCGTCCAGCACGCGGCCGAACACGACGATCCGCTGCCCGATCGGCTCGCCGGCGTGCTGGGTGGTCAGGTCGTGGTCCGACGGGCCGACGTCGCCGACCAGCAGCGGGCCGGTGATCTCGGTGAGCCGGTCCCGCAGGATCACCGGGGCCTGCGACGGCGCGCGCAGCCGGGTGCTGCGGTAGTCGTGCGAGGCCAGCGCCGGGTGCGTGCCGGGCGGGGGCGACCGGTACCCGGCCGGGTGCGGGATCGTCATCAGAGTGCTCCGTGGGGTAGACCGACATAGTTCTCGGCGAGGCTCGTTGCCGCAGCCCGGGACGAGACCGTGTAGCGCAGCTGCGAGAGCTGCAGGCGGCGGGTGAACGCGTCCTCGGTGTCGAAGGTGTGCAGCATCGAGGTCATCCACCACGAGAAGTGCTCGGCGCGCCAGACCCGACGCAGGCAGGTGTCGGAATAGGCATCGATCCCCGACTCGTCGCCGTTGCGGAGGTACCCGGTGAGCGCCTCGGCGAGCACGCGGACGTCGGCGATCGCGAGGTTCATGCCCTTCGCGCCGGTGGGTGGCACGATGTGGGCCGCATCGCCTGCCAGGAAGAGCCTGCCGTGGCGCATCGGCTCCGCGACGACGCTGCGCATGGCCGTCACGCTCTTCTCGAGCACCGGGCCCTCGTTGAGGTGGAAGCCGTCAGCGGCGAGCCGGGTGCCGAGCTCGTCCCAGACCTGACCGTCCGACCAGGTGCTCGCGTCGGTGTCGGGGGGAACCTGCAGGTACAGCCGCGTGACCTCGGGGCTGCGCATGGAGTAGAGCGCGAAGCCGTTGGCGTGGCTGGCGTAGACGAGCTCATGGTGCGTCGGGGCCGCCTTGGCGAGGATCCCGAGCCACGCGAACGGGTAGTCGCGCTCGAACATCTCCGGCGCGAACGCGCCGCGGGTGATCCCGTGGAAACCGTCGCAGCCCGCGATCACCGCGCAATGCAGCTCCTGTGCGCGGCCGTCGGCATCGGTGAAGGTGATCAGCGGGTCGTCGTCGAGACCGGCGACGGCGACGTCGGAGACCTCGAACAGGATGTCGCCGCCGGCATCGAGCCGGGCGGCGATGAGATCCTTGACGACCTCCTGCTGCCCGTAGACGACGATGCCGCGCCCGGTGAGGTCGGCGAAGTCGATGCGGTGGTCGCCACCGTCGAAGCGCAGCGAGATGCCCTCGTGGGGCAGGCCCTCGCGGTCCAGGCGATCGGCGAGGCCGACCTCGCGCAGCAGCTCGACCGTCGGGTGCTCCAGCACCCCGGCCCGCACCCGCTGCTCGACGTAGTCGCGGCTGCGGGTCTCGAGGACCACGGCATCGATGCCCTGGCGGGCCAGCAGGTGCGACAGCAGCAGCCCCGCGGGCCCCGCTCCCACGATTCCGACCTGGGTTCGCATGACCGAGAGCCTGGCCCTCCGATCGGGCGGTCTCGACGCGACTTCCGGAGAACGGAAGGATGGGCCGATGGGCGAGACGGTCACCACGCGCGTGCTGGGCGTCCTCGACGCGTTCAGCGCCGAACGGCCGGAGCTGACGCTGACCGAGATCGCGCGCCGCGCCGGGCTGCCGCTGTCCACCGCGCACCGGCTCGTCGGCGAGCTCACCGCATGGGGCGCGCTGGAACGCGCCGACGACGGCCGCTACCGCATCGGACTGCGCCTGTGGGAGGTCGGCGCGCTGGCCCCACGCGGGCTGGGCCTGCGCGAGTCGGCGATGCCCTTCCTCGAGGACCTCTACGCGGTGACGCAACAGAACGTGCAGCTCGCGGTGCTCGACGGCACCGAGGTCGTCTACGTGGAGCGGCTGTCGGGCCGCGGGGCGGTCAACGTGATCACCCGGGTCGGGGGCAGGCTCCCCCTGCACGCCACCGGCGTCGGGCTCGTGCTGCTGGCCCACTCCAGCGCGGAGCTGCAGGAGCAGGTACTGGCGGCGCCGCTGCAGCGGTTCACGGCCCGCACCATCTGCCGACCCGACGAGCTGCGCCGGGTGCTCGCCGACGTGCGGCACACCGGTGTCGCGATCAGCAACGGGCAGATCGAGCTCATCTCCCTGTCGGTGGCGGCCCCGGTGCGCGGGCGCCGCGGTGACGTCGTCGCGGCACTGTCGATCGTCGTGCCGTCCGACTCCGACCCCCGGGCCTTCGTGCCGGTGGTGCGGACCGCGGCGCGGGGCATCTCCCGAGTGCTGGGGGCGCCGGAGCGAAGGCGATAGCGTCCGGAGCACCCCAGGCCCTTGCGCCGCGAAGCACTCCGCACGACGATCACGCGGGTGGATGTCGTCGAGTTCCGCCCCACCCCCGATCAGTACGCGTGGACGTTCGGCGGTGTCGCGCCGACGCACCGGGTCCGGCCCGGCACCGCGCTGAAGCTCTGGACCGAGGATGCCTTCTCCGGGCGCCTGCAGCGCGCCTGCGACCTGCCCAGCCAGGTGCTGGACATGACGGAGGTGAACCCGCAGACCGGCCCGTTCCACGTGGAGGGCGCCGAGCCCGGCGACACGCTGGCCATCCACATCGTGGACCTGACTCCGGCCCGCGACTGGGCGGCGTCCACCACGATCCCGTTCTTCGGCGCCCTCACCGGCACCGACCGCACGGCGCTGCTGAACACCCCGCTGCCCGAGCAGACGTGGATCTACCAGCTCGACCGCGCCCGCAACACCGTGCTCTTCGAGGCCCAGCGCCCGGTGCGCGGCAGTGACGGCTTCAGCATCGAGCTGCCCTGCAACCCCATGCTCGGCACCGTCGGTGTCGCCCCAGCCGGCCGCGAGGTGCGCTCGAGCCTGGTGCCCGACAAGTTCGGCGGCAACATGGACACCCCCGAGATGAAGGCGGGCACCACCTGCTTCCTCGGCGTCAACGTCGAGGGCGCGCTGTTCTCCGTGGGCGACGGCCATTACCGCCAGGGTGAGGGCGAGAGCTGCGGCACGGCCGTCGAGGGTGCCATGGAGGTGACCCTGATCGTCGATCTGATCAAAGGTGGCGCGCCCGAGTGGCCCCGGCTCGAGCACGACGACCACTACGCCGTCGTCGGCTCGTCGCGCCCTCTGGAGGACGCGTGGCGGGCCAGTCAGGTCGGGATGGTCGGCTGGCTCGGCGAGCTCTACGGGCTCGACCGTCTCGATGCCTACCAGCTGCTCACCCAGATCAGCCGCTCCCCGCTGGCCAACGTCGTCGACGCCAACTACAGCGCGCTCACCCTCGTCGAGAAGTCGCTCCTGCCCGCCGCCGATGCCTACGGCGCCATGCACCGCCACCTGCGCGAGCTCTCGCGCGAACTCATCTAGGAGCACTCCATGGATCTGCAGCTCACCGGCAAGACCGCGCTGGTCACGGGCGGCACCAAGGGCATCGGGCGCGCCACCGTCGAGGCGTTGGTGGCCGAGGGCATGCGGGTGGCGTTCTGCGCCCGCACCGCAGCCGACGTCGCCACGGCGGAGAAGGAGCTGCGGGCCGCAGGCGGCGACGTGGCCGGCACCGCCGTCGACGTGGCCGACGCGGCGGCGCTGACGGCCTGGGTGGCGGCGTCGGCCGAGGCGTTCGGCGGGATCGACGTGGTCGTCGCGAACGTCAGCGCGCTGGCCATCGGCTCCGGCGAGGACAACTGGCAGGCGAGCTACCAGGTCGACCTCATGCATACCGTCCGGCTGTGCGAGGCGGCGCAACCGCACCTGGAGACGTCGAAGGGTTCGATCGTCGCGGTCTCGTCGGTGTCCGGTCGCGAGATCGACTTCGCGAAGGACGCGTATGGCACCATGAAGGCCGCCGTGATCCATTACATCTCCGGGCTGGCCTTCCAGCTCGCGGCATCAGGCGTGCGGGCCAACTGCGTCTCGCCGGGCAACACCTACTTCCCCGGAGGCGTGTGGCAGGGCATCGAGGGCGGCAACCCCGATCTGTTCGCCACGGCCATGGATCTCAATCCCACGGGCCGGATGGCGACCGCCGAGGAGATCGCGTACGCCGTCACCATGCTCGCCAGCCCGCGCGCGTCCTTCATCACGGGCACCAACCTCGTCGTCGACGGTGCTCTCACCAGAGGAGTGCAGTTTTAGTGCGCGAATTCCGCGTAGCCATCCCCGAACCCGACCTGGACGACCTGCGCTACCGGCTCGCCCGCACCCGGTGGCCCGAGGCGGCCACGGTGGCCGGCTGGTCGCAGGGCGTCCCCCTCGACTACGCGCGGGAGCTCACCGACTACTGGGCCAACCAGTACGACTGGCGCCGCTGCGAGTCCGAGCTCAACGCGCTGCCGCAGTTCCGCACCGGCCTGGACGGCGGTGGTGACGACCGCGTCGAGATCCACCTGATCCATGCGAGGTCGCGGCACAAGGGTGCGATGCCGCTGCTGCTGACGCACGGCTGGCCGGGCTCGGTGATCGAGTTCGTCGACATCGTCGACGCGCTCATCGACCCGCCCGATCCCCGCGACGCGTTCCACGTCATCGCGCCGTCGCTGCCCGGGTACGGGTTCAGCGGCAAGCCGACGATCGCGGGCTGGGGAGTCGAGCGGATCGCCACCGCGTGGGCGCAGCTGATGGACCGGCTCGGCTACGAGCGCTACGGCGCCGCCGGCGGCGACTGGGGCTCGATCATCACCTCCGCGCTGGGCACCGGCGCGCCGGAGAACCTGTTCGGCATCCACCTGACGATGCCGATCGCGCAGCGGCCCGAGACCGGCGACGTGGGCCCGCTCACCGCCGACGAGAAGGGCCGCCTCGCCGAGCGCGAGGCGTTCGCCAAGGTCGGCACGGGCTACTCGGCCGAGCAGTCCACCCGCCCGCAGACGCTGGGCTACGGGCTCGCCGACTCCCCGTCGGGCCAGGCCATGTGGATCGTCGAGAAGTTCTGGGACTGGACCGACTGCGCCGGGCACCCGGAGAACGTGATCTCGCGCGACCGCCTGCTCGACAACGTGATGCTGCACTGGCTGCCCAACACCGGCGCGTCGTCGGCACGGCTGTACTGGGAGAGCTTCAAGAGCAGGCGCGTGGACACCGTCGAGGTGCCCACCGGCATCACGCAGTTCCCGCACGAGCTGGTGCGGCTGCCGCGCTCCTGGATCGAGCAGCGCTACACCGACGTGCGGCACTGGTCGGAGCCGAAGACCGGCGGCCACTTCGCGTCGCTGGAGCAGCCCGAGGTGTACGTGGACGAGCTGCGGGAATTCTTCCGTCCCCTGCGCTGACCTCCCGCTGGAACGGCGCGCTTCGCCGCAGCCCGCGCAACCTGACCCCAGCCCGTCAGGGGGTGGGCAGGCCGCCTGCCGCGCGCAGGATCAGGTACATCGCGAGGTCCGTGGAGCGCTCCCGGATGTCGGCCCGGCTGCCGGGCAGCCGGACGTCGCGGGCGATCACCTGGCCGTCGCCGGTGGACACGCAGAGGCTGACGGTGCCCACCGGCTTCGCCTCCGTGCCGCCGCCCGGCCCGGCCACCCCCGTGATCCCGACGCCGATGTCGGCGCCGAGCCGCTCCCGCGCCCCGTCGGCCAGCGCCCGCGCCACCTGCGGCGACACCGCCCCGTGCGCGACGATCATGTCGGCCGGAACGCCGAGCAGCGCCGTCTTCGCCTCGTTCGTGTAGGCCACCACCCCGCCCGCCACGTACGCCGACGACCCGGCGCGGTCGACGAGGCGCGACGCGAGCATCCCGCCAGTGCACGACTCCCCGGTCGCCACCGTCAGCCCCGACGCCAGCAGCGCGCGCGCCACCAGCTCGTCGGTGCGCGCGCCGTCGGTGCTGAGCAGCTGCCTGCGGTGCCTGCCGACCAGCTCGTCGACGAGCGCCTCTGCCGTCTCCTCGGCGCCCGGCCGCGCGCGGATGTCCACCTCGAGCTCGGAGTGCCGCTGGCAGGTGGTGACCTCCAGCGCCGTCAGGTCCAGCGCGGCACCGACCTCGCGCAGCGACTCCGCGATCTCCGACTCCGGCAGCCCGAAGAAGTGCAGCGATCGCGACTCGGCGCGCGGCACCCTGGCCAGCAGCGCCTGCATGGGGGCGGTCGCGAGCGCCGAGGGCCACGAGCCCCGCAGCTCGCGCGGCGGTCCGGGCAGCACGACGACCAGCGGCCCGCCCGCGGTCGGCACGACCAGGCCCGGTGCGGTGCCCACCGGCGGGAGCACCACCGCACCGCGCGGCACCATCGACTGCTTGCGGGTGGCGGCGTCGACGGACGGGCCGCTGAACCCGGTGCGCGCCGACCAGCCTGCGACGATCGCCGCGATCGTGGCGTGCACCTGCTCGTCGAACTCGAGTTCGAGACCGGCGAAGTCGGCGACGACCTGGGCGGTGAGGTCATCGGCCGTCGGGCCCAGGCCGCCGCTGGTGATGAGCAGCTCGGCTCCCGCGTCGGCGGCGAAGCGCAACGCGGCGGCGAGATCGTCGGCCCGGTCCCCCACCAGGAGGAGGTGGGCCAGCTCGAAGCCGAGCCCGGCCAGCTCCGTGGCGAGCCACGGACCGTTGCTGTCGGAGATCACGCCGGTCAGCAGCTCGCTACCGGTGACGACGACGGCCGCGCGGGGCCGCTCACCTGCATCCATGGGAGGGACGTTAGTCACTCACGCAGGATCGAGGTCACGTCCCTCGAGCGCCACCGACGCGATGGCCGCGACGGCCGACTCGTCACCGATCCGGACGGCCTCGCCGAGCGGGTCGGCGTCGACGCACAGTGATCCGACACCCGCCGAGCGCGACGGTGCCATCGCGAGCAGGTGCCCCGGACCGCGGTCGGGATGTGCCGCGTCGGTGACGATCCGCAGCTCCGCGCCGTAGCGCCGCGATCCCTGCGCCACGGTGCCCAGCCCCGGCACGATCCGGTCGAGCGTGCGGGCCCACAGCGACATGCCCGCATCGGCGTCCTCGTGCATGTCGTCGGCGCCGCGGCACAGCATGACGAGCACGTGCGTGGCGCCACCGCGCAGCGCGCGCAGCATCGCCAGCGGCTCGCCCACCGAGCCGTCCACCCAGCGGCGGCCGCCGTAGGAGACGGGCGGCCCGCACAGCAGCGGGATCGAGGCACTGGCCCGCAGCGCCTGCACCCAGTCGGCGTCGGTGACCATGCCCTCGAGCGTGTGCGGGGTGAGGTCGGCTGTGTCAGTGGCCACAATCCGCAGCGGGGCGGGCGTTCGGCCCAATCCGGCCCAGTCCATCGGCCGGCGCGACCCGATCGCGTCGACGAGGTGGTCGAGCGAGACCACCGGTCGCCGCGACCCCAGGCGCTTCATGTTGATGAATGCCTCGGTCGACAGGTCCTCGTGGAAACAGGTGGCGCAGTCCTCGGCATTGCCGGTGAGGAAGGCCGCCGCACTGAACGATCCGGAGGAGGCTCCGTACACCTCGTCGAAGCCCGGCTGCAGGCCAGCGCGTTCCAGCGCCCTCAGCATGCCCGCGACGTAGGTGCCGCGCATCCCGCCGCCGCCGATGACCAGGGCCACCCGATGATCGTCATGTCGTGCCCCGGGGGTGCTGCCGTCGGCGCGCCGGTCGAGCAGGACGCGCATCACGTCCCGGTCGCCGTGCAAGAAGGGGAGCGACCCCTCAGAATCCACGTCGAAAGAGTACGGGGCCCGCGGCCGATCCGCCCGGTCCGGAGTCGAGGAATACGGTCACGCACAGCTCACACACATGTCGACTCAGCGTCACCACAGGGAGCCACACCTAACGTGGGCCCCAATGAATCCGCCAACGAGCAACGTCGGGAGGACTCCGATGAACGCCTGGAACTCCCTGCCCGCGCCGACCTGGGTCGGCCGAGTGGATCGTCACGACCCCGTCCGGGCCATCGCCGTCGACGGCCGCTTCGGTGCGGCCCGGCTGCTGGTGACCGCGGGCGGCATCCCCATCGGCACGATCGAGCTGCCGCTCGTCGGCGGGCGCGCGACGGCCAACACCGTCCGCACCGCGCTCGACGACGCGCTCGGCACCGTCGCCTCCCCGGCAGCTCCCCCCGTCTCCGCCAGCCCGCTGACCGTCGTGGTGGCCACCCGTGGCCGCCCGGACAGCGTGGACCGCTGCGTGCGCGCACTGCTCGCCGGTGACCACCCCGACGTCACCGTGCTCGTGGTCGACAACGACCCGGTCGACGACGCCACCGCCGCCGTCGTGCGGGCCATCGACGACAAGCGGGTGCGCTACGTCCGCGAGCCGCGCCGCGGCGCGTCCGCCGGACGCAACCGCGGCCTGCTGGAGGCCGACACCGCGATCGTCGCCTTCACCGACGACGACACCGAGCCCGACCGCAGCTGGGCCTCCCGCATCACGGGCGCGTTCGACGCCGAGCCCGAACTGGACTGCCTCAGCGGCCCGGTGCTCGCCGCACGCCTGGGCACCCCGGAGGAGCTGGCGGCCGACGCCGCGCTGGGCTGGAGCAAGGGCTACACCCCGCGCCGGTTCGCCCTGGCCGCGCCGCCCGCCGACTCCCCGATCTTCCCGTTCTCCCCCGGACTGTTCGGGATCGGCGCCAACCTGGCCGTGCGCACCGACGTCGCGCGCGCCGCGGGCGGCTTCGACGAGGCGCTCGGCCCGGGATCGGCCACGTTCAGCGGCGAGGACTGCGAGTTCCTCGTGCGCCTCGTGCTGGCCGGCAACGTGCTGGGCTACGAGCCCGGCATCTTCGTCTGGCACCACCACCGCGTCGACGCCGCCGCGCTGCGCAAGCAGGTCTACGGCTACGCGGTCGGGCTCGGCGCGTTCCTCACCAAGATCGCCCTGGACCCCCGCGCCCGCAGGACCGCGGTGCGCCGGATCCCGGCCGCCGTCTCGGCGCTGCGCCGGATCAACACCCAGGGCAGCGCCACCAGCGCTACCAGCACCTCCGGGACGGCCGCACCGGCACTGCCGGCGGGCTCGAGCGCAGCCCGGATGCGCGGGCTCGCCGCCGGACCGCGGGCGTACCTGCGGTCCCGCCGCGCCACCCGCCGCTCCGGTGGTCAGGTGCCCGCGCTGGCCGCCGACCGTCCGGCGCCGGCCCGAGCCCGCAAGGCGGCCCCAGCGGACGCGCTGGCCGCCTGAGGCGACCTCGCACACCCTCGCCGGTCCTCGCACACGTTCCACGGTGTGCGAGGACCGGCGACGTCATGCGAAGTCGGGGTGGGCGTGCGCCCCGATCAGGCCGGGATCTGTCGCGATCTCCGAAAGCCGCTCCCGTGGCTCCGCCAGCAGCCTCCGCGCCGCGGCGTCGAGCAGGCCCATCCGGCAGCTGATCTCGGCCGCCACGACGCCGTCGGCGCGGCGCAGCGTGTGGGCCATCTCGAAGGTCTTCCCGGCGCCGAACGCGATCCGGGAGTCGATCTCGACGTCGTCACCGTGGCGCAGCTCCCGCAGGAACCGGACATGGGTCTCCAACAAGACGATCCCCATCCCGCGCTCGACCAGCCGGGCCATCGAGCAGCCCGCCGCGGCGAGGTGCTCGGTGCGCGCGTGCTCGCCGTAGCGGTGGTAGATGGCGTGGTTGACGTGCTGGTTGGCGTCGACCTCATAGCTGCGCACCACGATCCGCACCGCGAACTGACCGTCCATGACCACTGAGGATCGCACGCGCCGGGGGTCTTGTTGTGCCCCCATGAGCGTCGCCGTAGGGTTCCGTCCATGGACGCCGATACCCCCGGCGAGAAGACTCCCGCCGACGGTCTCGACGTCGGTGAGATCATCCGCTTCGACGTTGTCGATCATGGACCAGGCGTGCGCGTGCTGCACGTCGTGGGCGAGCTCGACACCCTCACCGCTCCGTTGCTCAACGCGCGCCTGCAGGAACAGCAGGCCGCCGCGCGCCACATCGTGCTCGACCTGACCGACGTCACGTTCCTCGGCTCGGCCGGGCTCGCCGTGCTCGTCGGGGCCAAGGACGCAGCCGATGCCGCCGGCGGCAGGCTGTGGGTGGTGCCCGGCTCGCGGATCGTGAAACGCGCGATGGAGGCCACCGGCCTGCTCCCGCACTTCGCCATCGCCGACGACGTGCCCGAGGCACTCGCCGCGGCTCGGTAGCCGGCCAGGGAGGCGTAAGGGCGCCTGGTGGCCCCCGCGGTCTTCAACACCGACGTGGCCGAGCACCTCGGCCAGGCGGGTTCGATTCCCGTCCGCCTCCGCCGAGCTCTTTCGACAGCGCGGCGACCACTGCCGCCGTCGCGAGGAACGCGGCCGACACCAGCGCGGCCACGGCCGCGCCCGCGACCCTGCTGAGGTCCCCGAGCAGCAGGTTCGTGCCGATCAGCGCCGTGCTCTGCACCATGCCCAGCAGTGCCTGCACGCGCGACAGGTGCGAGCCGGGCGTTCGGGCCACCAGCTGCGGTCCGGCGTGGGCGATGAACACCGCCAGCCCGCAGCCGATCAGCACGCCGCCCCCGAAGGCGACCCCGACGACCGGCGCCAGTGCCAGCGCGATGGCCCCGGCAGCGGTGCCCAGCAGGCCGGCGGCGACGGCTCGACCGGTGCGCGGGTGCACGCCGGTGCGGGCGATCACCAGCGCGCCGACGAGCGCGGCGGCACCGATCGACCCGTCGACCCAGCCTGCTCCCGTGACACCCCAGTCCCGCTCCCTGGCCAGCAGCGGCACGGCCAGCGAACCGAGCGGGAGCACGAACCCGCCCGCCACCGCGTAGAGGCCGAGCACCTGACGCAGCGCGCGGCGGCGCATCGCGACCCGCAACCCGTCGCGCATCTCGCTCCACACCGATCCCCGTTCCACCGGCGCGGGGCCGCTCATCGGCCGCAGCACGACCATCACCACCAGCACGAGCAGGAACGACGCCGCGTTGAGTCCCAGTGCCGCGCCGAGCCCGCCGAGCGCGACGAGCAACCCGCCGAGCGGGCCGCCAGCGAGGCTCCCGATCTGGGACCCGGCATTGCGCAGCGCGAGCGCCCGCGGCAGCTGCTCGGCGTCGACGAGCCGGGCCGGCAGCGCGCCCGCCGCCGGGAAGTAGAACGACGTGGTCACCCCGAGCACGACCGCGATGGTGGCCAGCAGCCACAGCGGCGTGCCGTAGGCCCCGGCGAGCACGATGGCCAAAGCGGATCCGACCAGCAACAACGCGTCCGCGGTGAGCATCACGCGGCGCGGCCCGATCCGGTCGGCGATCGTCCCACCCAGGAGCATCAGCAGCGTCCGCGGCACGATCACGGCCGCCAGCACCGCACCCGCCGCCGTGCCGCCGTAGGCGGTGGCGGCCCAGCCGATCGCGAAGTAGAGGACGGCATCGCCCACCTGCGAGACGGTGGCCGCCGCCACCCAGATCCGGAACCCCGTCGGAAGAAGTTGAGTCCGCACGACTCAATCATGGCTCGACACCCCCGAAGGGAGTCAAGCAGAGTTGAGCCGGACTGACTCAACTCGCCGTGAGGGTGCTCGGAACCCGGCGGGTCGACTCCCGATAACCCCTGATCAATGCCAGGGTGGGGGGATGGACGCCCTCGACCTGACTGCGCTCACCGCGGTCGAGATCGCCGAACGGGTGCGCGACGGGCGCAGCAGCGCCGTGGAGGTGGCCGAGGCGCACCTGGCGCGCGTCGGCGAGCGCGAGCCCGTCATCGGCGCGTTCCAGACCTGCGACCCGCGCCGCGTGCTGGCCGAGGCAGGCGCCGTCGACACCAGGGCCGACCGGTTCGCGCTGCCGCTGGCCGGCGTGCCCGTCGCCATCAAGGACAACATCGACGTGGCCGGCTACCCCACCCGCCACGGCTCCGCCGCCACGTCCACCACCCCGGCCCGGCGCGACGACGAGCTGGTCAAGCGGCTGCGCGCGGCCGGCGCGGTGGTGGTGGGCAAGACCCGGATGTCGGAGCTCGCGATCTGGGGGTTCACCCAGTCCGCGCTCGGCTGCACGCTGAACCCGCTCGACGAGACGCGGGACCCGGGTGGGTCCAGCGGCGGCAGCGCCGCGGCCGTCGCGGCCGGCATGGCCACGATCGCGCTCGGCACCGACAGCGGCGGCTCGATCCGCATCCCGGCGGCCTACTGCGGGCTGGTCGGGCTCAAACCGGGCACCGGCGTGGTGCCGCTGCCGGGCGGCGTCGGCGAGCGCTGGCACGGCCTGACGGCGGCGGGCCCGCTCGCCCGCACCGCCAGGGACGCCGCCCTGATGCTCAGCGTGCTGTGGGGCGCACCGGTGACGCTCACGGCGGAGGGTCCCGGCCGGATCGCGCTGTCGCTGCGCAGCCCCGGCCCGTCGGGCCAGCTCCACGCCGACCACCGGGCCGCCGTCGTCGGCGCGGCGGCGCGACTGCGCGCCGGGCCCGGCGGCTGCACCGTGACGTTCGACGACCCGCCGTACCCGCACCGGCTCGGCGCCCAGTGGGCGAGCCGCTGGCACGCCGGGGTGGCGGCCGATGCCGCCGCGCTGGAGCTGGACCTGGCCGAGGTGGAGCCCCGCACCGCCAGCGTCGTCCGCAGGGGCAGGCAGGTGCTGCGCTTCACCCCACCGCGCCCGGCCACCGTCACAGCCTGGCGCGAGAGCGTCCTCGCCTGGCTCGACGACGCCGGATACGACCTGCTGCTCTCCCCCGCGGTCGCCGGCCCGGCACCTGCCGCGGGCACCCTGTCCGACCACGGGTACCTGCGCACCGCGCTGCAGTCGGCCCGGCGCGTGCCCTACACGCAGGCGTGGAACCTGGCCGGGCTGCCCGCGGTGGTGGCACCCGTCCTGATCGGCGGCCGGGCGGTGGGGGTGCAGCTCGTGGGACGTCCCGGTTCCGAGGCCGCGCTGCTCGCCGCGGCCGCGCGCCTGGAGCGGCAGCCGGTGCCGACCGCGGGCGCCGCGACGCCCCGCGCGTACGTCTGATCCCGACGTCGCACACCTTCGCCGGTGCTCGCACACCCTGGAACGCGTGCGACGACCCCCAACGGTGTGCGAAGACAGCCGCGCTCAGCGCTCCAGCACGACGGCCGGCACCAGCGCCACCCCGACCCAGCGGACCAGCAGCACACGCAGCGCCGCGAGCGGGTGGCTCCGGACGCCGTCCGCGGCGGGCGCGACCGGCACCTCCAGCACGCTGGCGACGACCCGGTCGGCGACCGCGCGCGGCGCGGTGGGCAGGAGCAGGTCGCTGTCCTGCTTCTCCTCGCCGTCGCCGTCCTTGGCCCCCAGCCCGGCCGCGACGAGCCGTAGGCGCGCGCCGCCGCCGAGGCGCAGGATCAGCGGCTCATCCATGCGCACGCCCCGGATCCTGCGCTCCTCGATGGCCACCGACCGGTGGGTGATCAGCCCGTAGGCGATCCGCAGGGTGCCGTCGTCGGCGCGGCGCACCGTGTACCCGCCGTAGAACAGGACGTAGAGCACCGTCGACAGCACGGTGTTGAGCACCAGCAGGACCGCGAGCGCGACGATCACGACGGTGGGCACCGGCGTGCCGACGACCCAGTCCCACGCCGCCTGCACCGGACCGGAGCCGAAGACCTCGTCGCCCCCGACCGTGCGGAGCAGCTGCGTGGCACCGGCGAGGAGCACTCCCACCGCGACGAGTCCGAGCAGCGAGAACGGGGCCAGGCGCAGCCAGCTCGCCTCGAAGGAGGCCAGCGCGTTCGGGTCCCCGCCGGAACCGGAAGCAACGCCGGAAACGGTCCCAGCGGGCCGGCCCCGCCGCACCAGCAGCATCTCGCGCAGCCGCTCCGCCTCGCCGCGCGCCACCGAGTCGAGTTCGACCTCGTCATCGGCATCGCCGCCCTGGCGCCCGGTGCCGATCACCACCACCGCGAGCCCGGCGACGCGGTGCGTGATGTCGGCGGTGAGGTCGACCGAGCGCAGCCGGTCGCGCGCCACGGCCCGGTGCTTGCGCACCAGCATCCCGCTGCGCATCTCGACGTGCGTGCCCGTGATGCGGTAGCGGGTGGTGGCCCAGGACCAGGCGCTGAGAAGGAACGCGCCCAGCGCGACAACCACGCCGATGAGCGGCTCGACCACACCGACCTCGTCCCAGCCGCGGAACGTGATCACCAGCAGGCCGGTGACCAGCAGCCCGGCCAGCGGCTGCAGCGGCGCCACCCAGATCGACCGGCGGTGCAGCCGCAGCCATTCCTGCTCCGGCACGGCGACCACGCCGGGAACAGCGGCGCCCGACTCCCTGATGTCCGACCCCGTGACGTCCGGGCTCATGTCGCGTCGCCAGGGGTGTCCTCGGTGGCCGCCGACAGCCGCTCCACCAGCTCGGCCGCCACGTCGCGGTCCAGCCCGTGGATCTTCAACGCCCCGGCCGTCGACGCCGTGGTGACCGTGACGGTGGACAGGCCCAGCCACTGCTGCAGCGGTCCCCGCTTGGTGTCGACGGTCTGCACGCGCGACAGCGGCGCCACCCGCCAGTCCTGGACGAACACACCGTCGCGGACGTAGACGGCCTGGTCGGTGGGCTCGTACCGGTGCCGCCGGTAGCGCATCGACGGGAGCACCGCGACGTCGGCGAGCCCGATCACGGCGATCACCACATCCAGCACCACCAGCCAGGCCGGCGAGAAGATGACCAGGCCGACGCCGCCGACGACGAGCAGCGCCAGCCACCACCCCGCCGACTGCAGCCGCCACCAGGTGATGGCGCGCCGGTCGACGGGGTGCCGCGGTGGCCGCAGCCGCAACGGTGCGGTCGCCGCGGTGGTCAGAGATCCAGAAGTTACCTCTGCACCATGGCGCAGAGGTCCGCCCCCGTCGTCATCCTTACGTCTCGTCTGCTCCGAAGGAGGTATTGCCCACCCGCGCTACCGCTGGTTGCGCCACGGCCCCGTGATCGCGAACGTGAACCCCGGCTCCTGGACGTTGGCGAAGAGGAACTTCCGGTCCGGCGAGTAGATCGGCCCCGTGAACTCCACGTTCTTCGTCTTCGCCGTGACGAAGTCGTTGCGTGCCATCGGGAACGTCGCGCCGCTCGGGGTGGCGCCGACGAGGTGCTGGATGCCCTCACCGTCCTCGGCGAGGATCACGCCACCGTAGGGCGAGACGCTGATGTTGTCGGGACCGTCGAAGGCGCCGTCGCGCGCCGGGTCCGGGTTCTTCGTGAACAGCAGCTTCAGCGTGAGCGTCGACCGGCGCGGGTCGTAGAGCCACACCTGGCCGTCGTGCACCACCGGGCTCTCGGCGCGGGCGAAGCTCGAGACGATGTAGACACCCGGCCCGTCCCACCACGCGCCCTCGAGCTTGCGGGCCCGCGTGATGTCACCGTCGGCGAACTGCTTGCGGGTGGCCACGGTGCGCCCGTCGCGGTCGGGCACCGGGACCCACTCGACCCGGTAGACGGTGCCGGTCTTCGTCGCGAGCGACAGGTCCGGCACGTGCTTGCCGGCGCCGTCGGTGGCCTTCATCGCCGCGAGCACGCCGTCGGTCGCTCCGAGCCTCCGGAACCCGCCGCGCCTGCCGTTGAAGTTCTCCGGCGCCTTCCAGCGGTAGAGCAGGCCGTTGGGTCCTGCGGAGTCCTCCGTGAGGTAGACGTCGCCGAGGTGCGGGTCGACGGCGGCGGCCTCGTGCTCGAACCGGCCCAGCGCCTTGATCGGCCGGGGGTCGGCGTTCGCGCCCGCGTCGTAGGGGTCGACCTCGAAGACGTAGCCGTGGTCCTTCTGGAAGCCGTCCTTGCCGGCGAGCGCGTCGATCTCCTCGCAGGTGAGCCAGGTGTCCCACGGCGTGACGCCGCCCGCGCAGTTGGTGGCGGTGCCGGCGACGCCGACGGTCTCGCCGAGCCGCTTGCCGTCGCGGTCGACCTGGACCACGGTGCACCCGCCGGCAGCGCCCGGGTCGTAGGTGAGGCCGTCGTGGTGCGGCACGGGTAGGTCGGTGCCGAACGGGTCGCGGATCTCGTGGTTGGTGACCAGCACGGTGCCGCCGCCGCGGCGCGAGAAGGCTCCTGTGCCGTCGTGGTTGCGCGGCGTCGGCTCGCCCGAGTCCAGCATCGTGGCACCCGCCTCCGACACCAGCGTGTAGCCGAAGCCCTTCGGCAGCGCCAGTCGCTGTGCCGGGTCGGCCACGAGCGGGCCGTAGCCGGCCTGCTGCGGCGCCGCGGCCGCGGCCGGCGCGGTGATCAGCATCTCGGTGCTGCCGATCAGCATCACGCCGGCGCCCGCAGCGGCGCTGCGCTGCAGGAAGCCCCGCCGGGACAGGCCGTCGGGTTCGGTCTTGCCGGGCTCCGCTGTGCGGCTCGCGAGCTCGCTCACGTGTTCTCCGTTCCGTGCACGGGCCGGCCGAGGTTCACTCGACCGGGTGGTGGCCGGGCGTCACCGTCCCCGATCAGGACGACGGATCGGTGAACGGCGGGCGAACGGGACCGATCAGTCAGACGAGTCATCAGCGGCGAATACGACCAACACCGCACTCTCCCAGGTCGAGCCCGGCCCCGTTCAGGGGTTCTCCGGCGGTGCCCACTCCCCCGTCGCGAAGAACCGCTCCAGGGTCGCCGTGTAGGGCGCGAGGTCCATGCCCTTGCTCGCCACCCAGTCGTCGTCGTAGTAGCTGTGCTGGTAGCGCTCGCCGCCGTCGCAGATGAGCGTGACGATGCTGCCGCGCGTCCCCGCCGCCCGCATCCGGGCCACCAGGTGCCAGACGCCCCAGAGGTTGGTGCCGGTGGACCCGCCCGCCCAGCGGCCCGTCACGTCCCGCAGGTGGCGCGTGGCGGCCACGCTCGCGGCGTCGGGCACCGGGATCATCAGGTCGATCACGCTCGGCACGAAGCTGGGCTCCATGCGCGGACGGCCGATGCCCTCGATGCGGGAGGGCATCCCGGTGGCGTAGTCGGCGGCGCCGGTGACCCAGCCGGGGAAGAACGCCGAGTTCTCCGGGTCGACAACGGCCAGCCGCGTGTCGTGGCGGCGGTAGCGCAGGTAGCGCCCGATCGTGGCCGACGTGCCGCCCGTGCCGGCGCTCATCACGACCCACTCCGGGATGGGGTAGCGCTCCAGCGAGAGCTGGCTGAAGATCGACTCCGCGATGTTGTTGTTGCCCCGCCAGTCGGTGGCCCGCTCGGCGTAGGTGAACTGGTCCATGTAGTGGCCGCCGGTGTCGTCGGCCAGCCGCTGCGCCTCGGCGTAGATCTCGGGGGCGCGGTCGACGAAGTGGCACTTCCCGCCGTAGCGCTCGATCAGCGCGATCTTCTCGGGACTCGTGGAGCGCGGCATCACCGCCACGAACGACACGCCGATCAGCCGGGCGAAGTAGGCCTCGGAGACCGCCGTCGAGCCCGAGGACGCCTCCACCACCGTGGTGCCGCCGACGATCCAGCCGTTGGCCAGCGCATACAGGAACAGCGAGCGCGCCAGCCGGTGCTTGAGGCTGCCGGTGGGGTGCACCGACTCGTCCTTGAGGTAGACGTCCACGCCCCACTCGGGCGGCATCGGGAACGCATGCAGGTGCGTGTCGGCCGAGCGGTTGGCGTCGGCCTCGACGAGCCGGATCGCCTCGTTCACCCAGGCGCGGGTGCGGTCACAGGTCCGGTCGACGGGTTCAGCCACAACGTGACGCTAACCCGCCGGGTGGTGGTCAGTGCAGGGTGATGCGGCCGGTGCCGGTGCGGACCCGACCGATCACGGCCGCGACCCCGCCCAGCTCGGCCACCGCCGCGGCGGCCCGGTCGGGCGCAGCGCCGAACAGCAGCCCGCCGGAGGTCTGCGCGTCGGCGAGCAACAGGGCCTCCAGCTCACCGAACGCCCCGACGTCGACGGCGGGAGCGACCCAGTCCCGGTTGCGCCGCGTGCCGCCGGGCACCGTGCCGCCGGCGGCCAGCTCCCGGACCCCGGACAGGAACGGCACCGCGGCCACGTCGATCGCGGCGTCGACGCCCGACGCGGCGGCCATCTTCATCAGGTGCCCCAGCAGCCCGAACCCCGTGACGTCGGTGCAGCCGGTGGCACCGGCCCGCAGCGCAGCGGCCGCCGCAGCCGCGTTGCTGGCGACCATCGACGCCACCGCGGCGTCCTGCAACGCCGCAGGCGCCGTGCCGGCCTTGATCGCCGTGGTGGCGATGCCGACACCGAGCGCCTTGGTGAGCACCAGCACGTCGCCGTCGCGCAGACCGGCGTTGGTGAGGATGCGGTCCGGATGCACCTCACCGACCACGGCGAGGCCGTACTTGGGTTCCGGGTCATCGACGCTGTGCCCGCCGACCACGGCGAACCCGCCCTCGGCACCGATCTCGGCACCGCCCGCGAGCACCTCGGCCAGCATCGCCATCGGCAGCTCCGTGGACGGCCACGCCACCAGGTTGAGCGCGAACAGCGGCCGCCCGCCCATCGCGTAGACGTCCGAGGCCGCGTTCTGGGCGGCGATGCGGCCCCAGGTGCGCGGGTCGTCGACGACCGGGGTGAAGAAGTCGGTGGTGGCGACGAGTGCGCGGTCGGCGTCGAGGCGCCAGACGGCGGCGTCGTCACCGGTCTCGGTGCCGACGAGCAGATCCGGATTCGTCGAGGGAACGAGAGTGCGCAGCACGTCGGCGAGCAGGCCGGGCGCGAGCTTGCACCCGCAACCGGCGCCGTGGCTGAACTGCGTCAGGGTTCGGGTCGTTGGGGTTCGGATCGGAGCTGTGGACGACACGCCAGCACCCTATGCCGGACGCGCGTGCGCTCACCGCATGAGACCGTCCGCCGGGCGATTGCGGATGGTTGCGCACTCGTTCGGGCGAAGAAGCTACCGAACGTGACAATCACGCCCGCGCAGAGCCCCGTTCAGACCAATGGCATTCCCTCTCCCGCCGGCAACTCGTTCGACCTCGTCCGGCGTGGCTACGACCGCGACCAGGTGGATGCCCAGCTGCGGGAGCTGCGCGAACGGCTCGCCGCAGCGGAGTCGGCCCGCCAGGCCGCCGAGCAGCACGCCCGCGCCACCGAGGGCGAGCTGCGCAACGCCCGCGCGCAGGCCTCGGAGAACACGCCGGCGATCTCCCAGGAGAGCTTCGGCTTCCGGGCCGAGAAGATCCTGCGCCTGGCCGAGCACGAGGCCGCGGACGTCCGCAACCGCGCCGCCAACGAGGCCACCGCGCTCGTCGAGCAGGCCCGCGCCGACGCCGAGCGCCATCGCCACGAGGTGGAGCAGGCCCTGATCGCCCGCTCCGCGGAGCTGGACCAGGAGGCCGCGCAGCGCAACGTCGCCCTGCAGGAGCGCGAGCAGCAGGCTGCGGCCACCCTCACCGGCGCCCGCGAGGAGGCCGCCCGCATCGCCGACGACGCGCAGCACAACGCCGACCAGCTGGTGACCGAGGCCCAGAGCCGCGCGGAGGAGGTCCGGCACCGCAGCGAGCAGGAGACGCGCCGCCGCCGCGAGGCCGCCGACCAGGAGCTGCGCCGCATCGACGGCCTGCACGAGGGCGTCCGGGGCGAGATGGCCCGGCTGCACACGCTGCTGGGTGCCGAGCTGGGCACGAACGCCGCCGCGAAGTAGCCGGGTCGCTACGCTGCCGGGGTGACCAGGGTCGATCCCCGGCGGCACGTCCCCCGCACCGACACGCTGCTGGCCGAGCCACGGGTGGCGGACGCGGTGCAGCGGCTGGGCCGCGTCCGGGTGAAGGCCGCCGTCGTCGACGCGCAGAACCGGTCCCGGCGTGGCGAGCTGCCGACCGATCAGGTCGTCGACGCCGTGCTCGCCGCGCTGCCGGCCGCCGCCACCGACCTGCGCCCCGTGCTCAACGCCACCGGCGTGCTGCTGCACACGAACCTCGGCCGGGCCCCGCTGTCGGCGGCCGCTCGCGCCGCAGTGGAGCTCGCCGCGGGCACCTGCGACGTCGAGCTGGACCTGGCCACCGGCGGCCGCGGGCCGCGCGGCAGCGCCGCGATCGCCGCGCTGCTGGGCGCCGTCCCGGGCGCGGGTGCGGCCCACATCGTCAACAACGGGGCCGCCGCGCTCGCGCTGGTCGCCTCGACGCTGGCCTTCGGGCGCGAGATCGTGATCGCTCGCGGCGAGCTCGTCGAGATCGGCGACGGCTTCCGCATCCCCGACCTACTGACGTCCACCGGGGCGCGGCTGCGCGAGGTCGGCGCCACCAACCGCGTCAGCCGCGCCGACTACGCCGCCGCGATCGGCGCGGACACGGCGTTCGTGCTCAAGGTCCACCCGTCCAACTTCGTGGTCAGCGGGTTCACCCGCTCCTGCGAGCTCGACGAGCTGGCCGACCTCGGGGTGCCACTCGTCGTCGACATCGGCTCCGGGCTGCTCACCCCGCACCCGCTGCTACCGGCCGAACCGGACGCCGCCACCGCGCTCGCCACCGGCGCCACCCTCGTCACGGCGTCGGGCGACAAGCTGCTCGGCGGCCCGCAGGCCGGGCTGCTGCTCGGCGCGGCCGGGGCCGGGGCGGAGCTGGTCGGGCGGATCCGCCGGCACCCGCTGGCCAGGGCGATGCGCGTCGACAAGCTGACGCTCGCCGCGTTCGAGGCCACGTTGCTCGGCCCGCTGCCGCCGGTCCGGCTGGCGCTGGAGGTCACCACCGATCAGCTGCGGGCGCGGGCCGAGCGGCTGGTAGCCCGGTTGCGGGCCGCGGGCGTCGAGGCGACGGCCTGCGACACCGCGTCGACCGTCGGTGGCGGCGGGGCGCCGGGGGTGGTGCTGCCCAGCGCCGCCGTGGCGCTGCCCGAGCGGTACGCCGCCGCCCTGCGCGCGGGGGATCCGGCCGTGCTGGGCCGCACCGAACACGGCCGCTGCCTGCTCGACCTGCGCGCGCTGGCGCCGGAGTCCGATGCGGTGTTGGCGGCGGCGGTGCTGGCGGTCGCCGGACGTCAGGAGGGCGTCCTTCCTGACGCTCAACGTCAGCAGGGCGTCCCTCCTGCCATCCCGAGCGGCGGCCCGTGCACGTCCTAGCCACCGCGGGCCACGTCGACCACGGCAAGTCCACACTGGTGCGAGCACTGACGGGCATGGAGCCCGACCGCTTCGCCGAGGAGCGCCGCCGCGGCATGACGATCGACCTCGGCTTCGCGTGGACCACCCTGGAGTCCGGCGCCACGATCGCGTTCGTCGACGTCCCCGGCCACGAACGGTTCGTCACCACCATGCTCGCCGGGGTCGGCCCGGTCCCGGCGGTGCTGCTGGTCGTGGCCGCGGACGAGGGCTGGATGCCGCAGTCCGGCGAGCACCTCGACGCGCTCACGGCGCTCGGTGTCCGCCACGGCCTCCTGGTGATCTCGCGCAGCGACCTGATGGACCCCGAGCTCGCCCTCGACGACGCCCGCGAGCACCTCGCCGGCACGCCGCTGGCCGACGTGCCGGCCGTCGCGGTGTCGGCCGCGACCGGCGCCGGGATGGCACAGCTGCGCGCAGCGCTCGAGGCACTCGCCACGCAGCTGCCGGCCGGCTCCACCACCGCGGACGTGCGGCTGTGGGTGGACCGCGCGTTCACGATCCGGGGCGCAGGCACGGTGGTCACCGGCACGCTGGCACAGGGGCGGCTCCGCGTCGACGACGAGCTGGACCTCGCCACCGCCGACGGCACCCGCCGGGTCGCCGTGCGCGGCCTGCAGAGCCTCGGTGCCGCCGTCACGCAGGCCCGCGGGGTCAGCCGGGTCGCGGTCAACCTGCGCGGCGTCGCGCTGGAGGCCGTCTCCCGCGGCGACGTGCTGCTCACGCCGGGTGCCTGGCAGCCCACCGACACCGTCGACGTGCGGCTCCGGGCGGTCCGCGGCACCGCCCCCGACGTGGCGGACCTGCCCACCGAGCTGCAGCTGCACATCGGCGCCGCCGCCGTCGGCGTTCGCGTGCGCCCGCTGGGCACCGACACCGCCCGCCTGCAGCTGCGCAGGCCGCTCCCGCTGCGCATCGGGGACGCCGCCGTGCTCCGCGACCCGGGCCGCCGCCGGGTGTCGGCGGGCATCACCGTGCTCGACGTCGCCCCGCCACCGCTGCGCCGCCGGGGCGCGGCCGCGCGCCGGGCCACCGAGCTGGCCTCGATGACCGGGACCCCCGACGCGGCCGCGGAGCTGCGGCGGCGGCGCCTCGCCCGCCGCACCGACCTGACGGCGATGGGCGTTCCCGCGGCCGATCTGGACGCGCTGGCCCGCACCGGGACTCCCGGCGCCGCCGGCTGGCTGCTCGACCCCGCCCACGCGGTCGCCGTCGCCGGGGAGCTGGCTGCGGCCGTCGCGGCCCACGATGCGACCGATCCGCTGGACCCGGGCCTGCCGGTGCAGGCCGCCCGGCGCGCCGTCGGGCTGCCCGAGCCCCGCCTGGTCGACACCGTCCTGCGCCATGCCGGCCCCGCCGGCACCGGACTGGTGCTGCAGGGCGGCCGCGTGATGCGACCCGGCCCGGACGGCCCGCCCGCCACCCTGCAGGGCGCTCTGACAGCACTGCACGCCGACCTCGGTCGCGACCCCTTCGCCGCGCCCGAGTCGGCCCGCCTCGCCGAGCTCGGGCTGGGCCCGCGCCAGCTGGCCGCACTCGTCAAGGCGGGTGAGCTGCTGCGCCTCACCGAGGACGTCGTGCTGCTGCCCGGCGCCGACGAGCAGGCCGTCCAGGTGCTGGCCGGACTGGGCCCCGAGTTCACCCTGAGCGCGGCCAGGCAGGCCCTGCACACCAGCAGGCGCGTCGCGGTTCCGCTGCTGGAGCTGCTGGCCAGGACCGGACGCTCCGCTCGCACGCCCGACGGCGGACACCGCCTGCTGCCCTGAGCTGTTTCCTACCGGCGGTGCTCATTCTTGCCTGCGGGGGCTCCATTCTTGCCTGCGGGTGCCCCATTCTTGCCTGCGGTGGCACAGCGGGCCCGGGACCCTTACGGTGGCGTCGATGTCCGAGACCGCCAGGAACACCGCCACCACCTCAGCGTCGGCCCGCCGCGCTGAGGATCCCGACGACCAGATCTCACTCGGGGTGCACACCGCGTCGGAGGGCCGGATCGTGGTGGCGGTCGGCGGCGAGGTCGACATGCTCACCTCCCCGCAGCTCCGCACGGTCGTGCTCGAGCAGCTGGACACCGCGGGTGCCGAGCTCGTGGTCCTGTCGCTGGACGGCATCTCGTTCCTGGGCACCAGCGGGCTCGCGGTCCTCGTCGAGATGCGGGATGCGGCGATCGCGGCCGGCGTCACGCTGCGGCTGGCCTGCAACGCGCGGCGGGTGCTGCGGCCGCTGACGATCGCCGGACTGATCCCGATGTTCGACATCCACGACACCCTGGGCGACGCGCTGGCTCCCGCCTGAGCTCCTCGGAGTGATGCACGTCACACCGGAATGAGTGCTGCCTGCGTGTTTGGCGGCAGTCGCCCCGGGGGACCCGTCCGCAAGCGCCCAGTGGCCCTGGGCACGAGCGGACAAGAGGTGACATCCCATGAGCGACGTCTCGCGGCTCCCCGGCCCGATGGACTTCGAATGGCAGTGGCAGCGGCTCGGCTCCTGCCGGGGCATGGACAGCGGCGTCTTCTTCCACCCGGACGGCGAGCGCAACCCCTCGCGCGCCCGCCGCACCGAACAGGCCAAGCAGGTCTGCCGGCGTTGCCCGGTGCTCGAACAGTGCCGCGAGTTCGCCCTGCGCACCCGCGAGCCCTTCGGCGTCTGGGGTGGCATGGCAGAGGCCGAGCGCCGGATGATCCTCGAGCGCCAGGGCATCGCGATCGCGAGCTGACCCGACGAGTGCCGGGCCTCGACGAGCGTGAGCCCCCGACGATCGTCAGGCGGAGCTCTCGGCCACCACCGAGAGTTCCATGCACCGATAGCGCAACAGGGGGACGCCATAGACGCGCGCGATCCGTTGTGCCGCGGCGATGACGACCTCGCGGGCCGGATCCGGCGGGAACGCCGCCGGAGCGAGGCAGTAGACACCGGGCTCCGGATCGAACCCGACCAGTTCGCTCATCGCGGCCACGAGGTCGCTGCCCGCCGCGGGATCCAGCGGCGCGGGCAGGCCGAGCCGATGCAGGTGCAGCTGTGGCAGACCCAGCCGGGCTACCCCGTCGGCGACCTCGTCGATGTCATCGATGGCGTCGTCATCATCATCATCTTCGAGGTCGGCGTCCTCGCCGTCGTCGCCCTCGTCGTCAGCGAGGTCCTCGATGCGCACCGCGACGGTGGAGCCGAGCACGCCCACCGCACCGGGCGCAGCCGTGCTGCGATCGGCAGCGGCCACGAGCAGGTCGAACTCGTCGAAGCTCTCGGCCAACCGGGCCAGATCGGAGCTCGGGCGCAACAACTCCATGGCGCTCACGGCCACCGCTACGGCGCGCCTGCGCCGCACCCGCGCTGCCGGAATGCCGGCCGCAGAGGTGACTGCTGGCGCGGAGATGCACGTCTCCGGTGCCGCGACCATCTACACGTCCCCCTTGACGCCTCGCCCCAGAGGCGCTCGTTCCTGATCGAAGTCAACCCTTGCCCCCATACCGGCCGTCCCGTTCCGGCGGATGCGAACGACGAACGGCGCTCCCTGGTCCGTGAGTGGCCGATCTACCGGCCGGTAGCCAAGGTCCGCCCAGGGTCCATCGTGGACGACACCGCCGGTCGCACCCATCCGCCGTGAACAGCCACGATGTGTCCCCGACCGGTCCACCACACCTCGGACCCGAACCGATCGGCGCCGCCGACCGGCCCGTCACGGCCCGCGCGAACCGAAGTCGATCGCCCATCACCAGCGAATGCCATCGGGGCGGTAAAGTCCCCCAGCAGACGCAGCGCCACGCCCGGCCCCCGCTCCCCCCACTCCCGGAAGGAACTCCGTCGACGTGCCCGACCTGGACTTCCCCTCATCCACCGACACGTTCGACGGGGTGTCGACCGTGGAGGTCCGGACGTCGGCTAACGCCGCCCTGATCCCGACCATCAGGGCCGTCGCCTCCGATCTCGCCGCCCGAGCCGACTTCGACCTCGACGCGATCTCCGATCTGCGCATGGCCGTCGACGAGGCCTGCGCCACGCTGGTCGACGTCGCCGCCGCGCGCGCCACGTTGCGCTGCACGTTCCTGGTCCGCCCGGAACGCATCGAGGTGCACGTCGAGGTCCAGGCCGGACGCGCCGATGCCGCCGTCTCCACCGACACGTTCGGCTGGCGCGTGCTCCAGACACTGGCCGACGACGTGGAGACCCACAGCACCCCGAGTTCCGACGGCCACGGCCCCACGGTCGGCATCCGCCTCGACAAGCGCGCTGGCGAACCCACCCGGTGACGGGAGCCGACTCCGAGTACGGCCATCTCGTCCCGCTGCTGGAGCAGCACGCCGCACTCGATGCGAACGACCCACGCCGTGAGGCGTTGCGAGACGAGCTCGTCACCGGTTTCCTGCCTGTCGCGCAGCACATCGCGCGCCGGTTCAGCGGCCGCGGCGAGCCCATCGATGACCTGGTTCAGGTCGCCACGGTCGGGCTCATCAACGCCGTCGACCGGTTCTCCCCCGAGCGCGGCAGCGACTTCCTCTCCTTCGCGGTGCCCACCATCAGCGGCGAGGTGCGCCGGCACTTCCGCGACCTCGGCTGGTCGATGCGCGTACCGCGGCGGCTCAAGGACATGCACGTCTCGATCAACGGCGTCGTCCCCGACCTGGCACAGCGGCTGGGCCGGGCCCCGCGGCCCAGCGAGATCGCCGAGCAGCTCGGCGTCCCCGTAGCGGAGGTGCTGGAGGGGCTCGAGGCCTCCGAGGCCTACCGCAGCTCCTCCCTCGACGAGATGCTCTCGTCCGAGCAGGGCAGCGCCACCGTCGGCGAGCTCGTCGGGGAGGCCGACGCCGCGCTCGACCAGGTCGAGTTCCGCCAGGCCCTGCGCCCGCTGCTCGCCGAGCTCGACGAGCGCGAACGCACGATCGTGCTGCTGCGGTTCTTCGGCAACCTGACACAGACGCAGATCGCCGACCAGGTCGGCATCTCGCAGATGCACGTCTCCCGGCTGCTGGCCCGCACGCTCGACCGGCTCCGCACCCGGCTCGACCCGGAGACGCGCGACGCCTGACGGTCAGTCAGGATGGTTGTCGACGACCCCTGCCCGGGGCCGGACCTGGTGAAGAGGAGGCCTCCGTGGCAGGACAGCCGGAGCACGTTCTGGTGGTCGGAGCCGGCCTCGCCGGCCTGCGCACCACCGAACAACTGCGTTCGGCCGGGTACCAGGGCCGGATCAGCCTGGTCGGCGCGGAGATCCACGCTCCGTATGACCGGCCGCCGCTGTCCAAGCAGGTGCTCACCGGCGACTGGGAGCCCGAGCGCATCGTCCTCCGCTCCCTCGAGGCCCTCGACGAGCTCGGCGTGCGCACCTACCTGGGCCTGCGGGCCGTGGCACTGCGACCGGGCGAGATCGAGCTGTCCGACGGCGCCTCCCTGCACAGCGACGCCATCGTCCTCGCCACCGGCGTGGTCGCCCGCACCCTGCCCGGCCAGCCGGCCGCGGCCTGCACCCTGCGCACCCTCGACGACGCGCTCGCGCTGCGCACCACGCTCGAGAAGATCGGCTCGCTGCTCGTGATCGGCGGCGGGTTCATCGGCGCCGAGGTCGCGAGCGCCGCCGTCGCCCGCGGTGTCGCCGTCACCGTCCTCGAGGCGATGGACGTGCCGTCGGGCCGCGCGCTCGGACCGGTGCTGGGCGCGCTGGCCGCCCGCCTGATGACCGAGGGCGGCGTCGACCTGCACACCGGCGTTCGCCTCACCGGGTTCCTCGACGCGGGCGAGCGGGTGGCCGTCGCGCTCGAGGACGGGCGCACCTTCGAGGCCGACGCCTGCGTGGTCGGCATCGGCGGCACGCCGCACGTCGACTGGCTCGCCGACACCGGTATCGACCTCGGCAACGGCATCCCCTGCGACGCCAGCGGTCGCGTCCACGGCCTCGACGGCGTGTGGGCCGTCGGCGACGTCGCCTGCTGGGAGGACGCCGTGTACGGCGACCGCCACCGCCACGAGCACTGGACCAGCGCAGGCGACCAGGCCACGGTCGTGGCCCGGGACATCCTCGGTGCCGACCCGCCCCAGCCGACCGTGCCGTACTTCTGGTCCGACCAGTTCGGGCTCAAGATTCAGCTGATCGGGCGGTCGGACCTGGCCGACGACGTGACCGCGCTGCACGGCGAGGGCATGACCGGCGGCCCGCTGCGCGGCACCGTGGCAGGCTTCTTCGCAGGCGACCGGCTGATGGCGGTGGCCGGGTTCGGGGCCGCCCGGTTCGTGGCCCGCTACCGCCCGCTCGTCGCAGCAGGTGCCGAGCGCGCCACGGTCCTCGAGACCGCGGCGGCGCTCAGCAACCGGTAGCGCTTCGTCAGCGCAACTCTCAGCGCAGACCCTTAGCGGAACAGCTTGCGGAGCAGGGCGAACGCCACCAGCGCTCCCACGGCGATGAGGCCGTACTTGATCTTCGGATCGGCCAGCTTGGCCTGGACGGACTCCTTGCCAGAATCCACGAGCCGCTTCGGGTTGGCTCGATCGCTCAGCACGTCGAGGTTGGCGGCCAGTGCGTCCCTCGTCTTCTCGATCTCGCGCTGGATGGTCTCCGGGTCGCGCGCCACGACGCCTCCTGACGACTGGTGGATGTGCAGGCCAACACCGTAGATCACGTGGAAGGATCGCGGGCATGAGCACCCGCCTGACCGCCGGCGACCCGGCCCCCGACTTCACCCTCCCCGACGCCGACGGCAAGCCGGTGTCCCTCTCGGAGTACCGCGGCCGCCGCGTCGTCGTCTACTTCTACCCGGCCGCGAGCACCCCGGGCTGCACCAAGCAGGCCTGCGACTTCCGCGACAACCTCGCCGAGTTCGGCACGGCGGGCCTCGACGTCATCGGCATCTCCCCGGACAAGCCGACCAAGCTCGCGAAGTTCCGCGACGCCGAGGGACTGACGTTCCCGCTGCTGTCGGACCCGGAGAAGGAGGTCCTCGACGCCTGGGGCGTGTTCGGCGAGAAGAAGATGTACGGCAAGACGGTGGTCGGCGTGATCCGCTCCACGTTCGTCGTCGACGCCGACGGCAAGATCGAGGTGGCGCAGTACGGCGTGCGTGCCACCGGGCACGTGGCGAAGCTGCGCAAGGACCTCAAGATCTGAGCAGCTGCTCGCGACCACGGCTGCAACCGGCGCGAGGACTTCCGTATCCTCGGTCCTGGCTGTCAGCGCTCACGGAGGCGCGGTTGCAGCAAATGCAAGAACGCCGGCGTACTCCAACGGCAGAGAGGCTCGGTTTAGGTCCGAGACAGTGCGGGTTCGACTCCCGTCGCCGGCACCACCCCGATCGTCAGAGCACCGGCTCCGGTTCGGGCTCCGGCTCGACCGGTCGCCGGGCCGCCACCAGCGACCCGGCCACCCCGATCACGCCCCCGGCGACCGACGTGAGCAGCATCGCCAGCGGCGGCTGCCCGCCCGTCACGGCGTCACCCAGCACCACCACGGCCACGGTGCCGGGCAGCGTTCCGACCAGCGTGCCGATGAGGAAGTAGCGGAATCGCACTCCGGACAACCCGGACGCGTAGTTCATCACCGAGAACGGCACGGCCGGGATCATCCGCAACGAGATCATCGCCAGCAGGCCGCTGCGGTCGAGCCGGGCCCGCAGCCAGGCCACGCCGGAGCGGTGGGCATGGCGCTCCACGAACGGGCCGCCCGCCAGCCGCACCAGCCAGAACGCCGCGGCCGCCGCGATCATCGTGGAGACCATCGCGAGCACCAGGCCGGTGGCGGACCCGAAGAGCACGCCTGCCGCCACGGTGAAGGCGGTGCGCGGGACCGGCCCGATCGTGATCACGACGTGGAGCAGCACGAAGATCAGCGGGGCCCAGAACCCGGCATCGGCCACGAGCCTGCGCACGTCGTCGATGCCGCCGGAGAGCACGAGCGCCACACCGACGAGCGCCACGACCACGATCGCTCCGAACCCGGCCGCGACGCGACCCCACTGCACCTGCACCCCTGTGACGGTACCGGCTCGGCTAGCGTGCGGGTTCGTGACCAGCTCGCAGCCCGCTCGCCCGCTCGACCTCGATCCCGACGGCCTGGCCGTTCGCCGTGAGGTGCTCGGCACCGAGTACGTCGACGCCGCGATCGCCCGCGCCGACGCCACCACGGCCGAGTTCCAAGAGATGATCACCCAGTACGCCTGGGGGCACATCTGGACGCGCCCTGGCCTGGACCGGCGGATGCGCAGCGCGGTCACGCTCACCGCGCTCGTCGCGCACGGGCACCTCGAGGAGCTGGAGCTGCACGTGCGCGGCGCCCTGAACAACGGGCTGTCCCGCGAGGAGATCATCGAGGTGCTGATGCAGACGGCGATCTACTGCGGCGTGCCCGCCGCCAACTCCGCGTTCCGGGTGGCCCAGCGCGTGCTCGCCGAGCCGCGCTGACCTCAGGTGAGGGCGCGCAGCAGCGGGAGCAGTGCGCGCATGGCCCGGCCCCGGTGCGAGGCGGCGTCCTTCTCGTCGGGGCTGAGCTCGGCGGAGGTGCGCTCCTCTCCGGTGGGCACGAAGATCGGGTCGTAGCCGAACCCGTTGGCGCCGAGCGGGCCGCGCACGATGCGTCCCGGCCACTCGCCGTGCACCACGGTCTCGGTGGCCTGCCGGTTGCCCGTGCCGGGCACCACGAGCGCGGCGGCGCAGATGAACGCCGCTCCCCTGCGCTCGTCCGGCACGTCGCCGAGCTGGCCCAGCAGCAGCTCCAGGTTGGCCACGTCGTCGCCGTGGCGGCCGCACCAGCGTGCCGAGAGCACCCCGGGCATGCCGTTGAGGGCCTCGACGGTGAGCCCGGAGTCATCGGCCACGGACGGCAGCCCGGTGGCCTCGGCGGCGTCGCGGGCCTTCACGAGGGCGTTCTCGGCGAACGTGGCGCCGACCTCGGGGGCCTCGGGGAACTCGGGGACGTCGGCCAGGCCGATGACCTCGAGGCCCGGCACGTCCGACGCCGCGAGCAGGCGCTGCAGCTCCACGAGCTTGCCGGCGTTGCGGGTGGCCAGTAGCACCTGGCTCACGGGAGCTCGCCCGGGTAGGGCTGGGCCAGCACCTCGGCCTGCAGGCGGGTGAGCTCGCCGATGCCGGCGAGCGCCATGTCGAGCATGGTGTCGAGCGTGCTGCGGGTGAACGTGGCGCCCTCCCCGGTGCCCTGGACCTCGATGAGGGTGCCGGTGTTGGTGGCGACGACGTTGGTGTCGACCTCGGCGCGGGAGTCCTCCTCGTAGGGCAGGTCGAGGCGCACCCGCCCGTCGACGACGCCGACGCTGATGGCTGCCACCTGGCACGACAGCGGCTTCGGGTCGGCGAGGCGACCGTGGGCGCCGAGGTAGGTGATGGCGTCGGCGAGCGCGACGTAGGCGCCGGTGATGGCGGCCGTGCGGGTGCCGCCGTCGGCCTGCAGGACGTCGCAGTCGAGCGCGATGGTGTTCTCGCCGAGCGCCTTGAGGTCGATGCAGGCGCGCAGCGAGCGCCCGACCAGCCTGCTGATCTCGTGGGTGCGCCCGCCGACGCGGCCCTTGACGGACTCGCGGTCGTTGCGGGTGTTGGTGGCCGAGGGGAGCATCGCGTACTCGGCGGTGAGCCAGCCCAGCCCGGAGCCCTTGCGCCAGCGCGGCACGCCCTCGGTGACGCTGGCGGCGCACAGCACCTTCGTGTCGCCGAACTCGACGAGCACCGACCCTGCCGGGTGCTTCTGGAATCCCCGGGTGATCTTCACCGGGCGGAGCTCGTCGTCGGTCCTGCCGTCTGCGCGTGTCACGGCGGCAAGCTTAGGTCGGGCGCCTGAGAGCCCGGTGAACGCCCGTCAGACGTCGTAGGTGCCGCCGGGCGCGACGAGCTCGATGGGCCCGTCGAAGGCCGCCTTGGCCTCGGAGAGCAGCACCTCGCCGTCGAACCAGGACGGCACGTGGGTGAGCAGCAGCCTGCCGACCCCGGCCGCGGCGGCGGCCTCGCCTGCCTGGCGCCCGGAGAGGTGGACGCCGGGCGGCGGCTCGGTCCAGAACTCGCCGGTGTGGGGCCAGGTGGCCTCGCAGAGGAACACGTCGGCCCCGCGGGCGGCGTCGACGAGCCCCTGGCAGGGTCCGGTGTCGCCGCTGTAGACCAGCGACTTCCCCGCGTGCTCGATGCGCAGGGCGTAGGCCTCGCAGGGATGGTCGACGAGGCTCGCGCCCAGCGTGGTGCCCGCCACCTCGGCGGAGCCGCCCTCGGTGAGCGGGTGGAACGTGAAGACGTCCGACAGGTCGGTCTCGGCGAGCTCGGCCGACGACGCGGCGTAGGCCCGCCCGAATCGCTCCGGCGCCTCGCCTGGCGCGTGGACGGCCAGCGGTACCGCCCGGGGATCGACCGGTGCGTAGGGGTGGTAGCGGCGGTGGACCACCAGCGAGGAGAAGTCGGCGCAGTGGTCGGGGTGCAGGTGGGAGAACAGGACCGCGTCGAGCGACCACGGATCGAGGTGGCGCTGCATCGCGCCGAACGTGCCGTTGCCCATGTCCATCGCGAGCCGCGCCGGGCCCGCCTCGACCAGGTACCCCGACGCCGGGGCGTCGGGCCCCGGTCCACTGCCTGAGCACCCGAGCACGATCAGCCTCATGGGAGGCACGCTAACGCGCGCGGGTGCGCCTCAGCCACCAGAGGCCGACCAGCGGTAACACCAGCGGGATGAAGCCGTAACCGCGGCCGTAGATCGACCACACGGTGTCGGCGGGGAAGTCGCCCTTGTCGAACACGGTGATGGTGCCGATGACGAGCACGCCGACGAGTTCGAACCCGACGGCGGTCCAGGCCAGCCTGCGGTAGCCGGGTCCGTGGCCGGCCAGGCCGATCGTCGCGAGGATGTAGACGAGCCCGGCCAGCGCGGAGAGCAGGTAGGCGACCGGGGCCTCGTGGAACTTGCCGGCGATCTGGACGCCGGCCCGGGCCGTGGCCGAGAGCGCGAAGATGCCGTAGACGGCGATCAGCACCCGGCCGGGGCCCGACGAGGTGGCGCGGGGGGCCTCAGGCACCGGAGCCGCCGATCGGGACCCAGAGGTCCTGGAGTCTCCAGACAGCCACCCCGGTGGCGATCGCCGCGACCGCGATGACCAGGCCGCCCCAGCGGGTGGGCTCGGTGGAGGCGAACTGCAGCGCGATCGGCAGCACGCACACCGACACCACGAGGTAGATCAGGAAGGTGGACGTCTCGGCCAGCTCGACCCCGGTGAACACGCGCACGGCGGCGATCACGGCCTGGACGACGAGCAGCGCGACGACCGCGCCGACGGCGAAGCGCGCGATCCGGTCCGGCGGCCGGTTCAGGATGGTGGTGACCATCCCGAACACGGCCAGCGCACCGGTCGCGACGTACCCGACGATCACCAGCGCGTCGATCACATGCCGGACGGTACCGGAGCCATCTCGGCGAGTTCCGCCGCCTCGGCCCGAGCGTTCTGCCGGCCCAGCAGCACGAACAGCCCCACGCCGATCGCTCCGAGCACCGCGCCGACGAGCGGCAGCGCCAGCACGCCCAGCGTCGCGATGACGACGCCGCCGACGACGCCGGACAGCCCGGCGCCGAGGTAGATCGCCGACGCGTTGAGCGAGAGCAGCAGGCCACCGCTGGTGGCCGAGAAGCCCAGCAGCAGGTTCTGGATGGGCGGGTTGACCGACCAGGTGAACATGCTCCAGAAGAAGAGCACGACCGCGGCGCTGCCGATCGTCGTCATGGTGACCGGCATCGTCACGGCGAGGACGGTGAAGCCGACCATGCCGGTGAGCAGCGTGCGCCTGCTGCCCCAGCGGTCGGTGGCCCGGCCGCCGATCGCGTTGCCGAGCAGCGCACCCAGCCCGTAGACCAGCAGCAGGGCGCTGACGACCGGGCCTGCGACGGCCGCCGAGGCCGCCAGCAGCGGCACGACGTAGGTGTAGACGCTCATCGCGCCGAGCACGCCGAACACCGTGACCCCGAGCATCGTGAGCACGCGGCGGTCGGCAGCCACGGCGAGCCGGTCCCGCAGGCCGATGTGCGCGGGTGCGGCCACCGCGGGCAGGAACGACCGGACGGCGATCGCGGCGAGCACCGACGCCGCGGCGATGAGCCCGAAGACGCCGTGGAAGCCGATGACGGGTCCGAGGATGCTGCCGGCCGGGACACCGAGGACGAGCGCGAACGTGAGCCCGCCGAACACCATCGCGACGGCGCGGCCGCGGTGCTCGGGAGCGTGGAACTGCGTGGCCACGACCGTGGCGGCCGGGGTGTAGACGGCCGCCCCGAGCGCACTGACGACGCGGCTGGCGACCAGGACGGGGAAGTTGGTGGACACGGCGGCGAGCGCGTTGCCGACCGCGGCGAGCAGCAGGGCGGCGACGAGCAGCGTCCGCCGGTCCCACCGTCCCGTCAGCGTGGCCAGCAGCGGGGCACCGACCGCGTAGGAGAGCGCGAAGACGGTGCTGAGCTGGCCCGCCGTGGTCACGGAGACGCCGAGCTCGGCACTGACCGCCGGCAGGACGCCCGTGACGACGTAGGCGCTCGTGCCGACGGCGAAGGCGCCGGCAGCGAGCAGGAGAGTCCGTGCGGACACCAGGTCCTCCGAAAGAGTGGACGTTAGTACGATGAAGACCGTACTACGAGACTCGTCGAACTACCACCGATGTCGTACTATGTTGATTGTGACGACAACCGAACCGGCACTGCTGCCCCAACCGACGCGTGCCGAGATCCGCGTCGAGAACGTGCTGCAGGCCCTCGGCGACCCCGTTCGCCTGGTGCTCGTCCGCGCGTTGGCCGCGGCTCCCGAGGGCATCGCGTGCGGCGAGGTGCCGTTGCCGGTGACGAAGTCCACACGCACTCACCACGTTCGCACGCTGCGCGAGGCCGGTGTGATCTCGGTGCACGCCGAGGGCACGCGGCGGATCAGCACGCTGCGCCGCGACGACCTGGACTCGCTGTATCCGGGACTGCTGGACGGAGTCTTGGCGGCCGAGCGGTAGCGGGTTTCGCACCTGCCGGTCAGGTGCGGTTGGGTTGCGTGCCCGGCTTTCGTGCCTGCCGGTCGGGTGTGTCGGCTGGGTGGCCTGCCCTGGCTTTCGTGCCGCCTCGCCGGCGGGCAGGTCTCCAGGAGGTTGGGGGTGCGCGCACGGGCTCTCTCGCCCGGCAGGGCTCCCGAGAAACCAGGTCAAGCGTGCCCGCAGCTACGGCCAGAGCAGGTCAGCGCGCGAGTTGCGACGGATGTGCCCGCGAGTTGCGACAGATCGGCCCGCGAGTTGCGACGGATGCGCCCGCGAGTCGGGACCGACGGTCACGTGAGTGGACCGGCCGGGGTTGGCGCACTGCGGGCCCGAAAGTCCCCCGCGAGGAGGAACCGGAGATCACCGACCGATCCGGCGCGATGCTGGACGTCCCGATCCTCGAACCACCACGGAAACACGAACCCGAGCCAGCGCCGGCCGTGGTCGCCCTCGACGACCTCGCACCGTTCTAGGTAGATGTCCGGGACTACACCGGCAGCGTGGCCATCGGCAACGCGGCCACGGCGCCGATCTCCGGGCCGAGGAAGCGACGCGCCAGCTTGCGGAACTGGTCGGGGTCGCCGGTGGCCAGGAACTCGTGCGGCCCGTGGGGCGGGTCCTCGGCGTCGCGGGCGAGCTCGGTGTCCATCAGCACGCGCACGAGGTCCTTCGCGGTCTCGTCGGCGCTCGACACCAGCGTGACGTCGGGCCCCAGCGCGATCTGCAGGACGCCCGCGAGCAGCGGGTAGTGGGTGCAGCCGAGCACGAGCGTGTCGACCGACGCCCGCTGCAGCGGCTCCAGGTAGCTCTGCGCGAGCCCGAGTATCTGGCGGCCGCTGGTCATGCCGCGCTCCACGAAGTCGACGAACCGCGGGCAGGCCACGGCGGTGACCTCGATGTCGCGGGCGGCGGCGAACGAGTCCTGGTAGGCACCCGAGCCGATGGTGGCGACCGTGCCGATGACGCCGATCCGGCCGGTGCGGGTGGCCGCGACGGCCCGGCGCACCGCGGGCCGCACGACCTCCACCACCGGCACCGGGTAGCGCTCGCGGATGTCGGGCAGACACGCCGCGGATGCCGTGTTGCAGGCGACGACGAGCGCCTTGACCCCGCGCTCCATCAGCGCGTCGCCGACGGCCAGCGCGTGCATGCGGATGTCGGCGATGCGCAGCGGGCCGTAGGGGCCGTTGGCGGTGTCCCCGACGTAGACGACGCGCTCGGCGGGCAGCTGGTCGATCACGGCGCGAGCGACGGTGAGGCCGCCGACCCCGGAGTCGAAGATGCCGATCGGAGCGTCGAGGTTCACGGCTCCCGACTGTAGCCGCGCCCGCGAGCCGGCCACCCGCACCCGTCCGTGGCGACTTCTCGCCACCGGCTTCCGACGGCTCGTCCCGGTGATGCAGGGTGGACGGGCGGGCCGTTGGGGGGACGGGCCGCGCCCTGCCGTCGTTTCCCCTCGGGGGATCTCGTGCGCATCACACCGCTGCTGGTGACTGCATCGACCATCGCCGTGCTCGCCGCCCTGACGGCCTGCACGGCGCCCGCCGCGCCGGCGCCCGCCGACCCCGGACCACTGGGTGCGGTCGTCGACACCGCGCAGCGCCGCCTCGCCACCGCCGACACCGTGGCCGCTGCCAAGTGGGGCACGCGAGGTGCGATCGAGGACCCCGCGCGCGAGAAGACGGTGCTCGACGCGGCTGCCGCCGGATCCGCACCACGCGGCCTCGACCCCGCGGTGGCGGCGTCGGTGTTCCGCGACCAGATCGAGGCGAACAAGGTGGTGCAGTACGGCCTCTTCGAGAGCTGGACGGCCCAGCCGCAGCAGGCCCCTGCCACGGCGCCGGACCTGGCCACGGTGCGTCCGGTGCTCGACGCGGTGACCGGCCAGCTGCTCGACGCGCTGGTCGCGACCCGCGACGCGCGGTCCGGCGCCGGGTGCGCCGCCCAGCTCGGCGCGGCGCGCGCGAGCGAGGTGGACCGCCTGCACCTCGACCCGCTGCACCAGGAGGCGCTCGACCGGGCCCTGCGCTCGGTGTGCGGCGCCCGTTAGAGGCCGGGTAGGGGCACCGGGCGCTTCGAGCGGTCGGCCCGCGCCACCAGTGCCGCGGCCAGCAGCCCGGCGAGGGCCCCGAACAGGTGGGCCTGCCAGGAGATGTTGGGCTGGCCGGGCAGGATGCCGAGCAGCACGCTGCCCCAGACCAGTAAGAGCACGACCGCGACCCCGATCTGGGCGAGGCTGCGGGCGAAGAAGCCGCGCACCAGCAGGAACACGAGCCAGCCGAAGATCACTCCGGACGCGCCGATGGTGGAGGTGCGGTCCGGCCCGATGAGCCACACACCCAGCCCGCTGACCAGCCAGATCAGCGCCGTGACGCCGACGAACTGGCGGATCCCGCCCGCCATCGCCAGGAACCCGAACACGAGGAACGGGATGGTGTTGGACAGCAGGTGATCCCAGCCGCCGTGCAGGAGGGGCGCCCAGAGGATGCCCCACAGCCCGGACAGGTTCCGCGAGATGATGCCGTCGTTCTCGAGTCCCAGCGAGGTGACGCGATCGACGATCTCGATCACGTACAGGAGCGCGGTGAAGGCGAGCATCGTGAGCGCGGCGGGCACCGGGTGGGCCGGCAGCACGCGGGCTATCGACCGGCGCGGGGCCGGCGCAGGGGCGACCATGCCGTCGAGGCTACGCGGAAACACCCCGCGAGCGGCTGAAGAATTCCTGACGGCTCACCGGCGCCGCGCCCGGCGGCGCGGTGAGCGTCAGGCCCAGAGGTGCCCGTCGATGCCTTCGGCGGCCTCGTCGAGGGTGCCGCTGTAAGCACCGGTGGACAGGTACTTCCAACCACCGTCGGCCACGATCAGCACGATGTCGGCGGGCTCCTTGGACCCCGCCGCCTTCTCCGCGACGGCCAGCGCGGCATGCAGGATGCCGCCGGTGGAGATGCCGGCGAAGATGCCCTCCTGGGCCACCAGCTCCCGGGTGCGGCGCAGCGCATCGTGGGAGCCGACGGAGTAGCGCGACGTGAGCACCTCCGGGTCGTAGAGCTCCGGGACGAACCCCTCGTCGAGGTTGCGCAGCCCGTACACCAGCTCGCCGTAGCGCGGCTCGGCCGCGACGATCTGGATCTCGGGCTTGCGCTCGCGCAGGAAGCGCCCGGTGCCCACCAGCGTGCCGGTGGTGCCCAGGCCCGCGACGAAGTGCGTGACGCTGGGCAGATCGCGCAGGATCTCCGGGCCGGTGGTGCGGTAGTGCGCGTCGGCGTTGGCCGGGTTGCCGTACTGGTAGAGCATCACCCAGTCGGGGTGCTCCGCAGCCAGGCCCTTGGCCATCGCCACGGCCTGGTTCGAGCCACCCGCAGCCGGCGAGGAGATGATCCGGGCGCCGTACATCTCGAGCAGCTGCCGACGCTCGATCGACGTGTTCTCGGGCATCACGCAGATCAGCGAGTAGCCCTTGAGCTTGCAGGCCATCGCCAGCGAGATGCCGGTGTTGCCCGAAGTCGGTTCCAGCACGGTGGCCCCGGGTGCGAGCAGGCCGTCGGCCTCCGCCTTCTCGATCATGGCAAGGGCCGGACGGTCCTTGATCGAGCCGGTGGGGTTGCGGTCCTCGAGCTTCGCGAACAGCCGCACGTGCGGCGCGGGCGAGAAGCTGGGCAACCCCACCAGTGGCGTGTCACCGACCGCCTGCAGCAGCGAGTGGTACAGCGCCACGACGGATCAGCCGCCGGCGACGGCGGGGAGGATCGTGAACGACGAGTTCTCCCCCACCGGAGCCTGCAGGCCACCCGAGAAGCGCACGTCCTCGTCGTCGACGTAGATGTTGACGAAGCGGTGCAGCGCGCCGTTGGTGATGAGGCGGGCGGCGATGCCGCCGTGGTTGGCCTCGAGGTCGTCGATCACCTCGGCGACCGTGCCGCCCTTGGCCTCGACGGACTTCTCGCCGCCGGTGTGCGTGCGCAGGATGGTGGGGATGGAAACGGTGACAGCCACGAGAAGAGCTCCTGGATCGATGGGTGGTACGGGGTCGGGACGGAGACGTCAGCTGTTGTCGGGAACGTCGTCCGCGCCGGTGTGCGCGAACATGTAACTCTCGACGACGTCGACGTCTTCCTCGGTGACCACGCCATCCACGATCCGGAACGAGCGGAACTCGTCGTTCCCCTCCTCGCGGGTGGAGACAAGCACGTAGTGCGCTTCCGGTTCGGAGGCGTAGGAGATGTCCGTGCGCGACGGGTAGGCCTCGGTGGCGGTGTGCGAGTGGTAGACCACCACCGGCACCTCGTCACGGGAATCCATGTCGCGGTAGAGCCGCAGCAGGTCGCCCGAGTCGAACTCGTAGAACGTGGGCGAGCGGGCGGCGTTCAGCATCGGGATGAACCGTTCCGGGCGATCCGATCCCTCGGGCCCGGCTATGACTCCGCACGCCTCGTCGGGATGGTCCCGCCGGGCGTGGGCGACGATCTCGGCAACGAGATCGGCTCGGATCACCAGCACGGGCTCCAGGGTACGGGCCCGCCGGCGGCCGCTGCACCTGCCACGGGTGTGACGCACACGAAATTGTCCGGTCAATATCGATTCAGTCGCGCTACTGCCCCATCGGACTCGGTCGCACCATCGCCGTCTCGCCGGCCGCGACGAACCCGAAGCGCCGGTAGAGCGCGTGGGCGTCGTTCGTGAACAGCGTCCACCGCACCCGCGGGGTGCGGTCGTCGTCGACCACCGCCGCCGTGACGGCCGTGCCGAGCCCGGCGCCCCGGGCACCGGGAAGCACGAACACGTCGGCGAGGTAACCGAACGAGACCCCGTCGGAGACGGCGCGCGCGAACGCCACCATCTCGCCGGTGTCGCGCCGGTAGGCCCCGACGACACGCCATGAGCGGTCCAGCTGCGTCTCGAGATCGGCCCTGGTGCGCCAGCGCGCCCAGTACGCCTCGGTGGAGAGGAACGTCCAGGCCACGTCCCGGTCGATGCGGGCCGGGTCGTCGTCGACCTCGTACTCGCCGACGACGGTGCGCCGGCTCGCGGAACCGGCCCGCAGCTCCTGCAGCACGCGCATCGCGTCGGCGGCGCGGTCGTGCGGCACGAACAGGTGGTCGTGGTGGAAGCCGGAGATCGGGTTGACGCTGATCCCGTGCGCGGCGAGCGCGGTGGTGATGCGCGCCAGCATGCCGACCGCGGCCAGCGCCGAGTGCACCCGCAGCGTGATCCACGCGCACGGATACGCAGCGGCGATGCCGAGGCGCTTCGCGTCGTCGGCACGCAGGACCAGCGTGCGCCCCTCGTCCTCCTCGATCGCAGCGACCGGCGTGACGTCCAGGACCGTGTCGCGCTCGACCGTGGCGAAGACGTGCACACCCTCGTGCAGCTGCGGATCGAGCCCGGCGATCAGCTCCTGCAGATCCGTGCTGCCCGTCACCTGACCTGCATGCGGCTCTGCACCAGCGCGTCCTGCACGAACGTGAGCCACTGGTAGACACCGATGTGGGCGGCGCGGGGGTCGTCGGGCGGCAGGTCGTCGGGCATGTCCTCGCTGACGTCGAGCGCCGTGCCCAGCGCCAGCCGGACGTCGTTGAGCGCGGCGAGCCAGGTGTCGGCCGAATCCGGGGTGAGCTCGATGCGGCCGCCCTCCTCGGGCAGCGTGCTGAGCACGTGGGCCGCCGCCGCCTGCTTCGCGACGATCAGTTCGGGCTCGTGCAGCGACCGCAGGCCCGCGGCGAGATCGGCGTCCTCGGTGGTGAAGTCGGGCAGCAGGCGGGCGAGCACGCGGTCGTCGGGCCGCGTGGACGGGCCGGTGCGGATGCCCGTGAGCACGGCCAGCTCGTCGGCCGGGTTGTCGTCGGTGCGCGAGTCCAGCAGCTGCCGGACCTCCATCAGCAGCCCGCGCAGCACCGCGGTCTCCTGTGCCTCCATCGTGGCGACGAGCCGCAGGTTGCGGCCCCGCCCGGACTTCTTCCAGCCGTTCACGGGTGGGTGCTCACGCCTTCTGCATCGTGGCCCAGAGGCCGGCGGCGTGCAGCTTGGCCACATCGCCCTCGATCTTGTCGCGGTCGCCTGCCGACACCGCCGCCTTGCCCTTGTGATGGACGTCGAGCATCAGCGCGTTGGCCTTCGACTCCGGATAGCCGAAGAGCTTCTGCAGCACGTAGGTGACGTACGACATCAGGTTGACGGGGTCGTTCCACACGATCGCCTGCCATGGCGACTCCGACGCCGACTCCTCGGCGACGACGGGATCCACCTGGCGCGTGGGTGTGGGTAGCGGCGCGGCCATGTGCTCCATGGTGACACCTTCCCCGCAGGTCCCGCACGGCACATAGGGTTCTGGTATGACTGGGAGTCCGTCCTCGACGGGTGTCAGCACCGCGCTGCTGACCGACCGTTACGAGCTGACGATGCTGACCGCGGCGCTGGCCGACGGCACCGCCCACCGCCACTGCGTGTTCGAGCTGTTCGCACGCAGGCTGCCCGACGGCAGGCGCTACGGCGTCGTGGCCGGCACCGGACGGCTGTTGGAGTCGATCCAGCGCTTCCGCTTCGGCCCGGAGGAGCTCGCCGCGCTCGAGGGCATCGTCGATCGCAGCACGCTGGACTGGCTCGCCGACTACCGCTTCTCCGGCGACGTCGACGGCTACCCGGAGGGCGAGCTGTACTTCCCCGGGTCACCCGTCCTCACCGTCAGCGGCACGTTCGCCGACGCCGTGGTGCTCGAGACGCTGGCGCTGTCGATCCTCAACCACGACAGCGCGGTCGCCTCAGCCGCAGCGCGGATGGTCTCGGCCGCCGCCGGGCGCCCGATCATCGAGATGGGGTCGCGGCGCACCCACGAGGCCGCCGCGGTCGCGTCGGCGCGGGCCGCCTACCTGGCCGGCTTCGCGGCCACGTCCAACCTGGAGTCGGAGCGTCGCCACGGCATCCCGACGGCAGGCACGGCCGCGCACGCCTGGGTGCTGCTGCACGACGACGAGCTCTCGGCGTTCACCAGCCAGGTCAAGGCGCTGGGCGCCGACACCACGCTGCTCGTGGACACCTACGACATCCACCGCGGCGTCGAGCTGGCCATCGAGGCGGCCGGCCCGACGCTGGGCGCCATCCGCATCGACTCCGGTGACCTGGGCGTGCTCGCCCGCCAGGCCCGCGAGCAGCTCGACGCGCTCGGTGCCACCGGCACGAAGATCGTGCTGTCCGGCGATCTCGACGAGTACGCGATCGCCTCACTGCGATCCGAGCCCGTCGACTCCTACGGGGTCGGCACGTCGGTCGTCACGGGGTCCGGGGCGCCGACCGCCGGCATGGTCTACAAGCTCGTCGAGGTCGACGGCAGGCCCGTCGCCAAGCGCAGCCAGTCCAAGGAGTCGCGCGGCGGGCGCAAGTCGGCGCTGCGACGCTTCAAGCCCACCGGCACGGCCGTCGAGGAGGTCGTGTTCCTCGCGGCCACCCCGCCCGCTGCCGGACCGCACGACCGGGTGCTGCCCGTGCCGATGATCCGCGGTGGCGAGCTGGTGCCCGACCGTCCGGCGCTCGAGCAGTCGCGCGAGCGGCTGCGCGCGGCGCTGGTGTCGGTGCCGTGGGAGGGTCTCAAGCTCTCGCGCGGCGAACCGGCCATCCCCACGGTCTTCGAGGGCCTCAGGTGACGCGCGCGCTCATCGTCGTCGACGTCCAGAACGACTTCTGCGAAGGCGGCTCGCTCGCGGTGGCAGGCGGGGCGGCGGTCGCGGCCGCGGTCTCGCTGCACGCCCGCGCTGGCCGCTACGACCACGTCGTCGCCACCCGCGATCACCACATCGACCCGGGCGCGCACTTCTCCGCCACACCCGACTACGTCGACACCTGGCCGCCGCACTGCCGCAAGGGCACGCCGGGGGCGTCGTTCCACCCCGAACTGGACGTCGCGCCCGTCGAGGCGGTGTTCGACAAGGGCGCCTACTCGGCGGCCTACTCGGGGTTCGAGGGCGCCGAACCGGGCGGCAGCGGGCTGCGCGAGTGGCTGCAGGCCCACGACGTCGATGCGGTTGACGTGGTGGGCGTCGCCACCGACCACTGCGTCCGCGCCACGGCGCTCGACGCGGCGGCAGCCGGTTTCACCACCACCGTGCTGCTGGACCTGTGTGCCGGGGTCGCGCCGGAGAGTACCGAGCGCGCCGTCGCGGAGATGCGGGCGGCGGGGGTCACGATCGCCTGACGGCCCCGTGCCGGCCCGTTGCCGCGCCGGGCCGGTCACGGGTGCGGGCAGGCCCCCGTCAGCGGCGCCACGGGCGGCGCGCTGCGCTCGGTCTCCAGCGGCCCGCAGCCGGTGTGGACGAACGCCCCGTCGAGCTCGACGTAGGTCTCCCAGTACTGCGGCGCCCCCGCGTAGGCCGGGTCGAACGTGCTCATCCGCACGGTCGCATCGCCGCGGCCGTTGCCGTCGAGGTCGGTCACGTACGCGTCGGGCGCGTCGCCACCCACGTGGTCGGTGATCTCGATCCCCCGGTCACCGGTGAGCAGCATCGTGCGCACCTTGGAGCTGTGCGCCCCCACCTCGTAGGAGACCGAGCAGCGCTGGGCATCGCCCGCGTAGCCGCACGCGGCGTCCATGACGGCGGCCGGCTCCGGAGAGGCCAGCACGTCGTGGACCTCGCCCCCGATCAGGTAGACGAGCACGCTCGGCCCCGGTCCCCCGTCCGGCGGCGTGTTGAGCCCGACGAACCGCACGTCGTCGGGCAGTTGCCGGTCGAACGCGACGCTGCAGCCGCGCTCACAGCCGGGAACATCGGTGGGCGGTGGCACCGGTGCCACGGCCACGGGCGGCGCCGGTGACGGTGCCGCGTTCGCAGGCGCCGTGACGGCCAGCATCACGAGCGCCGCGGTCCCCACCGCGGCCACCGCTGTGCTGATGACGTTCCTGATACCCATCAGAAACCCTCCCCCAGGGTTCAGCATCCGGTCAGGGTGATAGACGTACGAAACCGGCGAAAGGTTGCCCCGGACGTGCAATGAACCGTTCCGCCACACGACGTCGGGGTCGACCGGTAACCTGCTGCGGTGGCCCCTGGACGCAGCGCGAAGAACCTCCCCGGGGTTGCCGAACTCCTCACCGCCGCCGTCGAATCGGTCGGTGGGGAGCGCCGCGACGGGCAGGACGCGATGGCGCAGGCCGTCCGCAAGGCCATCAGCAGCGGCGAGCACGTGGCGGTGCAGGCCGGCACCGGCACCGGCAAGTCGCTGGCCTACCTGGTGCCCTCGATCCACCACGCGGTGGCCAAGGGCACCACGGTCGTGATCTCCACGGCCACCATCGCCCTGCAGCGCCAGCTCGTCGACCGCGACCTGCCCCGGCTGGCGAAGGCGCTCAAGCCGCTGCTGGGTCGCGCCCCCACGTTCGCCATCCTCAAGGGCAGGCGCAACTACCTGTGCCTCAACAAGCTGCACGGGGGCGGCGACGACGTCGACCCGGCCGACGAGCTGTTCGACCCGTTCGCCATCTCGGCGATGGGGCGCGCGGTCAAGCGGCTGCACGAGTGGGCCGACACCACCGAGAAGGGCGATCGCGACGAGCTGGTGCCCGGCGTCACCGACGCCACGTGGCGCCAGGTCTCGGTCACCGCGCGCGAGTGCCTCGGCGCTGCCAAGTGCCCGGTGGGTGAGGAGTGCTTCGCGGAGAAGGCGAAGGCCGAGGCCGGCAAGGCCGACATCGTCGTCACCAACCACGCCCTGCTCGCCATCGATGCGCTCGAGGGGCGCCCGGTGCTGCCCGAGCACGACGTCGTGGTCGTCGACGAGGCCCACGAGCTGGTCGATCGCGTCACCGGCGTGGCCACCGGCGAGCTGACGTCCGGCATCGTCGTGAGCACGTCGCGGCGGCTGGGCAAGCTCATCGACCAGGCCGCGGCCGATCGGCTCGCCGAGGCCGGTGAGGGCCTCGCGATGGTGCTGGAGGATCTGCCGCCCGGCCGGTGGGATTCCCTTCCGCAGCCCGCGTCGGGCGCGCTGTCGGCCGTGCTCAGCGCCGCGTCGGCCTGCCGCACCGCGCTGGGCGGGGAGCGCAAGGACGATCCCGACGGCGCCGTCGGCCGCAAGGTCGCGCAGGCCTCCCTCGACGAGGTCGTCGACATCGCCACACGCCTGCTGGGCGTGTTCGAGGAGTCCGATCCCGCCAAGCGCCACGACGTCGTCTGGCTCGCCGAGCAGGGCCCCGACCACTCCCGCTACAAAGTGCTGCACGCCGCGCCGCTGTGGGTCGGCGGGCTGCTGCGCGAGCGCCTGTTCGGCCGCTCCACGGTCGTGCTCACCTCAGCCACGCTGGCGCTGGGCGGCAACTTCGACGCGCTGGCCCGGCAGTGGGGCCTGCCGCCGGAGAAGGTCGCCGAGAGCCAGACCGACCCGGTGCCGGATCCGGACGCCCCGAAGTGGTCCGGCATGGACGTCGGCTCGCCGTTCGCGCACGCCCGCAGCGGCATCCTCTACATCAACAAGCGGCTGCCACCGCCTGGCCGCGACGGGCTCCCGCCCGCCTACCTCGACGAGATCGCCGGGCTGGTCGAGGCCGCCGGCGGGCGCACGCTGGGCCTGTTCTCGTCGATGCGCGCGGCCAAGCAGGCCACCGAGGCGCTGCGCGGCAGGCTCGACACGCCGCTGCTGTGCCAGGGCGACGACTCCACGATGCAGCTGGTCAAGAAGTTCGCCGAGGACGAGGCCACGTCGCTGTTCGGCACGCTGTCGCTGTGGCAGGGCGTCGACGTACCCGGGCCGTCACTGTCGTGCGTGATCATCGACCGCATCCCGTTCCCGCGCCCGGACGACCCGCTCGTCGCGGCCCGGCAGCGCGCCACCGACTCCCGCGGCGGCAACGGGTTCCTGTCGGTCTCCGCCACCCACGCCGCCCTGCTGCTCGCACAGGGTGCCGGCAGGCTGCTGCGCGGCATGGACGACCGCGGCGTGGTCGCCATCCTCGACCCGCGGCTGGCCACGGCCCGCTACGGCGGCTTCCTGCGGGCGTCGCTGCCGCCGTTCTGGACCACCGACGACCGCGAGAAGGTGCACGCCGCCCTGCGGCGGCTGCGCGCGGCGCCGGTGGACGCGTAGCGCTCCTACGACTCGGCGAAGGCCTTCGCCGTCACCCACTCCAGCAGCGCGAACCCCAGGGGCTGGGTGAGCAGCTCGAGCACCTCGTCGCGCTGCTCGGCGGGCACCACGAAGCTCGCTCCCGTCGCGAAGAACACGCCCACCCCGTCCGGGAGCAGCCGCCCGCACAGCAACGTGCCGGTCGCGAGGTCCAGCAGGGGCACGGCAGCGATCTCGGTGGTGCGCAGGTTGCGCACGCTGCCGGCCTCGACCACCTCGAAGACCGACCGCTCGGCCTTCAGCCACAGCGCCGCGAGCTCGGCCTCGTCCTCCGGGAGCAGCGGCCCGCGTGCGGTGAGGAAGGCCGCGAACCAGCCGCCCTCGGCCAGCGCGACGTCGACGACGAGCGGCAGGACGTAGGCGGTGTCGATGTCGTCGCCGAGGCCCGCGGCCGCCGCGTAGTCGGCCATCGCATCGTCTGCCCCGCCGCCGAGCTGCTCCAGGTAGCCCGCGGCCTTCCGGTAGAGCCACGAGGTGCGTTGCTGCAGGGTGGCCGTGCCGGCGCGGCCCAGGTGGCACTGCTTGAACTTGCGCCCCGATCCGCACCAGCAGGGCTCGTTGCGGCCAGGCTCGGGGCCGGTCGCCGACGCGAAGAGCGCTGCCACCTCGACGTCGGGATCGTCGGCGGGGACCTCGATGGACTGCCAGCGGCCCAGCGCGGCCGCCGCGTCGCCCCGATCGAACTCGTAGCGCGCCAGCTGGTCCTCGACGAACGGCCAGCCGTCCCCGAACCGCGACGCCGCCCGCAGGTGCGACTCGGCGTCGAGCACCCGACCGTCGCGCTCCGCGGCGCGGGCCGCGATCCAGGCCGCCACCGCTGCCCGACGACCGGTGCCGGCCACGGCGATGAGCCGCTCGGCGAGCGTGGCGACACCGGCGGGCTCGTGGGCCAGCAGCAGCTCCTCGGTGACGGCCACCAGGATGAGCGGCTCCTGCAGCCGGTCGAGCGCGCCACGCACGACGGCCGGATCGGCGTCCTCGATCTCGTCGAGCGCGAGCAGTGCCGTGGCCACGTCGTCGAGGGACTCGAGCTCGTGCTCCAGGCGGTGCTGCCGGTCGACCGCCGCCGCCTGCACCCACACCGCGGCGTCGTGCCCGAACTCCGCGCCGCGCAGCTCCAACCCGGCCGCCGCGGCCAGCTCCGTGAGCGGGAGCTGCGGCTCGCCGAACGCGCTCGGGTCCCGGTACAGCATGCTGATCAGCAGCAGCTCGGCCGGCACGGGCAGCCGCCCGGCGCCGTCGTCGCGGCCCTCGCTGTCGGGGTCGGCCTCGGTCTCGGCGTCGTAGGCCTTGCGCAGCGTGGCGACGAGCTCGTCGGGCGCCGCCGGGTCGGTGTCGAGCACCTCGATCGAGAGCTCACCACCGTCGACCCGGACGGCGAGCAGCGTGTCGGGCTCGAAGGCGTCGAGCCAGCCGTCGGGGCCCTCCCAGACCACGGGCTGCTCGCCGCCCGGGTCGTCGACCTCGACGACGCCGCTCGCCACCCGCGGTGCCGGGTGGCGCAGGAAGCCGGCGAGGTCGCTGTCGAGGACGAGGTAGCCCTCCGCCCGCTCCGTCTCCGACAGCCGGTGGGTCAGCACGATACCGCCCACCAACGTCGGGACGTGCACCAGGATGTCGGGCGCCAGCAGCGTGACGGCCGACGTCGCGTCCTCGAGCGCGTCGGCCTCGACCTCCTCGACGATGAACTCGGAGACCGGGTTGGCCGGATCGATGGCCAGCCGCTTCGCGACGAACTCGAGCAGCCGATCGCCGAACACCGCCCGCCGCTGCCGCACCACGTCGAGCAGTGCCTGCATGGCGTCCTGCGTGCGCACGATCGGCATCGCCGCGAACGCCGCACCGCACCCGTCCCGGTCGAGTCGGGGCGTCCCGTCGGGCGCCTCGCCGACGAACGGCACGGCGGCGACACCGAGGCGCTGGTGGGCGGTGATCGTGTCGATGCCGGCGGCGTGCATCCGCTCCAGCGCGGGCTCGGTCTCCGGGAGCGTGCCGATCTGCTCGGTGAGGTACTTGGCCAGCACCTCGGTGCGTTCGAACGAGCTGTCCTCGGTCTCCTCGGTGGCGTCCACTCCCGAAGGGTAGGGCGAGGCCTCCGTCAGCCCGTTTCCGGCCGTACGGCGATGCAGGTGATGCTCCCCGGAGCCACCTCGGTGAAGCCGGCGTCCCGCACCGCGATGGCGCCATCGGGCAGCTGGGCGCACATCGCGGCCCAACGCCGCTCGTCGGCATCGCGGACGGCGAACGCGGGCACGGTCGCGAGGTCGTGTGCCGCCGCGTAGAGCATCGACGCGTGCCCGACCTGGGCCGCGGCCTTGCCCACCGACATGCCCAGACCCGCGTTCACCCAGATCACGGGCACCCCGGCGGGCGGCGGGCCGGGGTCGTCACGCTCCAGGTCGGTACCGCCGATCTGCAGCTTCGACACCGTCTTGGGCACCTCGTCGACCGGGCCGGGCAGCAGTGCGCGCGCCTGCGCGCCGTCGACCTCCCAGGTGACGCCGGGCAGTTCCTGCACGGCGTCCCACTGCACGCCGCGGGCCCTGCGGGCGATCTTGCGAATCCGGTGGGTGACCCACAGCTCCACCGCGTCGTGCCACTCGCCGCCCGGCTCGACGCGCGGATCGAGGCAGACCGCCAGCGCGGCAGCGGCGGCCGCCTCCAGCACGGGCGTGCGGGCGGCCGGGGGACGCTCGAGGCGCAGCACGACCGGCATGGCGCGCACGACACCGTCGGGTTCGGCGGGGAATCCGTCCTCGCGGCGCCGGTAGCGCTCCGCCAGCGACTGGATCACGGAGTTGGCGGGGGCTGCGCTCACGCGATCGGACCCATGCGACCGGTCATGCGATCGGCACCCGCCGCACGACGCCTTCGATGGCGTCGGCGTGCTCGACCTCGTCGCGGGTGATGCCGAGCACGAACAGCACGACGTCGAGGTAGGGGTGGGTGAGCGCGGCGTCGGCGACAGCGCTGAGCGCGGGCTTGGCGTTGAAGGCGATCCCGAGACCGGCCGTGGTGAGCATGTCGATGTCGTTGGCGCCGTCACCGACCGCCACGCACTGCTCCAGCGGCACGTCGAACGTGGCCGCGAAGCGGCGCAGTGCCGTGGCCTTGCCCGGCCGGTCGACGATCTCACCGACGACGCGCCCGGTGAGCAGCCCGTCGACGACCTCGAGCTCGTTGGCGGCGACGAAGTCGAAGCCCAGGTCGGCGGCCAGCCCCGAGATCACGCGGGTGAAGCCGCCGGAGACCACACCGCAGCGGTAGCCGAGGCGCTTGAGCGTGCGGATCGTGGTGCGCGCACCCGGGGTCAGCTCCAGCTCGGCGGCGACATCGTCGATCACCGACTCCGGCAGCCCCTGCAGGACCGCGACCCGGCGGCGCAGCGACTCCGAGAAGTCGAGCTCGCCCCGCATCGCGGCCTCGGTGACGTCTCGCACCTGGCCCTCGGCCGCCGCGCCCGCGCGCGCCGCGAGCATCTCGATGACCTCGCCCTGGATCAGCGTGGAGTCGACGTCGAACACGATGAGCCGCTTGCTGCGCCGCGCGAGCCCGGCCCGCTCCACCGCGACGTCGACACCGGCCTCGCGCGCCACCTCGACCAGGCGCGCCCGCAGCGTGCCGGGCGGGTAGTCCTCGGAGCCCTGACCGGGCACCGGGGACACCATCAGCTCGATCCCGGTGACCGGGTAGTCGGCGACCCGGCGGATGGAGTCGATGTTGGCGCCGACCCCGGCCAGCGCCCTGGCCACGGACCCGAAGGCGCGGGCCGTGATCGGCTGGCCGGTGATCAGCACCGCGTGCGTGGGGCTGCGCCGGACACTGTCGTCGCCGGGCTCCCCCAGCGACGTGTGCACCTGCATGGCGATGCTCGCCATCGCCTGCTCGACGGCCTCCTGCAACCCCTCGGGGTCGTGGTGGGCCTCGACCAGCGCACCGAGCGTCAGCCGGCCCCTGATCACGACCTGCTCGACATCGATGAGGTCGACGCCGTGGGCGGTGAGCGCGGCGAACAGCACCGAACTGACGCCCGGCCGGTCGGGGCCGGTGACCGTGATCAGGACAGTGGTACTAGTACCGGGTGTTCCTGTCCGCTCGGACATCGGCTCCTTGTTCCGCTTAGCGTTCTCGGGGATCGTCGCCCGGGATCGTCTCCCCTGCCGTCGCCTTCGCGAGCACTTCGGAGGGGGGCGCCTTGTGCCCTGACTCCGCCTCGTTGCGGAACCGTTCGACGAGGTGGGGGTAGTGCAGCTCGAACGCCGGGCGCTCCGAACGGATCCGGGGCAGCTCGGTGAAGTTGTGGCGCGGCGGCGGGCAGGACGTGGCCCACTCCAGGGAGTTGCCGAAGCCCCACGGGTCGTCGACCGTGACGACCCGTCCGTAGCGGTAGCTCTTGAAGACGTTCCAGATGAACGGCAGCGTGGACGCGCCGAGGATGAACGCCCCGATCGACGAGATCGAGTTGAGGATCGTGAAACCGTCGATCGGCAGGTAGTCGGCGTAGCGGCGCGGCATGCCCTCGTTGCCCAGCCAGTGCTGCACCAGGAACGTCATGTGGAAGCCGACGAACGTGGTCCAGAAGTGGAACTTGCCGAGCGTCTCGTCCATCATCCGGCCGGTCATCTTCGGGAACCAGAAGTAGATGCCGGCGTAGGTGGCGAACACGATCGTGCCGAACAGCACGTAGTGGAAGTGCGCCACCACGAAGTACGTGTCGGACACGTGGAAGTCGACCGGCGGCGAGGCCAGCAGCACGCCGGTGAGACCGCCGAAGAGGAACGTGGCGAGGAAGCCGAGCGCGAACAGCATCGGCGTCTCGAACGTCAGCTTGCCGCGCCACAGCGTGCCGATCCAGTTGACGAACTTGATGCCCGTCGGGATCGCGATGAGGAACGTGGTGAAGGAGAAGAACGCCAGCAGCACCGCGCCCGTTGCGTACATGTGGTGGGCCCACACCGCCACCGACAGCGCCGCGATCGAGATCGTGGCGTAGATCAGGCTCTTGTAGCCGAAGACCGGCTTGCGGGCGAAGACCGGGAAGATCTCCGAGACGATGCCGAAGAACGGCAGCGCGACGATGTACACCTCGGGGTGGCCGAAGAACCAGAACAGGTGCTGCCACAGGATCACGCCGCCGTTGGCGGGGTCGAACACGTGGGCACCGAGCTGGCGGTCGGCCAGCAGGCCCAGCAGCGCGGCCGTCAGCACCGGGAACGCGATGAGCACGAGGATCGCGGTGACGAAGATGTTCCAGGTGAAGATCGGCATCCGGAACATCGTCATGCCGGGAGCGCGCATGCAGACGATGGTGGTGATGAAGTTGACGCCACCGAGGATCGTGCCGAGACCGGCCACGACCAGACCCATGATCCACAGGTCGGCACCGGCACCCGGGGAGTGGATGGCGTCCGACAGCGGGGTGTAGGCGAACCAGCCGAAGTCGGCGGCACCGCCCGGCGTCAGGAAGCCGCTCAGGACGATGAGGCCACCGAAGAGGAACAGCCAGTAGGAGAACGCGTTGAGCCGCGGGAACGCGACGTCGGGCGCACCGATCTGCAGCGGCACGATGTAGTTGGCGAAGCCGAACAGGATCGGCGTCGCGTAGAGCAGCAGCATGATCGTGCCGTGCATCGTGAACAGCTGGTTGTACTGCTCGTTGGACAGGAACTGCTGCCCCGGCACCGCCAGCTCACCGCGCATGAGCAGCGCCATCGCCCCGCCGGCCAGGAAGAAGCCGAACGAGGTGACGAGGTACAGGATCGCGATGTCCTTGGGATCCGTGGTGCGCAGCATCTTCAGCAGCGTGGATCCCTTGACCGAACGCCGCGCCGGATAGGGGCGCGTCGTGATCGGCTTGGGGGCGACGGCCGTCACTGTCCATCCTCCTGCATTGAGACTGCCTCCTGCGCTGGGCCGTGATGTGAGAGCCCCTGCTGTGGGTCTGCGTAGCTCGGTCAGGATCGTAGCTCTACTCGCTGTCGAAGGCGCGCCCCGGGTTGGGGATGTGACTGATCGAGCGGAAGGAATCGCATGGGTTCGACGACGGTGGTGATCGGTCCGGCACTGGGCGTGGCCGCCGTACTGGCGGTCGTCCTCGCCGCTGCGGTCGCGGCCGGTGCCCGGCTGGGGGTCGCCCGCTCGACCGTGACAGCGGCCGTCCGGGCGACGTTGCAGCTCGGGGCGGTGTCGCTGCTGATCGGGGCGATCGTCGGATCGGCGCTCGCGAGCATCGGGTTCGTGCTGGTCATGGTCGTGGTGGCGGCCTGGACCGGCGGTCGTCGGATGACCGTCGACCGCTCCGGGTGGTGGGCGCTCATCCCGATCGCGATCTGCCCGCTGCCGGTGGTCGGGGCGCTCGTGGCGGGTGGCGTGGTACCGGCGAGCGGGATCGCCGTGATCCCGATGGCCGGCATCCTCATCGGCTCCGCGATGAGCGCCACGGCGCTCGCCGGCAGGCGCGCGCTCGACGAGCTGCACGCCCGGCGCGGGGAGGTGGAAGCGGCCTTGGCGCTGGGCTTCCTGCCGCGCGACGCCGCGCTGGAGATCGCGCGGCCGTCCGCCGCACAGGCGCTGATGCCGGCACTCGACCAGACCCGCACCGTCGGGCTGGTGTCGCTGCCCGGCGCGTTCGTCGGCATGCTGATGGGCGGGGCCACCCCGATCCAGGCGGGCGCCGTGCAGCTGCTGGTGCTGCTGATGCAGGTGGCGGGGGCGACGGTGGCCGTCACGCTGACCCTGGAGCTGGTGGGCCGCGGGATGATCCGGCGGCCCGTCCCGGTGGGGTGACCGTCACGTCCTCAGCGTCGGAGCGGTGTGAACAGCTCCTCGAACACCTCGGGCGCCGAGGCCGGGTTCGGCACCGGGTCGACGATGAAGAACTCCACACCCATCCCCATCGCGAACATGGGCTCCGGCATGGCGAGCAGCACGTGCTCGGGTCCGATCTGGCTGGCGTGCGCCCGCATCGAGGCGCGCTTCTGGTCGACGAAGTCGACGGCGTCGACGCGGTGGGTGATCTCCGACTCGGGCTTGCCGAACGTCGGCACCTCCCGCGGGGCCTCCCAACCCTCCGGCGCCTGGCCGGCCTCCGTGACGCCACGCACACCGCGCGTCATCCAGTCGCGGTTGATCGTGACCTGCGCCACCACCGGGACGGCCGAGAGCTCCGCGGCGCGCGCACCCACCCGGTGCACCTGGATGTGGTCGGGCCGCCCGTAACCACCGTTGTCGTCATAGGTGGTGAGGATGTCGGGCTCCTCCTCGTCGAGGATCACCGCCAGCAGCTTGGCGGCGTGCTCGACGTTGGCCCGCCAGAAGCTGTACGGCGCGTCGTTGCTCGGAGCGCCCATCGGGCCCGAGTCGGTGTAGCCGAGGAACTCCACCCGCTGCGCGCCGAGCACCGCTGCCGACGCGTAGGACTCGGCCGTGCGCCGCACCGAGAGCTGCTCCCCGGGCTCGAGGACGCCCGGCACGGCCGCGTCGAGCTCACCGCGGGTGGCGAAGACCAGTACGACGCGATGCCCGGCGGCCGCAGCCCTGGCCAGCGTGCCGCCGGAGCTGATCGACTCGTCGTCGGGATGTGCGTGGAAGCTGACGATGGTGCCCACGGCGGCAACCCTACGCAGGGGCCGCAGCGGCCCTGCGGGGGTGGTTCGGCCGCCGCTCAGCCCTGCGCGGCGAACCCCAGCGGGTCGAAGGTGGCCTCGGCGCGGTCGCGCTCGGCGTAGCGGCGCCACGCCTCGTCGGCGATGTCGTCCGGGTCCAGCGTGTGCGCGCCGAGCATCGGCATCGGGATCTGGCCGCTGAGCCCGCCGGCGATGAGCAGTCCCCCGCCGCCACGTTCCAGCATCGCGGGGCGCTGCGCGAGACGAGCGCCACCGCGAAGCCCTCCCGCCCGGACCGCTGCGCGATCGACATGCCGAGGCCGGGTCCGACGCCGAGGACGAGTGCGGTCGGGCGGTCCCGCAGCGCTCCGACCTGATCGGCGCGATCTTCCCGAGCCGGATCGCAGCACTCGACCAGGTCGCCGAGGCCGCATTGCTCGACCCCGATCCCTGGCACGGCTTCGTGATGTTCATCGAGGGGATCTTCGAGCTGCAGTCCCAGGACCGGGGGCTGCGCGAGGCGATCTCGCGCAACGCGCCGGAGAACACCGACGTCGCCGCCGCCTGCGGCGCGGGCTTCCAGCACGTCGGCCACATCATCGAGCGGGCCAGGACGGGCGGGCTGCGGGCCGACTTCGGGCCCGCCGACCTCGCCACGCTGATCTGGGCCATGACGCGGGTGATCGAGGAGTCACCGCGGGAGTGGCGGCGCTTCCTCGGCTTCTACCTGGACGGGCTGCGGGTGGTCTAGCTCCCCTACCCCGCGCCCACCAACGCCCCCAGCGCCGCCCGGTCGGTGATGCCGAGCCTGGAACAGGCCCGGTAGATGTGCCCCTCCACCGTGCGGACGGAGACGAACAGCCGCTCGGCGATCGCCTGGTTGGGCAGCCCTGCCGACACCAGCATCGCGATCTCGCGCTCCCGGTCGGTGATCGGCAACGGATGTGCGGAGGCGCGCAGCGCCGGGGTCAGCGCGCCGGGGCAGCGCAGTGCCAGCTGCTGCGAGCGGGCCGTCGCCACGGCGGCCGCTCCCCTGCGCCCGGCGCGCCGGTGGGCCTGGGCGGCCTGCGCCGCGGCGTCGGCGGCGTGCAGCAGCACGCCCATCCCGGCCAGCGAGTGCGAGGCCTCGTCGAGCGCGGTGCCGTCATCGGCGGCCAGCGCCGCCGCGTGGGCGGCGGCCGCCGCGGCGCGGGGGCTGTCCAGCTCGACGGCCAGTGTCGCCAACCGCTCCGCCGGGGCGCGGTCACCGAAGCACACCGCCACGTGCAGTGCGGCGGACTCGACGGCCGGGCGGCCGGTGCCCGCCGCCGCGGCGGCTGCCGCCTGCGCACCCGCGATCGCCTCGGTGACGGCGCCGTCGGCAGCGGCCGCCCAGGCCTGCGCGAGCAGCACGTCCGGCCGGAAGAACGTGACGGTCGGGCGGCTCAGTGCCGTGGCCGCGACCAGTGCCGCCGTGGCGCCCGCACCGTCGCCCGTCATGCCCAGCGCCGTGGCCAGCGCGACCTGGCAGTGGTAGGTCCAGTCCGACGGGTCCCGTCCGTCGAAGCTCGCGATCGTGTCGCGCAGCGCGGTGACCGCGGGCCCTGCCGCGCCCGTGTCGATCGTGACCAGTGTCTGGTAGAGCCCCGCCTTGCAGCGCATCAACGCGCTGTCACCGGCATCGGCGACGTAGCCGGCCGCGGCCGTGGCGGCCGCGGCGAGCCGGCCGGTCAGGCGCAGTGCCATCAGGTGCCCGTCCCAGATGCCGGCGCGCAGCACGGCGGTGTCCGGCAGTGCCGCGGCCGCGGCCAGTACGGGTTCGACCATCGCGAGTGCCTCGTCGCACCGGCCCGTCACGGCGAGCGCGGCCACCAGCGCGTGCCCCGCGTAGGTCACGGTGCGCGACGACGGTTGCGGTCCGGCGAGCACGGCCCGCGCCAGGTCCACCGCCTCCGCGGGCGCCCCATCGAGCAGGACGATCACCGCCCGCAGCCCCTCCAGCTCGGCGCGCATCGCCGCCGGCCGCTCGACGGCCAGCTCCCTGGCGAGGACCGCCCGCGCGCCTGCGGCGTCACCGAGCCCCCACCACTTGATGCACACCTCACCGACCGCGGCGCGGATCTGCTCCTCGGGGGTGGCGGCGAGCGCTGCGGCTGCCGCGAGCCGCCCGGCGCCGTCGTTGTTGCGGCCCTGCCACCCCTGCGCGTAGCCGAGCATCAGCTCGGCGTCGAAGCTGGTTCCGGCGACGCTCGCCGCCGCAGCCAGCCGTTCGGCCAGCGGGAGGGCACCGAGCCGGTTGGCCTCGACCGCGGCCGCCCGGAACAGCTCCGGGTCCGGGGGCAGGTCGCTGTCGAGCGCGAGGACCGCGCGCCGCAGCACGTCCTGCGGTGCGGACCCGGCGAGCGCCTCCGCCAGCAGCCCACGGAGCTTGCGCGCCCGCAACGTCGACAGGGCGGCGCGCACGGCCTCGCCGTGCAGCGGGTGCGCGAGTCGAACCTCCAGCCGCCCATCGGACCGCGTAACGGCCACGAGCCTGCGCTGCTCGGCCAGGTCGATCGTCTGCGGCTCCGCGAGCCGGGCGAGCAGGTCGACGTCGAGCGGCTCGGCGAGCGCCACCAGCTCCAGCATCTCCCGCACGGCGTCGGGCAGCCGCCCGATCCGCGCGTCGATCAGGTCGCGCAGCGGCGGTGGGAGCGTCAGGTCACCGCGCCACCGCCACACCCCGGCGACGCGGTGCAACCTGCTGGCCTCCAGCTCCCCGTCGACGAGATGGCGCAGGTACAGGACGTTGCCGGCGGTGACGGACCACATGCGCTCGGCCGTGTCGCCCTCCACCGCACCCCCGAGCACCGTTGCCAGCAGCGCAGCCGTCTCGGCAGCGGTGAGTGCCTGCAGGTCCCGCCGCAACAGCGGTCCGTCCTTCCAGAGCGCGGTGACCGCGTCGGGAACCTGCTCACCACTGCGCAGGGTCATCACCAGCGGCACGCCGCGGTCGACGGCGAGGTGGTGCACGAGCGTCGCCGACATGCTGTCGAGCAGGTGCGCGTCATCGATGCCGACGACGATCCCCGCCCGCGGCGCGTCCCGGAGCAGTTCGGTGGCCGCGCCGTGCAGCGCGGCGATGCCCACCGCGTCCGGGTCGAGGTGGCGCAGGAGGGGGGCGAAACCGCCCAGTGGCACCCCGCTCGCGGACTGGGTGGCCGCGACCCAGTGGGCGCCCGAACCGCCCGTGGCGGCCGCGGCGAGCGCCTCCCGAGCGAGCCTGGTCTTCCCGACGCCCGCGGCACCCACCAGCACGACACCGCGGGCACCCTCGCGGCCGCGCAGCGCCGCGGCGATGGCGGCGAGCTCCGCCGCCCGGCCGACGAGCGGCCAGTTCGGTCGGTGCTGCATCGCGAACGCTGTCGTCACCCGATCAGGGTGGCGCAGTTCGCACCGGAATGCATCAGTGCCAGCACCGAGATTCGGAATCGCGGATCCGAACCTCGCATACCGTCACCAGTCCTCGCACACGTTCGGCGGTGTGCGACGACCGGTGAAGGTGTGCGAGGTCGGTGCTAGCGGGACTGCGCAACGACGACGAAGGGCTCCAGCCGGTCCGGCCCGCACGGCTCGGCTTCGAAGGGTGCGCCATCGAACGGGGCGTTGACCGTGGCGCCTGCCGCGTCGATCGCCTCGACCGAGGTCGCCAGCATCACCTCCACGAGCGACCGGGTGCCGGCGTGCCAGCCGACGAGGCAGCGCACCAGCCCGGGCGCCGTCGGTACGGCTCGCAGGATCCGCTCGGTGAAGGCCCGCCGCAGCAGCGCGAGCCGGACGGGGTGGATGGGGCCGTCGAACCAGAGCACGGCCGCCACTCCGGCACCACCGGTGACCCGCTCCGGCGCACCGTCGGCGACCACCTCGTAGAGCAGGTCGGCGCCGGCGCGGTCGGCGTCGACCGGATCCGGGCCGCCGGGCCGGACGGTCACGACGCAGTCGCCCGCCGGGCCCCGCAGCGCGTACCGCTCCGCGAACGCCGGTCCGGATCCCCCGATCACCTGCGAGTGCCTGGTCCCGGGCGCGAATGCCGCTGCGAGCTCACCGCAGGGTGTCGGGCCGGTCTGGATCCTCACGTACACGGGCGACTCCGGGGCTCGAGGATCAGCGGGCACTCACCGCAACACTGGCGCTGCCCGGCCCGTTCCGGTCGAGTAGTCCGCTACTCGTGTCGGTGAGGCGCACCTGGCTCATGAACGTCGGCCGGCCGGTCAGCGCGATCGGCGTGCTGATCCGTGTCAGCCCAGGATCCGCGTCAGGGCCGGTCCGACGTCGGCCAGCCTGCGCACGGTCTGCGCCCGGCCCCCGCCACGACCGGCCAGCGCAGCGGCGGCGGCGTCCGCCTCGGCGCCGCCCAGCGGTACGAGCACCTGCAGCCGGTCGATGCCACCGAGCGCCTCGGCTGGCTCGCCGCCCGCGGTGTGCAGGCAGTCCGACAGCAGCACCACCAGCCGCTCGTCGGCGACGGCACCGGCCAGCTGCTTGGACGCCTCGCGCAGGCCTGCGGCGAGGTCGGTGGTGCCGTGCCCGCGCAGCGCCACGAGATCCGACAGCAGCTCCTCAGGTGGCCTGCGCACCCCCTGTGCCTGCAGCACCCGGACGCCCGCACCGAACGCGAGCACGGACGGCTGCAGCGCGGGCGGCCCGTTCTCGTTGGCAACGACGACGCCCGCAGCGGCCACGGCGGCGAGCGCGACGGCGAGGCCCTGCATGGATCCGGAGATGTCGACGACGAGGCAGACGGCGCGTCGGTGCGCCGTCCACGTGCGCGTCACGATGTCCTCGGCCGTGGGCCGCCCGGAGCGGCCGGGGTTCCAGCCCTCGAGGGTGCGGTCCAGGTCGAGGTCGCCCTCGAGCCCCTTGGACGGGCCGAGGCGCCGCGTTCCCCGTGCCTTGGCCGGGCCGATCCGGCCCAGCCGGATGAACACCCGGCCGGCGAGCCTGCGCGCAGCGGCCCGCAGCGCGGCGTCGGTGGCGACGGCCATGTCGGCGAGCAGCGCGGCGGCCGCCTCGGGATCGCGCGCGACGGCGGCGTCGAACGCCTCGACGTCGAGCTCGCCCAGCTCGGGCGACACCTCCTCGAACGACGGGTGCTGGGACGCGATCTGGTCGCGGCCCTTGGTGCGGGCGGACTGCTCGCGACCGGGCCGGGAACGGGGCTGGAAGCCTGCCGAGGGGTTCGGCAGGCTAGGTGCTTTTCCCTCGGCGTCCCCGGGATCGTCGGATTCCTCGGATTCGTCGGCCGGTTCCGGGGGCTCCACGGTGTCGGCCGGCCAGAGCGCCGCGAGCAGCTCGTCGATCACCGACTCGGGGGTGCGGTCCACCCCGTCGACGATCCGGATGCGGCCCGAGAGCGCGGCGTAGGCGGCGTCGCGGGCCGTCTCGCGGCCCGGCGCGCGCTCGTTCCGCAACTGCGCGAGCCCCGTCAGCACGAGCGACAGGTCGATCGCACCGCGCACCGACGAGCCCATCCGGACGTCGCGGTGCTCACGGGTGGCCCTGGTCATCGCCACGGACAGCTCGACCCAGCGCCCGGCGAGCCCGCTCACCGACGACGTGATGGCCCGCTCGCCGTCCTCGTCCTGGTAGCCGAGCACCACCCGGCACATCCGGTCGGCGATGGCCTGGCTGACGCGCGCGGTGCCGACGGCGTCGAACGGGTTCATCGCGGCGATGAGCCGGAAGTCCTTGCCCGCGTACACGGTGCCCAGCCGCGGCACCGCGATCTCGCCCTCGGTGAGCACGGTGATGAGGACGTTGAGCGTCTCCTCGGGAACCCGGTTGAGCTCCTCCATGTAGAGCAGCCCGCCCTCCCGCATGGCCGTGAGCAGCGGACCGTCGACGAAGGCCTCCGGGCGGTAGCCGTCCGAGAGCACCTGGGAGGGGTCGAACTGGCCGACGAGCCGGGCCGGGGTGAGCTCGGCGTTGCCCTCGACGAACACCACCTGCTGGCCGGTGTCGCGGGCGATGGACCGCAGCAGCGTCGACTTGCCGGTGCCGGGCGGGCCCTCGATCACGACGTGTCGGCCGGTCAGCAGCGCCACGGTGAGGACCTCACGCTCGCGGCGCAGCCCGACGACGGGGATGGGTACTGCGGTCACGGATCTCCTTCGCGCGAAGACGTCGGCGGGGTGGCCCGGATCCCGGACCACCCCGCCGTGAACAGCTACATCAGGCGTCGTACTTGATGACGCCGCGGATGTTCTTGCCGTCGTGCATGTCCTGGTAGCCCTGGCCGATGTCGTCGAGCTTGTAGGTCTTGGTGACCAGCTCGTCGAGCTTCAGCACACCCTCGCGGTAGAGCTGCAGCTGGCGCAGGATGTCCCAGTTCGGGTTGGAGGCGCCGAACAGCGCGCCCTGCAGCCGCTTCTGCGACAGCGTCAGGTCGGCGAGCGAGATCGGCACGCCGACGTCGGTCATGTTGCCCAGTGCGGTGACCACGCAGGTGCCCGCCTTGCGGATCGAGCCCATGGCCTGTCCGACGTGCTCGGACTTGATCACGCCGACGGTGACGATCGTCGAGTCGGCGCCCTGCCCGTTGGTGAACTGCTTGGCGAGCTCGGTGGCCTCCTCCATCGTCTCGACGGCGTGGGTGGCGCCGAGCTCCTGCGCCTTCTCGCGCTTGAACGCGACGGGATCGACCGCGATGACGTTGGACGCGCCGGCGTGCGCCGCACCCTGCACGGCGTTGATGCCGATGCCGCCGATGCCCATGATGATCACGGTGTGGCCGGGCTGGACGTTGGCGGAGTTGACCGCCGAACCCCAGCCGGTGCCGACGCCGCAGCCGACGAGGCAGGCCACGTCGAGCGGGATGTCGTCAGGCACCTTCACCGCGGAGTCGGCCGAGACGACGGTGGTCTCGAGGAAGGTCGAGATGCCACACATCTGACCGACCGGGGTGTCGGTGCCGGCGAGGTGCAGCCGGTAGCTCGTGGGGTCGGTCCAGCGCGGCCCGGCGAGGATGCCCGCGCCGAGGTCGCAGAGGTTCTGCATGCCCTGCGCGCACCAACGACAGTGGCCACAGGAGGGCAGGAACGAGAAGACGACGTGGTCGCCCTCCTTGATGCCCTTGCTGTTGTTGCCCGCCTTGGTGACGATGCCGGCGCCCTCGTGGCCGCCCGCCATCGGGTAGACGCCGACCGGGATGTCACCGGTGGCGATGTGGTCGTCGGAGTGGCACATGCCCGACGCCACCATCTTGACCTGAAGTTCGTCGGAGCGAGGGTCGTCGAGATCGAGGTCGACGACCTCGTACTTGCCCGGTGCCTGCCGGACGATGGCTCCACGGGTCTGCATTCGCTGTTCTCCCTTGAACGGTCGAGGTGCGGGGTGAACGGGTGTGTGCCACGCCACGTTGTCCGTTCATATCAGGGTGCGCATGTGTCTGGGAAGCGCAGGCGCACCCGAATGGAGACCTCGCACGATCTTCTACGAAACCTTGAAGTTACGTGATCAAGCTGTAGAGTGTCGACACCCCGAACCGGACCCGGAGCCACCGATGACGGAACCGTTCAACGCCGCCGTTCACCTCTCGGACCAGCGCGTCCGGGCCGGTGACGGCGACCGTATCGCCTTCCACCACCCCCGCGGCACCACCACCTACGAGGAGCTCGCCGAGGAGGTCCACCGCGTCGCGGGTGGCCTCGCCGCCATCGGCGTGCGCCCCGAGGAGCGCGTGCTCCTCTGCATGGTCGACGACCTGGAGCTGGCCGTCGGCATCCTCGCCACCATGTACCTCGGCGCGGTCGCCGTCCCGTCGTCCACGATGCTGACCGGGGGCGAGCTCGCCACGCTCGTCACCGACTCGCGGGCCCGCGTCCTGCTGGGCAGCCAGGAGTTCGCCGGCACCGTTGTCGCGGCGGCGGCCGCGGCCACCGAGCTGCGCCATGTCGTCCTCACCGGCGCCACCCCGCCCCAGGTCGAGCCGGGTGTCACCGGGCTGACCTGGGACGCGCTGCGCGCCGCTGAGCCACTGGCAACGCCCTACCCGACCTGGGACGAGTCGCCCGCGCTGTGGCTCTACACGTCCGGCACCACCGGCACGCCCAAGGGCGCGATGCACCGCCACGTCGACATCCGCTACGTCGGCGAGACCTACGGCCGCCAGGTGCTCGGCATCGGCCCCGACGACGTCTGCCTCTCGGCGGCGAAGCTGTTCTTCGCCTACGGCATCGGCAACTCGATGTTCTTCCCCCTTTCGGTGGGGGCGAGCGCCGTTCTGGAGCCGGCGCGCCCCAACCCGGCCCGCTTCGCCGAGCTGGCCGCGGAGCACGGCGTGACGCTGCTGTTCGGCGTGCCCAGCTTCTGGGGCCCGACGCTCGCCGCCGAACTGCCCCGCGCAGCGTTCGCCACCGTGCGCAACGGCGTCTCGGCGGGCGAGACGCTGCCGGCGCGGATGCTGCACGGTGTCCAGGAGCAGTACGGCTTCGAGATCCTCGACGGCATCGGCTCCACCGAGGCGCTGCACATCTTCATCTCCAACGTGCCGGGCAAGGCGGTGCCCGGCAGCTCCGGGTTCCCCGTGCCCGGCTACGCCGTGGAGCTGCGGCGCCCGGACGGCTCGGTGATCGACGGTCCCGGCGAGCCCGGGATGCTGTTCATCTCCGGGGAGTCGATCTGCACGGGCTACTGGTGTCGCACCGCCGTCAACCGCGCGGTGTTCCAGGGCGAGTGGATGCGCACCGGCGACCAGTACGTGCGCGGCGAGGACGGCAGCTACACCTGCCTCGGGCGCGCCGACGACGTGCTGAAGGTCGGCGGGATCTGGGTCAGCCCCACCGAGGTCGAGGCCCGGCTGCTCGAGCATCCGGGCATCGCCGAGGCCGCCGTCATAGGTGTGCCCGACGCCGACGGGCTCGACAAGCCCGTCGCCTACGTCGTCGCCAGGGCCGGGGTGGTGCTCGACCCCGACGAGGTCGTCACCTTCTGCAAGGCGGAGCTGGCGTCGTTCAAGCGACCGCGGTTGGTGGTGGCGGTCGAGGAGCTGCCCAAGACCGCCACGGGCAAGATCCAGCGGTTCCGGCTGCGGGCTGCGGCCGGGGAGCTCGTGGTCGGGTAGCCGGTTACTCGTGACGCGGGCCGGGGCCCCGAGCGAGTATGGGGAGATGAGCGTGCGGATCGTGGAAGCTCCCGAGAACTGGTTCACCTCGCCCGTCGCCATCGTGCGCTCCGACGATGGCGCCGATGCGCTGGTGCGGCCCGGCGAGTTACTGGTGGAGGCCGCGGCCGAGCCACATCTGGCGTCGCACCTCGAGTCTGCCGGTGGCAGGCGGTACGAGCAGTCGCAGAGCAGCTGGCGAAACCGCGTGGGGATGCCGGACTCGGGGGATCTGAACGCCCGGCTCGAGGCCGCCGGAACTGAGATGCGGCTGTGGGAGGGCGTGTCCGAGTACTCCACGTTCGTCAGCGACGAGCGCCGGCCGGGCCTGCGCTATCACCACGTCCTGTGCGGCGAGAACTTCTACCACGGCGGCCCCGGGGGCACGCCCGTCGCGGTCGGCGGCCCACCGGCCGCGTTGCTGGCCGTCGAGCCCGCGACCGACGGCCTGAACGACATCGCGGTGCTGGACAACGGCCTGCCGGAGGGTTGGGAGTCCCTGCCCGGCCAGCTCGGCCCGGTGCTCACCCGGCGGGGTATCGAGGTGATCCCCGGCGATCCCGTCGACGCCGACGGCGACGGGATCGCCGACCGGCAGGCGGGCCACGGACTGTTCATCAGCGGCCTGATCACGCGGGTGTCCGCGCTGCTCGACATCCTCCTGCGCCGCGTCCTGAACTCCTCGGGCGAAGGTGACGAGGCGATCATCGCCGCCACGCTCTCCGAGCTCGTCGCGACCGATGTGAAGGTCGTGAACCTGTCGCTGGGCGCCTACACCGTCGACAACGAGGTACCCGCCCTGCTGGCCGCAGCCGTGCAGCAGCTGGTCGCCGCCGGCAAGATCGTGGTGGCGGCGGCAGGCAACGCGGGCGACTCCCCGGAGCTGGTCACGCGGCCGTTCTGGCCGGCGTCGCTTCCCGGAGTGGTCGCCGTCGGGGCCTTCGACCACACCCAGAACCCGCCCAAGCCGTGGTTCAAGAGCAACGTCGCCGACGTGTACGCGCCCGGCGTCGACGTGCAGAGCACCTTCATCAAGTGGCCGCTCGCGGACGGCAGCGAGTTCGACGGCTGGGCCCGGTGGAGCGGCACGTCGTTCGCCGCGCCGCTGGTGGCGGCGTCGATCTGCGACCGGTTGATGCGTAACCCGACGACGCCGGCCGCTCAGGTGCTCCAGGAGTGGCTGCAGAACCAGCCCCAGGAACCGACCTGGCCGACGCTGCGGGGCGGCCCGGCGCTGCGCCACGACGTGGCGAACGACCTGATCAGGTGGTGACCGCTCTCAGGCACCGAAGCACTGGAAGCTCGCCGCGACGGTGACCGCACCGGAGTCGTCCTGATCGACCCCCGATCGCACGCTCGCCAGTGCCTCTGCCGGGGCGAGCCCGCGGCGCAGGTGCTGGTGCAGCGCCACCATCAGCGGTGCGGTCGTGATATCGGAGACCGGCTGCACCGACGCGACGACGGTGCGGGCCCCCAGCGCCAGCAGGGCCGACACCAGTCCGAGCATCTCGTCACCCGCGCGCAGCGCCGACACCCCGGACTGGCAGGCGGGCAGCACCACCGTGTCCGGGGCGACCGTGAGGCGTTCGAGGTCGTAGACGGTGAGCGGCCCGTCCGCCAGCACGAGCGACGAGAACAGGGGGTTGTCGACGCGCAGGGCGCCGTGCGCGGCGACGTGCGCGAGGCGAGCCCCGTCCAGAGCGGCGAGCACCGCGGGGACGGTGGCGTCCGCTCCCGTCAGCACCGTCGCCGCCCGGTCGTCCGCGGCGATGGCGCTCACCTCGTCCGCGGCGGCGGCGAGCCCCGGACCGGCCACCAGCACGGCGGCTCCGACGGCCACAGGCGGCGCCTGGACCGCCCGCAGCCAGGCCGCGGCCGAGGGCGCGATCGACACCGGCCGGGCGGCCAGGGTCGCGAGCAACCCCCAGGGAACGGAATGCAGGGGGCCGCTGGGGACCAGCACGATCGGCCCGTCACCCAGGTGTGGGCGCAGGGGTCCGAACAGGACGGTGTCGAGCCGTCCGGCCGCCGCCTCCATCGCCGACCGGGCGACGGCCCGGCCCCGCTCGGTGCCGAAACCGGTGGCCAGCGAGCGCGATGCCGCGTTGGCCGCCTCGGCCTGCGCGGCCACCGCCGCCATCGGTGCCAGCCGGTGCAGCTGCGCGCGCCCGCCCCCGGCGACAACGACGAGCAGGGTGTCCTCGCTGATGATGAACTCGACCAGGGCGGCCGCGCCCAGCCGCTCCAGCAGGCGGGCCACGTCGATCGGGCCGTCAGCCGGGCGGTGCAGCGGGCTGCGGGTGACCCGGCTCGCCCGCACCACCCGTTCCTCCGCAGCCCCCAGCCGGCCGCGGGTGCCACCGGCGCCACCCTCCAGCTGCGCCGCTTCGAGACCGGCCCGTAGCCGGCGGTGATCGGCCAGCGCCTCGGCGAGCTCGGGGTCCGATGGCGGCGTGACGGGCCGCAGGCGCAACGTCCGGGCCCGGTAGCGCTCGGCCCAGACGAGGATCTCCCTGGCCTTGCCGCCTTCGATCGCCAGCTCCATACCCAGCTCGGCCAGCTCGGCCCCGAACGACGCCACGTGCACCCGGAACTCGGTGGCTCCCAGCACCGCCTGCCGGTGCTCGACCAGGCTCAGACCGGCCCGCAGCGCCGCCAGCGACCCGCGCCGGTCCCCGACCATGTGGCGCAGCAGCGCCTGGGCGTGCCAGCGGCGCACCCGCAGCTCCAGCGGGCCCGACCGCCGCCCGTGCCCGGCCGCTTCGAGCACCCCGCGCGCGGTCCGGACGTCCCCCACGCGCAACGCGGCCCGCGCGCCGATCAGCCGCGCATCGAGCTCGGCGATGGGCCAGCCGGCCACGACCAGCTCGGCGGCCCGGTCCCGGGCCGTGCGGATCAGCGACCGCGGCGCAGCACCGCTGCGCTCGGCCGCGCGGAGCGCAACGACGTTCGCCAGCATCGCCCACCCGGGACGGCCCTGGCGGCGGAAGGTGGCGTGGGCGATCCGCGCCTGCGCCTCGGCGCTCTCGGGAGACTCGCTCAACGACGCCGTGGCCAGCAGCAGCTGCGCCTCCGCCAGGTCTGCCTCGCGGCCAGCGGCCCGCAGCGCGGTGACCGCGTGCTCGGCGGTGGTCCGGGCCTCCTCGACCATGCCCACCGCCAGCAACACCTGACACCGGCTCACGAGCAGCTGGGGCTTCGGCTTGCTCGCCAGCGGCGGCTGCAGGTCGGCGCGATCGAAGCTGGCCAGTGCGATCGGTGCGTCGCCGCGCAGCGCGGCCACGTTGCCGCGGTTGGCATCGGACTCCGCGGCCAGCATCGTCATGCCGAGCCCGCTGTAGAGCTGCTCGGCGCGGATGAAGTCGGCGTCGGCGGCGTCGAGCGCGCCCCGGTGGAAGCGCAGCATTCCCCGGTTGTTGTGCACCCGGGCGGCCCAGAGCTGGTCGCCTGCCTTCTCCAGCGAGCGCAGCGCGGCACCGTACTCGGCCTGCGCCTCGTCGAGGCGACCGATGCGGTGCAGCACGAGCGCCCGCTGGGCCGCGACCCGCATGGCCGGCAGACCGGTCAGCCCGACCGCCGCCGTGTCGGCCTGCGCGAGCGCCGCGCGTGCCCGCCCACGGTCGAGCAGCACGAACGCCAGCGTCGCGCGGACCTCGGCCACGGTGACCGTGGCTCCGCCGCGCACGGCGGCCCGAATCCCCTGGCGCAACCGCGTCTCGGCCGCGGCGAGATCGCCGAGCTCGCGCAGCGCCAGCGCGGCGGCCCGGTGCGCGGTGCCCAGCGACGCGGCGTCGCCCGCGCCCGCGGCCTCCGTGACAGCGGCGTCGGCTTCGGCGAGCGCGAGCTCGGGATCGCGGCCCACCAGCTCCAGAGCGGCGGCCGCGCGTTCCTCGGGGGTCCGGTCGACGGAGGCGATCGCGGGGGCAACCATGGCTGCAGAGCCTTACAGGGAATCTGGTGATCGGGTATCCGCCACCCGACTCGACACGCGCAATGTTCTACACAGCTATGACGAATGACCAGAGTGTTGTAGAGTAACTGTCATCCAGCACAGGAGGCCTTCGGATGACCACCACCACCGAACCCACCGTTGCGTTCGACACCGCACCGGCGTCGTACAAGCACTGGCAGCTCGACGTCCAGGGTGATGTCGCGTACCTGCGTCTGGACGTCGACGAGTCCGCGGGCCTGGTGCCCGGCTACGAGCTGAAGATGAACAGCTACGACCTCGGCGTCGACATCGAGCTCTACGACGCCACGCAGCGGCTGCGCTTCGAGCACCCCGGTGTCCGGGCGGTGGTGCTGACCAGCGCGAAGGACCGCAACTTCTGCGCAGGCGCCAACATCCGGATGCTCGCGCAGTCGAGCCATCCCTGGAAGGTGAACTTCTGCAAGTTCACCAACGAGACCCGCAACGGCATCGAGGACGCCACGGCCCACTCGGGCCAGACGTGGATCGCGGCCGTCAACGGCACCGCGGCAGGCGGCGGCTACGAGATGGCGCTGGCGTGCGAGCAGATCCTGCTGATCGACGACAACTCCTCGGCCGTCTCCCTGCCCGAGGTGCCGCTGCTCGGCGTGCTGCCCGGCACCGGCGGCCTCACGCGCGTGATCGACAAGCGCCGGGTGCGCAAGGACCGCGCCGACGTCTTCGCCACGAAGGCGGAGGGCGCGCGCGGCAAGCAAGCCGTCGAATGGCGGCTCGTGGACGAGGTGATCCCCAAGCGCAGCTGGGACGAGACGGTCGCCGAGCGCGCCGCCACGGCCGCGGCGCTGTCCACCCGCCCGACCGACGCCCAGGGCATCGCGCTCCCCCCGCTGCAGCGCGAGGAGTCCGCAGACGGCATCCGCTACCAGCACGTCGAGGCCACGTTCGACCGCGAGCAGGGCCTCGTCGAGATCACCGTGCACGGCCCGGAGGGCGACGTGCCCGACACCGTCGAGCGCGTCCACGAGCTGGGCGCCGCGTTCTGGCCGCTGGCCATGACCCGCGAGCTCGACGACCTGATCCTGCGGCTGCGCGCCAACGAGCTCGAGCTCGGCACGTGGATCATCAAGACGAAGGGCGCCGTGGAGCACGCGCTGGCGTTCGAGCGGGTCATCGAGCAGTACAGCGGGAGTGCCAAATCCCCCGGGGACTGGCTGGTCAACGAGATCCGCCACTACTTCAAGCGCACCCTCAAGCGCCTCGACGTCACGTCGCGCTCGCTGATCGCGCTCATCGAGCCCGGTTCCTGCTTCGCGGGGGCGCTGCTGGAGCTGGCACTGGCCTGCGATCGCCAGTACATGCTCGACGGCCTGATGGAGGACGGGGACGAGGAGGGCGAACCGGCCCAGCTCGTGCTCTCGGACAGCAACTTCGGCACGTTCCCCATGAGCAACGGCCTCTCCCGGCTGGCGTCGCGCTTCTACGGCGACGACGACCACGTCGCGAAGCTGCGCCAGGAGACCGGCCGCCGGATCGAGGGTGCCGAGGCGATGGAGTTGGGGCTGGTCACCGACGCCCCCGACGACATCGACTGGGAGGACGAGATCCGGATCATGCTCGAGGAGCGCGCCTCCCTGTCCCCCGACGCGCTCACGGGCATGGAGGCCAACCACCGGTTCGTCGGCCCGGAGACGATGGAGTCGCGCATCTTCGCGCGGCTCACCGCGTGGCAGAACTGGATCTTCGTGCGACCCAACGCATCCGGCCCCGAAGGGGCGCTGCGCAGGTACGGCACGGGACAGAAGGCGGAGTTCGACCGGAGGCGGGTCTAGAACCATGTCGATCGACTACAGCGAGAAGATCCCGAACAACGTCGATCTCGCCGGCGACCGCAAGCTGCAGCGCGCGCTGGAGAGCTGGCAGCCCAACTTCCTCAACTGGTGGAAGACGATGGGCCCGGCCGTCCCCACCGAGGACGTGTACCTGCGCACCGCCGTCGCCGTCGGGCGGGAGGGGTGGGCGCACTTCGACCACGTCGCCATGGAGGAGTACCGGTGGGGCGTGTTCCTCGCCGAGCGCAACACCGACCGCAAGATCGCTTTCGGCGCGGAGAAGGGCCAGCCCGTCTGGCAGCAGGTGCCCGGCGAGTACCGCGCCGACCTGCAGCGCCTGATCGTGATCCAGGGCGACACCGAACCCGCGTCGGTCGAGCAGCAGCGCCGCCTCGGTGAGACCGCGCCCTCGCTGTATGACCTGCGCAACCTCTTCCAGGTCAACGTCGAGGAGGGCCGCCACCTCTGGGCGATGGTGTACCTGCTGCACGCCTACTTCGGTCGGGTCGGCCGCGAGGAGGCGGAGGCGTTGCTGCAGCGCAACTCCGGTGACCTCGACAGCCCCCGCATCCTCGGCGCGTTCAACGAGGAGACGCCCGACTGGCTCTCGTTCTTCATGTTCACCTACTTCACCGACCGCGACGGCAAGTACCAGCTCGGCACGTTGAAGGAGTCGGCGTTCGACCCCCTCTCCCGCACCTGCGAGTTCATGCTGAAGGAGGAGGCGCACCACATGTTCGTCGGCACCACCGGTGTCGACCGCGTGGTGGCCCGTGCGGCAGAGCTGATGCGCGAGTTCGACACCGACGAGATCGCGCCCCGCGGTGGCATCCCGCTCGACGTGATCCAGAAGTACATCAACTTCCACTACTCGGTCTCGCTGGACCTGTTCGGCTCCGAGCAGTCCACCAACGCCGCCAACTACTTCACCGCCGGGCTCAAGGGCCGCTGGCAGGAAGAGCGGCGCAAGGACGACCACGTCCTCACCGAGGACGCCGGCCACATCGACGTCGTGCGCGACGGGGCGATGGCCACGTCCGAGGTGCCGGCGTTGCTGGCACTCAACCAGGACCTGCGCAACGAGTACGTGTCCGACTGCGCGGGCGGGGTCAAGCGCTGGAACCGGATCCTGGAGAAGGCCGGCATCGAGCAGCGCCTTTACCTGCCGCACGTGGGCTTCAACCGGCAGGTCGGCGTGTTCTCCGGGCACCACATCACGCCCAAGGGCGACGTGGTCGGCGCCGACACGTGGAAGGCCAAGCAAGACTGCTGGCTGCCCACCGAGGCCGACAAGACCCACGTCCGGAGCCTCATGCGGCCCGTCTACGAGCCGGGCAAGATCGCAGGCTGGATCGCGCCTCCCACGCATGGGATCAACGACAAGCCGTTCGACTACGAGTACGTGCACTTTCCCTGAGCTGCTTGATCGTCTGCTGGGGTCGTTCGCCCCTCACTGCGAGCTGGGGTTCTGTGCGCTGGTTTCGTGCCTGGCGGTCGGGTGCGGTTGGGTCCCGTGCCCCGGCTTCACCGACGCCTCGCCGGCGGGGCAGGTCTCGGGGAGGGTTCGGGGCGGCCCCGGGGTGCGCGCTGCGCGCGCACGGGCTCTCTCGCCAGGCAGGGCACTCGGGAAACCGGGTCGGGCGTGCCCGCAGCTACGGGTCCGTGCAGGTAAGCGCGCGAGTTGCGATGGATTGACCCGCGAGTTGCGACAGATTGACCCGCGAGTTGCGACAGATTGACCCGCGAGTTGCGATGGATTGACCCGCGGGTTGGGACCGACGGTCGCGTGGGCCGTCCGGGGGTTGGCGCGCTCCTCCGGGCCCGAAAGTTCTTCAAGATTCTTTACCGGGACAGCCCCGGAACAGCCGAGAACTGTCAGACCTCGAACATATGGTCGACACATGATGGTTGACCAGCAGCTACCGAGCCTCGCGGCACTGCCGCCCGGCCCCGAACTGCTCGCCGCCCTCACCAACCTCGACTTCACCGCCATCCCGCAGGACCAGAAGGTCGACGTACTCCAGGCGACCTGGCGACAGACCTCACAACTGTTCGCCCTCTACGCCGCAGCCCTTGACCAGATCTCGCGCAGCGACCCCGACCCGGATGACCCCCACCGGCTGCTGCACCGCAGCACCGGCGACTGGGCCGACGCCGAAATCGCCGCCGCCTTGACCTTCACCGCACGCCGCACCGGCTACGAACGCGAATTCGCCTCCATACTCGTCAACCAGCTCCCGCTCGTGCACGCCGCACTCCTGGCCGGACGACTCGATCACCACAAGGCGCGCGCGTTCGCCGACTACCTCGCCGACCTCACCGACCCCCAGATCGAGCGGATCTGCACGCGGCTCGTCCCACCGGCCGAGGGGTGGACCACCGGGCAACTCGCCCAACGGCTGCTGCGCGAAGTCCTGGCCGTCGACCAGTCGTACTCCCGCAAGAAATACCAAGCCGCCGTCCGCGAACGCGGCGTGACCGGCTACCTCGCAGCCGACGGAACTGCCACCATCACCGCCCATGGGTTGACGCCGACCGAAGCCGCTGCCGCGGCGGCGCGGCTCGAAGACCTCGCCGACGCGATCCGTCGCGCCGGACACCCCGGCACCGTCCACCAGGTCCGCGCCGACCTGTTCGTCCGGCTCCTCGACGGGACACTTGCCGGGCTGGGACGCACCGACATCATCGCGGTGATGGTCACCGAAGGCCGCAACGCCGAGACTGACGCTGCCGCTACCCCCGACGAGGCGCCGCACGCCGCAGCTGCCGAGCCCACCAGCCCAGAGCCAGCACCGGCCGAGCCCGCACCGAGCAGGCCCGCACCGAACACGCCATCGTCAAGCGCGCACGAAGCCCGGCCCGATCAACAACCAGCAACCACCCGACCCACCCCCGGCGGCCCCCGCGAAGGCGTTGAGATACGCGTCGGCGCCGCCACCCTGCTCGGCCTCGACAACCACCCCGCCGAACTACCCCGATGGGGACCCATCCTGGCCGAACAAGCCCGCGAGCTGGTCCGCCGACAACGCTCGGCCCAATGGTGGTTCGCCATCACCGACCCCGACGGCTACCTCATCCACGGCGGCATCACCACCAGACGCCCCTACCCGCCCAGCGCCGGCTCCGCCTGCCGCGGGGGCATCGTGGAGATCCACCTTCCGCTCACCCTGCTGCACGAGCTCGCCGCACGCAGCGACCTGCCCGACAACTGGGCCATGGTGATCGCCGACATTGCCCAGCAGTACGCGCACCGCCTCGACCCGAGCGCGGGCACTCACCCACGCGCAAGATTCGCCCGGGCAGCGCTCGAGCGCCACGTCCGGATGCGCGACCGCACCTGCGTCGGACCCGGCTGCCGCCGACACGCCGTCCGCACCGACATCGACCACACCCTCGACCACGCGTACGGCGGGCTCACCGTCGACGACAACCTGGACTGCCTCTGCGCCTTCCACCACGCGCTCAAACACCGCGGGGGCTGGCGACTCACGCAACCATCGCCGGGGCAGTTCGTCTGACGCTCACCGCTGGGCCGGATCTACCGAACCCGCGGCACACCCATCGCCCCCAACCTGCCCGCACCGGTCCCCCGCGAGGAGGAACCGGAGATCACCGACCGCTCCGGCGCGATGCTGGACGTCTCGATCCTCGAACCACCACGGCAACACGAACCCGAGCCACCCGCGCCAGCGGTGGTCGACCTCGATGACCTCCCACCCTTCTAGAGCTAGGAAGGGCGGGCCTTCGGCAGGAGCAGCGGCACGCCGTTCACCTTGGACGTTGCAGCCTTCCGGTGTTGATCGCTCGCTTCGCGCGCAGTGAGCTCCGGATGGTCGGCCATCTCCCGAGCGATCATGCCGGTCACCTTCGCCGCGGCGAAGGAGGTTCCGTTCCATCGCGCCCAGCCCGTGAACTCCTGTGGCAGCACGCCGAGCGCCTCCGCACCCGCTGCCGTCTCGGAGAAGGTGCAGTAGGGGCCGAGCACGTCCACGCCCTGCGCGTAGGCGTCGACCCAGTCGCCCCGGCAGCTGAACGGCGCAGCGGTCGGGTCCGTCCGCACCGGCAGGTCGGCGGGAGGCAACACTGCCGCACCCACCGTGGTGACCCGATCGAACGCGGCAGGCCAATGGGGTTGGGCGTCACCGAAGTTCCCGGCGGAGCACACGACCTCGACATCCGCGGACAACAACGCCAGCGCGTACTGGATCACTCGAGGCGGTGCGTCCTCGGCCGCCACCCCACCGAAGGAAAGATTGATCAGCCCGGCGCCCGGCTGCGGATGAACCGCGCACTGGTACTCGCCGAGATCGGCAAGCTGCCCGAGGCCGCACGCACCTACACGGAGGCAGCGAATGCGCTGCACCGCGCCGGTGGCAGCCCCCTCATCGAGGCCGATCTCCGCAACAACCGCGCCATCCTCAACACCCGGTTGCGCGACTGGCCCGCGGTCGAGGAGGACCTGCAACGCGCCGAAGAGCTCTACATCGAGAGTGGCCATCCCCGACCGGGTCGGCGAGCGGCTCGACGCCCTGCTGCTGGGCCCGCTCGCCGACCTCTGCGACGGCCGCGAGCTCGTCGTCGTGCCCACCGGCGCACTGCACGCCGTCCCCTGGGCCGCGCTGCCGTCCTGCGCAGGACGGCCCGTGTCCGTCGCGCCGTCGGCCGCGCTGTGCATGCGGGCCGCGACGGACGGTCCGGGGGCCGCCAGGTGTTCGTGGCCGGGCCCGGCCTGCCGCACGCCGCGCGCGAGGTCTCCGCGCTGGCGGCCCGGACGGGCCGCTCACGGTGTACGACATGGAACGGTTGCAGCGCGCGCCGCGCCACGTCGTGCTGTCGGCCTGCGAGTCCGGGCTCCCCGACGTGCGGCCCGGTGACGAGCAGCTGGGCCTGGCCGCGGCGCTGCTCGCCATGGGCACCACGAGCCTCGTGGCCACCGTGCTGCCGGTTCCCGACGAGCTGAGCCACGCGGTGATGCTGCGCTTCGACGGCCACCGGCGACGCAGGCTCGATCCGGCGTCGGCCCTGGCGCGCGCCCAGCAGGAGCTGCCGGCCGCGGCCGCGTTCCGCTGCTTCGGTGCCGGTTAGAGCGACATCCAGCTGCTCGTGACGGCAGTGCCGTCCGGGGTGCGCAGCCGCAGCCGCACCGTGCCCGCGGGTGCTGCCGGCAGGGCGAACCACCCGTCCTCGTCCAGCTCGGCGGTGAGCTGCTGCCCCGGCCCCTCCAGCACCACCTCGCCGACGGCCCCGGCGACGAGGCCGCGCACCGCCCGCCCGGTGGCCGTCACCTGCACCTGCAGTTCCACCGAGACGGCAGGCGACTCGAACGACAGCAGCCGCACGGTGTCGGCCCCGGCCCGGACCTGCCCGGCCCCGGCCGACTCGGAGTCCATGACGAGCTCTGCCAGCTCCTCGTCCAGGCGCCGGGTCGCCAACGCGGCCCGCGCCGCGACGAGGACGTCCGGGGGCGGCGCGTCCACCTCCGCCGCGATGCGGCGTAGGCGTTCGATGAGGTCGTCGTCGGTCTCGTGCTCGGGGTTCATCGGGGGTCACCGGCCGGGGAGCCGAGCAGGTCGTCGGTGCTCACGATGCGGCGCAGTTGGTCGAGGCAGCGCTGGCGGCTGGGACCGATGCTGCCGATCGGCATGTCCAGTGCGACGGCGACCTCGGCGTAGGCCGGTGGTGGGGAGGACATGAGTACCCGCAGCAGTTGCTGGCAGCGCGCCGAGATCGCGGCCAGCGCCCGCCACAGTGCGGCGTCGCGCTCGTCGGCGAGCAGGCCGGCGTCGAGCGGGTCGGCGTGGTCGGGAAGGTCGCCGATCTCGTCGAGATCCGGACCGGGACGCTCGCGGCCGGTGCGGCGCAGCACCCGCAGGCACTCCCGGCGCACGGTGGTGGCGAGCCATCCCGCCAGCCGTTCCGGATCCTGGATGCGGTCGAGGTTCTCCACGAGCCGCAACCAGGTGGTCTGCACGGCGTCACCGGTGTCGGCGACGCCGAGCCGGTAGCCGCGCGCGATCCCCCAGAGCAGGCCGTTGTGCCGCGTGACGAGCTCGTCCCAGGATGCCTGGTCGCCAGCACCGGCGGCGGCCAGCAACAGACCGGTGTCCTCGGCCACGCCCGACCTCCGTTCGTCTGAGGCCCGCATTGTGCCGGATCACGCTTCATGGAGGGGAGAGCAACCGATCACAGCTCCTGATCCCACCCTTCACCCGAACGGATGCATCAGACGTCCGCCGTCCCGGCTCTTCCTCGTGTTCGCCCCGCCCGCAGCGAGCCGCTCACCGCGACGAGAGGAGCTTCCGATGACGCAGGCCATCCGGCCGCTGCCCCATCCCCCGACCGATTCCCCACTGCCCGCGTGGCCGCTCGTCGCCCGCGATACCGAGCTCGCCGCCGTGCTCGCGGCGCTGGGTCGCCGCGCCCGGCCGGCAGGCGCCGTGCTCGCGGGACCTGCCGGGTCGGGCCGCAGCCGGCTCGCCATGGCGGCGATCTCGGCTTCCGGGCACGACCCGGCGACGTGCTGGGTCACCGGAACGGCAGCGGCGGCCCGGGTGCCGCTGGGCGCGTTCGCGCCGCTGCTCCCGCAGCTCGCTCCCGCCACCGTGCCCGACGGCGCGCGCCTGCAGCGGATGGCCGTGACGTTGCGGGCCCGCGGCACGACCGTGCTGGCCGTGGACGACGCGCACCTGCTCGACGACGCCTCGGCCGCGCTGCTGCACCACCTCGCGCTCCGCTGCGGGGTCGCGGTGCTCGCGACCGTGCGCTCGGGTGTGCCGGCGCCCGACGCCGTCACCGCGCTGTGGAAGGACGGCCACCTGCAGCGCGTCGATCTCCCCGCGCCCGACGCCACGGACGTCCGGGACCTCGTGGAGGCCGCGCTCGACGGCCAGGTGGAGCGGCGGGCGTCGACGTCGCTGTGGGAGCTGACCGGAGGAGATCTCGTGCTGCTGCGGCAACTCGTCGCCGACGAGGTCGCGGACGGGCGGCTGCGGTGCACGGCGGGGGTCTGGCTGTGGTCGGGACGCCCGGTCCTCACCCCGCGGTTGGGTGACCTGATCGATGCCCACGTCGGCGCGGTGCCCGCGGCAGCGCAACGGGCGGCGGCGCTGATCGCCACGGCCGGCCCGCTCGAGCTGGGGGTGCTCGAGGAGCTGGCGGGCCCGGACGCCGTCGAGGCGGCGGACGGGTGCGGGTTGCTCGCCGTCGACGACGCGGCCCGCCCTGCGGTGCGGCTGGCACTACCCCTCTACGGCGTCCTGCTGACCGCGCGCGCCGGGGCCGCACACCGGATGCGGATGCGCACGGCCCTCGCGACCGTCGGGCGTGCGGGCACCGGGGACGCCGCGCACCCGACCGACACGGCTCGCCGGGACATCGAGCACGGGAGGGCTGCACTGCGCCAGGGGCAGGTGCGCGCGGCCGCACGCCTGCTCCGGGACGCCCGTGCGGTGCTGACGCTCCACGGGCCCGCCGCCGACGGCACGTCCGCGACGACGGCCGCGGCCGAGCTGGCCTGCGCGCTGGGGATGCTGGGCGACGCCACCGGTGCCACCGAGGCAGCCGGCGCCGCGCAGGGCGACCCCGCCGGGCTGCTGGCACTGGCCTGGGCCGCCGCCGCGACCGGATCGGTGAGTGAGGCGGTGCGGCACGCGCACCGCGCTGCCGCCGCCGCGCGGGTGAGCGGCGACGGGGAGACCGAGGTGGGCGCGCTGCACACCGCGGTGCGGTTCGGTGACGTTGCCGCCGCCCCACGGCTCGCCGAGCTCGCCGACCAGGCGGGACCGGCGGTCGCCCACGTCACGGCGCTGGCCGCGCACGACGGTGCGGGCCTCGATGCGGTGTCACAGTGCCTGCAGCGCGACGGCGCCCTGCTGCTCGCCGCCGACGCCGCGGCGCAGGCTGCGCTCGCGCACGGCCACCGTGATGCGCGGCAGGCCGCCATCGCCTCGGCGGCGCGCGCGGCCGAGCTCTCCAGGACGTGCGGCGGCGCGTTGACACCGGCGTTGCGCGCCGCGGCGCGCCCGCTCCCCCTCACCCGCCGCGAGCACGAGGTCGTGATGCTCGCGGCGAGCGGTATGTCCAACAAGGACATCGCGGCCCGGCTCGTGGTGTCGGTCCGCACGGTCGAGGGTCATCTCTACCGGGCCGGTGGCAAGCTGCACGCCGGCACCCGCACCGAGCTCGTCGCGCTCGTCGGCGCGAATCAGGTAGGCGATTACCCGTGACCGGCAACGACCCCGAGCGGAGGCTCATCCCCATGACCGACAACGTCCCGGTGCTCGACGGCGTCCACCACCTCAAGCTGCCCGTGCGCGACCTGGACCGCTCCGTGGAGTGGTACGAACGGGTACTCGGCTATCGCAAGATCATCGAGTTCGTGGAGTCCGGTGTGGTCGCCGGCGTATCGCTGGAGCATCCGGCGGGCGGTCCGGAGCTGGCCCTGCGCCGCAACCCGGACCGGGCCGCCGCGGCGGCCGGCTTCGACTACTTCTCCATCGGCGTGCCCGGCGAGCAGACGATCACCGCTCTCGCCGCCCGGCTCACCGAGCACGGCGTGGAGCACGGCGGCGTCCACCGCACGACCGTCGGCTGGGTCCTGCCGATGGCGCACGACCCCGACGGGCACGAGGTGCGCTTCTACACCACCGACGTCCACGAGGACGCCGTGCCGCCGGGACGCACCCGCCGCATCCACGACCCCGGGCCCGACATGTGGGTGGAGCTCACCTGATGGTCGTGGCCACCGGCTCCACGCCGCGCTCCTCGAGGTCGCGGTAGGCCGCGATCTTCCCGTCGATCACCCGCAGCTCCCGGCGGGTGCGCTCCATCCGCTCCAGCACGTCGCGCCGGTGGGCTTCCAGCAGCTCGCGCCTGCGGCCGGGGTCGCGGTCGCCGTCGACCGCGACGAACCGCCGCAGGTCGGCCATCGACATGCCGGTGTCGCGCAGGCACCGCAGGATCCGCAGCCAGCCCAGGTCGCCCTCGGTGAACGTGCGCGCACCGCCGGGTGTGCGCGACAGCTCGCCGAGGATCCCGAGCTTGTCGTAGTAGCGGATGGTGTCGATGCTCAGCTCGGTCTGCCGCGCGGCCTCGGCGATGTTCATGCCGACGATCGTGGCCCGAGTACCGCGTCGATGTCAGCAACGGCCGCTGCGGTCAGCGGGCCGAACTCCAGCGCCCCGGCCTGCTCCTTCGCCTGCGCGGCGGTGCGGACGCCGGGCAACGCGACGGCACCCGGCGAGCGTCCCCAGACGTAGGCGAGCGATCCCTGCACCAACGTGCGCCCGCCTGCGGTCAGCAGGTCGCGCACCGCGTCGATCCGGGCGAGCCACTCCGGCATGTGCTCGGCGTCGAAGAACGTCCACCACGGCGTGTTGCGCCGGACGTCACCTGCCGGCAGCTGGTCCGGTGTGCGGTAGCGACCGGACAGCAGGCCCATCGCGAGCGGACTGCGGGCCAGTACCGCCAGCCCCAGACGGCCGCACGCTTCGAGCGCAGCCTCGTCGGCGCCGAAGACGTTGAGCTCCTGCTGCACCGCGACGCCGTGCCCGCCGGCCGCAACAGCGTCGATGGAGACGGCTTCGGTGGCGCTGCTGCCGTAGGCGCGGATCTTGCCCTCCGCCACGAGGTCCTCGAACGCCGCCACCGCGGCCTGCGCGTCCGCGGCCGACGTGCCACCGGGGTGGATCTGGTAGAGGTCGATGTGATCGACGCCCAGCCGGCGCAGGCTGGCGTCGCAGGCCCGCCGGATGTACTCGGCCGAGAGGTCGGTGCCTGCACCGGTGCGGGTGTCCTCGTCGAAGACGAGGCCCACCTTCGTCGCCAGCACGACCTCGTCGCGGAACGGCGCGATCGCCCGGCCCACCACGCGCTCGGCGTGGCCGCAGCCGTAGACGTCGGCGGTGTCGACGTAGCGCACGCCACCGTCGTGGGCGGCTCGCAGTGCCGCGATCGACGCGTCGTCGTCGACCTGGCCCCAACCGGCGGGTCTGCCGTCGAAGTCCCAGTCCCCGCCCAGCGCCCACGTCCCGACACCGAGCGCCGGGACCTGCCACGGGCCGACCGTCACCCTGTCCGCATCGTGTTCTGTGCTGTGTTGCATGCCGTCGAGGCTGCACCCTGGAGCGCGCTCCAGGTCAAGCTCCAGGCGCGATGTCGGGCCATCATTCCGGCGCGTTGGCCGATCCCCCGCCCACGCGGAACGGCGTGGTGATGCCCTCGTACATCAGGAGTGCGACCAGACCGTCCGCGGCGTGGGGCAGGTTGTGGCAGTGGTCCATCCAGATCCCCGGGTTGTCGGCCACGAACGCGACGTCGTAGGACCGGCCGTTCTCGACGTCGAGCGAGTCGACCCACCACGGCGCGCCGGTGGCGCGCACCCCGTCGCGGGCGAGCACCACCGCGTGATGGCCGTGCAGGTGCATCGGATGCGCCTCGCCGCTGTCGTTCGCGATGTGCATGACGACCAGGTCGCCTGCGGCCACCACGAACATCGGGACGTCCGGGAAGAGGTGCCCGTTGACCGTCCACCAGAGACCGGGCAGCCCGTCGAGGAAGCCCGGGCCGCGTCCGATCACGTAGTCGAAGCGCCGTTGCGCGGTGGCCGGGTCGAACGGCAGTGCCGCCGGGGCCCCGTAGGTCAGCATGTCGAGGGTCCGCGGTGGGCGGGGCAGCGCGCGCACGGGGCCGGAGCCCAGCACGAGTGCCGCGCCGCCGATCTCCACCCGCACGCCCGCACCGTCGGCGGGCATGTCGATCTCGAGATCGGCGCGGCCGCCCGCGGTCACCAGTACCGCGGTGTCCTGGACGGGCGTCGCGCCGCCGATCTCCGCGCCGTCCACGGCGACCACCCGGAACGCGGCGCCGCTGACCCACACCGGTGTCGCGCCGTTGTCGGTGTCGATCACCCGCACCCGCACCCGCGTGCCGGGCGCCGCCGGGAACGCGACGGCGCCGGGGCGTCCGTTGATCGTGGCGGTGCCGGCGTAGACGTGGCTGAGCAGGAGCGCGTCGGCCCCGGCCCCCGTGCCGCCACGCGGGGTGATCACGAGCGCCCCCAGCAGTCCACGTTGGACCTGTTCGTGGGCGAGCTGGTGCGAGTGGTACCAGAACGTGCCGGCCTGCGCCGCGACGAACCGGTAGTCGAACTCGCCGCCGACGGGCACCGCGTCCTGGGTGACCCCGGCGACGCCGTCGTCGGCGTTGGGCACGTCGACGCCGTGCCAGTGCAGCGTGATGCCGCCGGGCACCGACTCGTTGCGCAGCCGGACGTGCACGAGATCGCCCTGCTGCGCCCGGATCACCGGGCCCGGCGACGTGCCGTTGAGCGTGTAACCGTCGACCGTCCGGCCGTTGCCGAGGTCGATCGGCCCCGCGCGGGCGGTCAGGGTGAGATCGACGTCCGGCACGCCGGGGGCGGCGGTGAGGTCGGTGACGCTGCGCGTCGGCATCGGCATCGGCATCGGGGCCATGCCGTGGCCCGTCATCGCGGCCGCGGGGCCGCCGCCGTGGTCGAGGTAGCCCATGTCCATCACGGAGTAGCTGCGCGGCAGGAGGCTCTGCTGCCAGAACCAGCCGAGCGGGGCCAGCACGACGAGGGTGGCCGCGACCGCGACCGCGAGCCGCCTGCGACGGCGCGCCGGCGGCACCGCGACCGCGGCCGGGGCGATCATCAGGCTATGGACGTGGCGCCCGTGGTCACCGGGGCCTCGACACGTGCCGAGGCGTGCCGGGCGGCGATGATCGCGCAGGTGAACACGGCCAGCGCGTTCAGACCGTGCAGGAGCCCGAGGAACGGGATGTCGCCGCCGAAGATCCCCAGCACCACCTGCAGCGCGACGAGCACCACCACCACGGCTGCCCACCTGACGCCGCCCCGCACCTTCGCGAAGAAGGACACGACCAGCAGCAGCACCACGATGAGCGGCGTGATCAGCTGGCCGTTGATGCCGTGCACCGCGAACCCGAGCACACCGTCGAACTCCGCCGACTGGCTCTCGATGACGGCCTTGTTGATCACGCCGCCGTCGCTGATGAACTTGGACTCTCCGAAGAACGCGTAGGCGATGGCGGCCGCCTGGATGACGACCTCGACCGCCACGAGGTACGCCAGTACTCGATAGGCAGTTCTCATGATCTCTCCTCAACCGACCGACCCTGTTCACCGACACGGTGGACCTGGTCGTCGCCCGGATCACGAGTAGCGCGCTACCTGTATCGACGGCGGATGACCGGAACGAACCGCCGGGGCCGCTACAACGCGGCGGTGAGCTCCAGGTGCACGCCGTCAGGATCACTGAAGGACAGGATCGCGATGCCGAAGGCGGCCAGCTCGATCACCTCGCCGTGCGGAACGCCGTGCTCCTCCAGCGCGTCGCGGGCCGCCACGAGCGCGTCGCGGGAGTCGACGGTGAAGCTCAGGTGGTCGAGCCCGACCCGCTCGCTGACGAACCGGTCGTCGCCGGGCGCGACGGGACGCAGCCCGAACAGCATCCCGTTGGTCTCGAACACGACCCCGCCGTAGAGCTGGGCGGGATCCTCGCGCACCGCGGGGTCGCTCGGGTCTCCGGGAGACTCCGCGGCGAGGGCGAAACCGAGCACGTCCCCGTAGAACGCCCGGGACCGGGCGAGGTCGGTGACGGTGAGCCGGACGTGGTGGACACCGGAGGTCGTGATCAGAGCCATCGTCGGAGTATCGACCCCACTACTTCACAACGCAACGAATCAGCTCGACGGTGCGCCCGTGGCCACCGTCGCCTTCGCGGAGGTCGCATCCGTCGATCACGGCAGGGCGTCGGGCACCAACAGCACGCTGCGCGAGATCGGTGTCGCGCTCGGCGTCGCCGTGCTCACCGCCGTCTTCAGCGCGTACGGCAGCTACACGTCCGGTCCGGCCTATGTGGACGGTCTCGTGCCGGCCGTGCGGATCGGGGCGGCGGTCGTGGTGGTGGGGGTGCCGGCCGCGCTCACCCTCCCGGGCCGCGGTACCTGCGGTGGGCTGAGCCGCTCGCACCACATCCGGGTAGCCGACTACGCGTGCCCCACCCGCCCGTACGACCCGAGACTGATCGGACACCCCGAGGAGGTGCCCGATGACCATCCACGTGTTCGACGCCCCGCCCGCGATCACCGGCAGCGCCTGCCCGATCGACCAGCGCGAGCGCACCCGGCTGCGCACCGCGGCGCTGCGGGCCCGCCGGGTCTATCCCGGCGAGCTGGGCGAGCTGGTCCAGCGCGAGCTCGGCGCCTTCGCCGACCTCGGGCTGCGGTTCGCCGCGGACGCGCTGCTCCCCCGGCTCGCCGACGTCGTGCTGGCGACGCCGCTGCCGGGCGACGAGCAGCGGTGATGACCGCGCAACCCGCACCCGGCCCCGTGCCCGGCGGCTTGATCGCCCTCCTGCGGAACGCCCGCCACACCGGTACGGCGCACGCGCCCACCGTCCTGGACGGCGCCGTCGCCGACGACCGGGTGGTGCTGCGCGGGCTTGCCGTCGACCCGCAACTCGAGGTGATCGACTCGATCGGGGTCCAGCTCGAGGAACTCGTGCGCAGCAGGGTCCCCGGTCGCGTCCTCGACACCACCGACGTCGCCGAGCACATCGCCGCGCTGCTGGCCGGCACGCCGCGCGAGCTGTTCGGTATCTGGGTGCACTACCCGTGGTCGCGCCGGTTGGTGCACGTGCTGCCCGCGGCGCTGCACCGCGAGCTGCGGCTGGACCGCAACCGGCACAAGATCACCACTGCCGAGCAGGATGTGCTGCTGGGACTGCGGATCGCGGTGGCCGGGCTGTCGGTCGGCCGCGCCGTGGCGCAGACGCTCGTCCGGGAGGGCATCGGCGGCGAGATCCGGCTCGCCGACTTCGACGAGCTGGCGCTGTCCAACCTCAACCGTGTCGCGGGCGGCATCGCCGACATCGGTGTCAACAAGGCCGTGCTGGCCGCGCGCGAGATCGCCGAGCTGGACCCCTACATCGCGGTCCGCGTGCACCTCGACGGCGTCCGGCCCGACCGCGTCGACGCCTTCCTCGACGGCGCCGACGTGCTGCTCGACGAGTGCGACGACCTGGAGATCAAGCTGCTGCTGCGCGAGCGGGCGCGGGCGGTCGGGCTGCCCGTCGTCATGGTCACCAGCGACCGCGGCCTGCTCGATGTCGAACGGTTCGATCGCGAGCCCGATCGGCCCGCGTTCCACGGCGCGCTCGACGGCGTCACGGCGGCGGACCTGCGCGGCCTGACGACCCGCCAGAAGGTGCCCTACGTGCTGCGGATCCTCGACGCGGACCGGCTCGAGCCGCGCACGGCCGCCTCGCTCGTGGAGGTGCGGCAGTCGCTCTCGACGTGGCCCCAGCTCGCCTCCGACGTGGTGCTCGGCGGCGCGATGGCCGCCAACGCCGTGCGTCGGATCGCGCTGGGCGACCTCACGGTGTCGGGTCGTTTCGAGGCCGACCTCGACGCGCTCGTCCGCGACGGGTCGCAGCGCCCGCAGCGGCCGCCGCGCCCGTTCACGGCACAGCCGGTCAGCGTCGAGCCCCCGGAGCTGGTGCTGCCCGAGCCCGGATCCGGCGACCGCCCCACCCCGGCCGAGCTGCGGTTCGTCGTCACGTGCGCCACGCTCGCGCCGTCGGGCGGCAACGCCCAGCCGTGGCGGTTCACCGCGAGCGGTGGCGTGCTCGACGCCCACATCGACGCGTCCCGGGCATCGCTGCTCGACGTGGACGGCCGCGCCTCGGCGCTGGCACTGGGTGCGGCGCTCGCGGCCGCGCTCATCGGCGCGCACGCGCTCGGTTTCGCCACCGAGCCGGTGGCGGCACCCACCGGGGCGGCCTGGCGGCTGGCGCTGCGGCGCACACCACGGCCCGCCGCGGCGAGCCCCGACCTGGACCTGCTCGCCCGGCGCTGCTGCCGGCGCAGCGCGCCACCGTCGGCGCCGTTGCACCCCGCTGCGCTCGGCGCGCTGGCCACCGCCGGCACCCCGCTCGACGTGACGATCGTGGCGGACCCGGCCGCGCTCACCGGCCTCGGCGACGCGCTCGCCGACCTCGACCGGGCGCGGTTCCTCACCCCTGAGCTGCACCGCGAGCTGGTCTCCGAGATCCGCTGGTCCACCGCCGAGGCGCTGGCCACCCGCGACGGGCTCGACCTCGCCGCACTCGCGCTCGCCCCCGACGATCTCGCCGCCATGGAGGTGCTGCGCTCGGCCCCCGCCATGGCGCAGCTGCGCCGGATCGACCGGGGACACGCGCTCGGCGACGCCACCCGCACCGCCTTCCGCAGCGCGGGCGCGGCACTCGTGCTGTGCACCGCGGGCACCGACCGCGCCGCCATGGTCGACGCCGGCCGCGGACTGCTGCGCCTGTGGCTCGCCGCCACCGGGCTCGGCATCGGCGTACACCCCTACGGCGGCCCGTTCCTCACCCAGCACCTCCCGGAGGCCACCACGGCGCTGGACGGCTGGTCCCGCACGATCGTCGCCGAGGCCGACCGGCAGCTGCGCGCCGCCGCGGACCTGCCACCCGACGCCACGATGCTGCTGGCGCTGCGGCTGGGCACAGCGACCGGTCCCGTCGCGCGCTCGCTGCGCAGGTCCGTCGACGACGTGCTGACGATCACCGGCTGACGATCGCACCGCTCAGGCGGCGGCGAGCCGCCGGAGCGCGAAGCGGGCCGCTTCCGCCATCGCCTCGACATCCCGACCGGCCAGCTTCCCCGCGACCAGTGCGTCGATGTCGAGGTGGATCAGGTGCGAGCGGAACGACCAACCCGGCCGTGGCTCCACCTGCCGGGTCTCCAGCAGCTGGTAGCCGCACTCCACGTACATCTCCAGCAGGTCGTCCTCGCAGCCGCCCAGCACGTACCGGTGCCCGGACTCCACGGCCACGCGCACGAGGTGCTGCAGCAGCGGCAGGAACAGCCCCGCCCGCTGGAAGTCCGGGTCGACCGCGCCGGCACCGCCCTCGACGAAGCCCGCGCGCCACATCCACGGCGGTACCTCGTGACCGCCCCACGCGACGTACTGGCTGCGCGCCGGGTCGCCGTCGACCTCGATCAGCCGCGCGTAGCCGACGATGCGCGTGCCGTGGCGGCACACGAGATGGCAGGAGTACGCGTCGAACGGCGACGCCAGATCGGCGGCCCGCAGCCCGTCGAGCCTGCCCTCGTGCTGATGCGCGCGCAGGCGCAGGTCGTGGATCGCGCCCAGCTCGTCGAGCTCGGCCCGGCCGTAGGTCAGCGCCCGCTCGACCGGGCGCACCGGCAGCCCGGCGGCGCGCAGCCGCACCGGCGTCAGCGCCCGATCGGTGAGCAGCAGGTACACGGCGATCGCGAGCAGGAAGGCGCGCGGCGGTGGCGCCCATCGCACGTCGACGACGTTGATACCGCGCGGCGCCGCCACCATGCGTTCGACCGTGGCCGCCACCTCGTGCGCGCCCGTGAACGGCAGCGTGACGGTGAACGACAGGACCAGCCCCGGCTCCAGGCCCAGACCCGCGGACGTGGCGAGGCGGGCACCGGCCGCCCCGATCTCGATGACGGTGGCATGCACCCACGCCCGGAACAGCGTCGGAGATGGCGCCGACGCCGTCGCCGGGCACATCGGGGGACATCCGAAACGGGTGGGGATCGCATCTTCGCTGTGGTCGGCTCGCACGTGAACCTGGAGGCGCCGGGCCGCGCTCCTGATACATCCCGGCATACCCCGCACGGCCCTTGACCACCGGGCGGCGCGGCAACGAGCATCCGCGCCATGACTCTGCTGCCCGGCGTCCGGTCCGCGACCGTCGACACCGACCGGATCCGCATGCACTACCTCGAGTCCGGTCCCGCCGACGGCACGCCGGTGGTCATGATCCACGGCAACCTCTCGACAGCCCGGTTCTACGAGCACCTGATGCCCGGGATGCCGGCCGGCTACCGCGTGATCGCGCCGGACATGCGGGGGTTCGGTCGCACCGAGCAGGCTCCGATCGACGCCACCCGCGGGCTCGCCGACTGGGCCGACGACCTGTTCGCGCTGCTCACCGCGCTGGACGTGACTGCACCACCGAACCTGGTCGGCTGGTCGACGGCCGGGGCGGCGATCGCGCGGTACGCGATGGACCGGCCGGTCGCGTCGCTGACGTTCATCGGCACCGTCTCGCCCTACGGCTACGGCGGAACGCACCCCGACGGCACCCCGTGCACGCCCGACCACGCCGGCACCGGCGGCGGCAGCGCCAACCCGGAGCTCGTGCAGCGGCTCGTCGACGGCGACGCGTCCGGCGAGAGCCCGTTCTCGATCCGCAACGTCATGAACGCCTTCTACTTCGCCCCGACCCACCGCGAGCCACCCGAGCGCGAGGACCTGCTCGTCGCGGAGATCCTGCTGACCGCGACCGGCGCCGACCACTACCCCGGCGACAGCACGCCGTCGGAGAACTGGCCGGGGATCGCGCCCGGCGTCCGCGGCGTGCTCAACGCGCTGTCGCCGAAGTACTGCAACTGGTCGGGCATCGTCGACGTCGACCCGAAACCGCCCGTGCTCTGGACGCACGGTGTCGCGGACCTGGTGGTGGCCGACGGCTCCGCGCTCGAGTTCGGCACGCTGGGTGCGGCCGGTGCGGTGCCGGGCTGGCCGGGCACCGACACCTACCCGCCGCAGCAGATGGTGAGCCAGACGCGGGACGTGCTGGCCCGCTACAGCGCCGCGGGCGGCTCGGTGCGCACCGAGATGTTCGACGGCTCCGGGCACGGGCCGCACCTGGACGCCGCCGGCAGGTGGCTGGCGGTGTTCACGGAGTTCCTGGGCGAGCACTGACGCCCCCGTTGCAACGATCGGGTGAAGCACCGTCGGAGGCGGCCCCGCCGGACCGATGAGGGGGCATGACCGGCAGCGAGAAGGTGCGTCCCGAATCGGGCGCGGCGCTGCTCGAGGTCTACGACGCGGCGCTGCCGCAGGTCTACGGCTACCTGCTGGCGCGCTGCGGCGGCCGAGCCGTCGCCGAGGACCTGACGGCGGAGACGTTCCTCGCGGCCGTCTCGGCCTGCCGGCGGCAACCGCCGCCGACACCCACCACGGGCTGGCTCATCGGCATCGCGCGCCACAAGCTCGTGGACCACTGGCGCGCCGCAGACCGGGAGGCGCGCGGGTTGCACGCCGTCGCCGCCGAGCCCGATCCGCCCGACGATCCGTGGGACGAGCGCCTCGACGCGCTCCTGACCCAGGAGGTGCTCGCGGCTCAGGCGGCCCACCATCGCGCGGCGCTGACGCTGCGCTACCTCGACGGGCTCTCCGTGGCCGAGGTGGCCCGGCTCCTCGGCCGCACCGTCGCCGCCACCGAGGCTCTGCTGACCAGGGCCCGCACCGCGTTCCGCCACAGCTACCCGAGCATCGAGGGAGGCGGGCGATGACCGATCCGTTCGACGCACTACGCGCGCCCGTCCGGCCCGTCGATCCCGATCCCGCCTTCGCCGCAGCACTGCGCAGCCGCATCGAACGCGCGCTGCTCGACCCCCAGGAGCCCGCCATGACGACCACGACCGACCGACCCACGACGCTCGCTCCGGTCCGGCTGCACGCCCTGACGCCCTACCTCGCCGTCACCGACGCCCGCGCGGCCGTCGCGTTCTACGTCGAGGTGTTCGGCGCGACCCGGCGCGGCGAGCCGATCGTGATGCCCGACGGGCGGGTCGGGCACGTCGAGGTCACGCTCGGTGACAGCGTGCTGATGCTGGCCGACGAGTACCCGGAGATCGGGCTCGTGGCTCCGGTCGGGCGGGGCGGGCCGTCGCAGTCGCTGCGGCTGGAGGTGAGCGACCCGGACGCCGTGGTCGCGCGCGCCGTCGCGGCAGGCGCGGTGCTCGACCGGCCCGTCACCGACTCGCCCGACGGTCGCGGCGGCTCCGTGCTCGACCCGTCCGGGCATCGCTGGATGATCGCGCGGGAACCGGCGACCAGCCGGGCAGGCGACATCGGCTACGCGTCGCTGTGGCGCCCCGATGTCGTCGTGGCCGAGCGGTTCTACCACTCGGTGTTCGGCTGGACGGTCGAGAGCGCGGGCCACCCGCAGGGCCGTCGGGTGACCGGGTTGCGCACGCACCTCGGCATGTTCGGCGGGCAGCAGCAGCCGTCGCTCTTCCCGTGCTTCGCCGTGCCGGACGTCGATGTCGCCGTCGTGCTGGTGCGTGCCGCGGGGGGCACGGCCGAGGATCCGGTCACCGAGGAGTTCGGGCGGGTCGCCGGCTGCGTCGACGACCAGGGCCTGCAGTTCGCGATGTACTCCGCGCCCGCCGCATCGATGACCGCAGGGGGCGACGCGGCCGAGATCGTCCCCGGCGCCGTCGAGCTCGACTACGCCGAGCTCCGCGTGCCCGACGCCACCCGGGCGAGGGCCTTCTACGGCACGGTGCTCGGCTGGCGGTTCGTCCCCGGCGCCGACCCCGGCTACTGGCACATGGAGGTGGCCGCGGGCGGCCACACCCGGCCGATGACCGGGCTCGCCGGCGGCCACGACGAGCCCTCGGTGCTGCCCACCTTCACCGTCCCCGACCTCGAAGCGGCCGTCGCGGCGGTGCGGGTGGCCGGGGGGACCGCGACCGATCCGGCCGGCACCCGCCACGGCACCAGCGCCGCGTGCACTGACGACCAGGGTGCGCCGTTCCTGTTGCTACCGTCCCGCGGATGGAGCACGTGATCGCCTGGTGCGGCTTTCTCGGGGCCTGGCTGCTGGTCGCCGGGCCGATCTTCCAGGCCTCGCTGGAGCTGCGGGAGGAGGACATCCAGACCGACCAGATCGAGGCCGCGTCCGCGACGTTGCAGGATCGCTACCCGCGCGTCTCGCCGTGGTGGTGGCTGGTCCCGCCGGTCGGCTACTGGCTGCGGCGACGGCGGCGGCGCCAGTTCCGGACGGCCGTGATGCAGTCGCTGAACCCCGATCAGCTCGACGGCCTGTTCTCCTACGTCAACAAGGCGACCGGGTGGTTCTTCGTCGCCGGCGGGGCCGCGCTGATCGCGGTGAAGGAGACCTGGGAGCTCGTGGAGCTCTCGGAGTGGCCGCACGCGCTGTTCTGGGTGCTGATCGTGGTGATGCCGTTGCTCTGCGTCGTCAACACCGCCGTGCGGTCGGGCATCACCCGACACGCCGTCACCAGCCTCGCCGCGCGCAGCGGGGGTCCGGCGATACCAGGCTGAACCGGCTCGCGAGGGGCATGCTGGAGGGGTGGATCGCACCGAGCTCGGCGCCGTGCTGCGCACCTGGCGAGAACGGCTGCAGCCGTCCGACGTCGGAGTGCCGGCCGGGGTGCGCCGCCGCACCCCGGGGCTGCGCCGCGAGGAGGTCGCCGGGCTCGCGGGCATGTCGGTCGACTACCTGACGCGCCTGGAACAGGGCCGCGGCCCGCATCCGTCCGACGCGGTGCTCGGCGCGCTCGCCCGGGCGCTGCGGATCACGGACGCCGAGCGGGACCACCTGTTCCGGCTCGCCGGTGGCAGCCCGCCGCTGCCCGGCAGGATCCGCACCGCCGTGCGCCCCAGCGTGCTGCGGCTGCTCGACCGCTTCACCGACACCCCCGCGCTGCTGCTCGACGCCAAGACCGACGTGCTGGCGTGGAACCCCATGGCGGCGGCCCTGCTGGGAGACATGTCGGCGGTGCCGCTGGCCGAGCGCAATGTGGCCCGCCAGGCCTTCCTCGGCAGCCCGCGGGTCGGCGGCACCCGGGTCGGCGGCGACGACGGCCGGCGCGAACGGTTGGACCGGGCACTCGCCTGCGACCTGCGTCGGGCCTCGGGACGCTATCCCGACGACCCCACGCTGGCCGCGCTGATCCGCGAGCTGCGCGCGGGGAGCGAGCGCTTCGCGCGGATCTGGGAGCTTCGCGAGCTCGACGAGCGGCACGGCGAGACGAAGGTGCTCCACCATCCCCAGCTCGGCGAGATCGAGCTCGACTGCGACGTACTGCACGTCCGGGACGACGACCAGGTGCTGATCGTCTACTCGGCGGCCCCCGGCAGCAGCGGCGCGCAGGCGCTGGACCTGCTGCGGGTCGTCGGGCTGCAGGAGATGGGCACGGCCGGGCAGCGATCCTGATCGGTTAGGCTGACCAGGACGTGTCAACGGGCACTGACTCATCCGGGAGGAGCGACCGATGACGGCCCCCGATCTCGCGTTCGACGCGCTGGCCGATCCGGTCCGCCGGGAGATCCTCGGTGTGCTCGCCGAGCGCGAGGAGTGCAGCGCGGGTGAGCTCTCCGACGCGATCCAGCGCGTGGGCCGCACCGCCGTGTCGAGCCACCTGCGCGTGCTGCGCACCGCGGGCCTGATCGCGGAGCGCCGTACCGGCCGGTTCCGGTACTACTCGGTGGACGCCACCGGCCCCGCGCAGGACGTGATCAAGCTGTTGCAGGAGCTGTTCCAGAGCTCGCTCGCCGAGGTGCAGGCCGCGGCCGAGTCGGCATCCGGCGCCACGATGCAGAGCCGGACCGGCTGACGTCGGGCGCGAACCATGGGGACTGATTTCCGCCGATGTGCGCTCACGCATTGACGTGAATTCCGGGGGCTCCCTACTGTCGCCAGCACCGTTTCCCGGTGCCGATCGCGAGGATCCCCATGCCCATCATCCCGCCGGATCACGACACCCTCTCCCAGGTCGCGCAGCGCTACGGGCTGGGCCTCTCCGGCGCCGACATCGAGTCGTTCACGCCGTTCGTCCACGGGCTGCTCGCGTCCTGGGACGCCGTCGAGGAGCTCTACGCGGCCTCGGCCCCGACTGCCCCGGACCGCAAGTGGACGCGTCCTACCGCCGCCGACAACCCGTTCAACGCCTGGTACGTGACGTGTGAGGTGACCGGCTCCGGTGAGGGGCCGCTGGCCGGGCGCACCGTGGCGGTCAAGGACAACACGTCCGTCGCGGGGGTGCCGCTGATGAACGGCTCCGCCACGGTCGAGGGCTTCGTGCCGCGCCGCGACGCCACGATCGTCTCCCGGCTGCTCGCCGCGGGCGCGACGATCGCGGGCAAGTCCGTGTGCGAGGACCTCTGCTTCTCCGGTGGTTCGCACACCGCCCGCACCGGTTCGGTGCGCAACCCCTGGGACGAGACGCGCAGCACGGGTGGGTCGTCCTCGGGGAGCGCGGCACTGGTGGCGGCCGGCATCGTCGATCTCGCGACCGGCGGTGACCAGGGCGGCTCGATCCGGATGCCGGCTTCGTTCACCGGGATCGTCGGGCACAAGCCGACCCACGGTCTGGTGCCCTACACCGGCGCGTTCCCGATCGAGTCCACGATCGACCATCTCGGTCCCATGACCCGCACCGTCACCGACGCGGCACTGATGCTCGGCGTGCTCGCCGGACCGGACGGCCACGACCCCCGCCAGCCGCGCTCGCTGGCACCCGTCGACTACGTGGCAGCGCTGGCACAGGGCGCGCAGGGCCTGCGGGTGGGCGTGGTGACCGAGGGGTTCGCCCGCCCCAACTCCACGGCCGCTGTCGACGACGCCGTGCGCAGTGCCGTCGAGACGCTGCGCGGCGCCGGGCTGGTCTGCGAGGACGTCTCGATCCCCTGGCACCTCGACGGCGCGAAGGTCTGGGACGTGATCGGCACCGAGGGTGTCGTCGCGCAGATGGTGGACGCCAACGGCTACGGCATGAACTGGAAGGGGCAGTACGACCCGGAACTCGTCGCGCACTACGGCGCGCAGTGGCGCCGCGACGGCAGCCGCTTCTCCGAGACCGTCAAGATGGTGCTGCTGGCCGGCCGCCCGATGATCGACGCCCACCACGGCGCGCACTACGCGATGGCGCGCACGCTCGCCGTCGAGCTCGCGGCGGCCTACGACGAGGCGCTGTCGCGCTACGACGTGCTCGTCATGCCGACCACACCGATCCAGGCCAGCCTGCTGCCCGCGGCCGACGCATCGCGCGAGGAGATCATCGCAAGGGCGCTGGAGATGATCGGCAACACCTGCGTGACGGACGTGACCGGCCATCCGGCCTGCAGCGTGCCCGCCGGGCTGGTGGACGGGCTGCCGACCGGGATGATGATCATCGGGCGACAGTTCGACGACGCCACGGTGCTGCGGGTGGCCCACACGTTCGAGCAGGCGGTGGGTGGCTTCCCGACGCCGCCGGGGGTGTAGCGCCGGTCCCGGCGCGCCGTTGCAGGAAGCTACCGCTTCGCCAGGTACCCCTGCAGGTCCTTCAGCACCTGACCCGCTCCCGTCGGGCCCAGCCCCAGGAACCAGACCTCGTCGTTGACGGCCTGCACGTGCCCGGCCTTCACCGCCGACAGTCCGGCCCAGAGCTGGCCGTTGACCACGGCGTTCTGGTCGGTGCCTGCGGGTGGGCCGTAGCTGGCGTAGAAGATCCAGTCGGCGTCGGCCTCGTTGATGCGTTCGGTGGAGATCTCCGTCGCGAGCTCGTCGATGTCCTGGATCTTCGGTCGGGCGAGCCCCACGTCCTCGAGGATCACCCCGAGGAACGACAGGTTGCCGTAGAGGCGGAGCCGTCCCGGCATGAAGCGGACCAGCGAGATCGTCGGGGCGCCGGTGAGCTCGGCCTTCACCTCGTTGGCCGCGGTCTGGTAGTCGTTGAGCACCTGCACGGCCTTGGTCTCCTCGCCGAGCGCGGAGCCCACGAGCAGGAAATCCTCCTTCCACGGGAACCCGGGCCGGATGCTGAACACGGTGGGCGCGATGGTGGAGAGCTTGTCGTAGAGCTGGTCGGCGCGCAGCTTGCTGCCCAGGATCAGGTCCGGCTTCGCCGCGGCGATCGCCTCCAGGTTCAGCGAGTTCTGCTCACCGATCGTGGGGATGCCCTTGGCCGCGGGCAGGTAGGAGGGCACGGTCGCGTTCGTGGTGGCGGTGGCGACCGGGGTGACGCCCAGTGAGAGCACGGCATCGAGCTCACCGGCGTCGAGCACCACCACCCGGGTGGGCTTCGCGGGGACCTTCGTGGTGCCACGGGAGTGCGTGATGGTGCGCGGGAAGACCCCGGGGCCGACGTCGGCACCGAACTTGGCCGTCTCCGCATCGGCCGTGGCGAACAGCCTGCCGCCGGTGGCGACGTCGGCATTGCCGGCCCCCGCGTCGGCCTGGATCGTGCCGCCACACCCCGCCACCACGACGGCCAGCACGGCGACGACCGCCGCGAGTACGCGGCCACCCTGTCGATTCATGAGGGGAGCCTAGCCTCAGTTCGCCCTGCAACTACATCAGCGTTGCGTCACATGTCCCGTTTCCGGCGACGAGCGCGACGGCACGACGGGCGCGTCCCAGTCGATGTGGTGCTCGTGCACCCAGCCCGGGCCGCTGCCCACCCTGCGCAGCACCAGCGGCAGCACCGCGTCCCGCAGTGCCCTCCCGATCGGCCCCGCCGCCTTCGCGTTGCTCGTCCGCCTGCCGGCCGCCACGACCTTCTCCACCCGCGTGCGGCGCAGCGACTCGTACGCGGCGAACGCCGCTGCCGTTCCGGGGACGTCGCGCAGGCAGCGTGCCAGCTGCACGGCGTCCTCGATCGCCAGCGACGCACCCTGGCCCGACGAGGGCGACGTCGCGTGAGCCGCGTCACCGATGATCACCATGCGGTCCCGGTGCCAGTGCCGCACCGGAGGCATGTCGTAGGTGGCCCGCCCGACGAGCTCGCCGGGCGTCGACGCGACGAGCGCCGCGGCAGGCGACCGGTCGTCGGCGTAGAGCTCGGCGAGCCACGAGCGCCACTGCGCGGTGGTCATGGCGGCCAGCTCGCCGGGGTCGGGCTCGTCGCGGCGGGACGGGTTGGCGAACCACCAGATCTCCCCCGACGGCGCCACCGCGTAGCCGAAGAACGCCCGCTTGCCGAACACCATCTCGTACCCGCCGGATCCGGTGACGTCCGGCTGCGGCGGCGCGTAGCCCCCGACGTTCAGCACCGGCAGGTAGCGGGCAGGCGCGGCCCCCGGGTCGATGAGCGTGCGGACGCGCGAATGGAGCCCGTCGGCGCCGATCAGGATGTCGGCCTCCGCGGTGGAGCCGTCGGCGAAGGTGACGCGTACCCCGGCGGCCGCGGTGGTGGCATCGACGAGCCGGCGGCCCGTCTCGACCCGGACCCCGCGCCGGGCGGCCTCGTCGCGCAGGCCCGCGTAGAGGTCGGACCGGCGCAACGTCACGCTCACCGTCCCGTCGGGACGCGGGGCCCCGGTGCCCACCTCGCCGAGCAGCTTGCCGCTTCCACTGCGCAGCCGCATCGACGGCGTCGCGAACCCCGCGCCGGCGACGGCGTCGTAGGCATCGACGGCCCGCAGCGCATCGATGCCGTTGATCTGCAGCGTCAGGAACGAGCCGATGTCATCGGCAGGACCCGGATGGGCCTCGTACACCGCCGCCTCGATCCCCGCCCGCCGCAACGCCATCGCGGCAACGGGGCCCGCCACCCCACCACCGATCACCAGTGCCGTGGTCATCATCGCTCCCGGTACGATCACTCGTCCTGCCAACTATCTTGGTACTCCAAATATCTTGGCATCACGAGATATTGTCAAGGGGGCGGTCGTGGAAGCGGACGAGTTGCGGGGACGGGTCGGCGCCGAGGTCGTGCGGTTCATCGCCAGCGTGGTGCTGCACAACCAGGCCGTCGCCCAGCGCATCGGCCTGGGCGCCAGCGACTCCCAGTTCCTGAGCCTGCTCGGCCAGCACGGCCCGCTGACGCCCGGACGGCTCGCGGAGCTGACGGGCCTCACCAGCGGCAGCGTCACCGGGGTGATCGACCGCCTGGAACGCGCCGGCTACGCGCGCCGGGAGCGCGATGCCGGCGATCGACGGAAGGTGCTGGTGGTGCTCGTGCCCGCGGCGATGGCGAGCCTCGGCGAGCACTACCGCGAGCACGCCGAGCACCTGGCGGCCGTGCTCGACACCCGCGACGCCGACGAGCTGCGCGTGATCGCGGCGTTCCTGGCCGACGTCAACGGCGGCGCCGTGTAGGACTCACCACGCTCCCGGCGCCACGCACTTGCCCTCCACCAGCGGCGGCTCGTAGTGGATGTGGCCGCAGCCGCCGGTGTCGGCGCGGCACCGCGTCGTGCGGTGGCCACCGCACAGGCACGGCCGCCAGCCCTCCAGCACCAGGTCCGGGCCGGGCTCGCGGCCGCAGCGCGGGCAGGGCTCACGACGATTGGACATGGGTTCTCCCCGTGGATCGCTCGGTCGGGACGCGCCACGGGGGAAGCGGGGCGAGAAGAGGATAGGCCCTCGATCCCGGCGAGGCCGGGATCACGCGATCGGGACGAACCCCCCAGGACAAACCGGATATCCACTCCTGCACTGGACTTGCACCTGCAAGCAGGGTTCATCCGGGGTTACCGTCACCCGGTCGAGTACGAGCTGTTCGCACGTGAGGCCACCATGACCAGATCCGACGCTCCACCCACCACCACGCTCACCCGCCAGGACAGGACGTCACTCGGCGGCATGTTCGGCTTCATCGCCCTGCTGCACGTGATCGGCTTCGGCGTGCTGATCGCGTTCGTGATCCCGCAGCACTACGACCTGGGCGCCACCGGCATCTACGGCATCGGCGTCGGCGTGCTCGCCTACACGCTCGGCATGCGGCACGCGTTCGACGCCGACCACATCGCCGCCGTGGACAACACCACCCGCAAGCTGATGGCCGACGGCGGACGGCGGCCGCTGTCGGTCGGATTCTGGTTCTCACTCGGCCACTCGACGATCGTGTTCGGGCTCACCTTCCTGCTCGGTCTCGGCGTCAGGGCGCTGGCCGGGCAGGTCGAGGACGACGGCTCGGCACTGCACTCGATCACCGGCATCATCGGCGCGTCGGTGTCGGGGGTGTTCCTGTGGATACTGGGAATCCTGAACCTGGTGGTACTGCTCAACATCATCGGCGTGTTCCGCCGGATGCGCCGCGGCAGTTTCGACGAGACCGAGCTGGAGCACCACCTCAACAGCCGCGGCTTCCTGAACCGCTTCCTCGGTGGGCTCACGAAGTCGATCACCAGGCCGTGGCAGATCTACCCGGTCGGGCTGCTGTTCGGGCTCGGGTTCGACACCGCGACCGAGATCGGACTGCTGGTGCTGGCCGGCGGCGCCGCAGCCTTCAGCCTGCCGTTCTACGCCGTGCTGGTGCTGCCGGTCCTGTTCGCGGCCGGGATGTGCCTGCTCGACACGCTCGACGGCGTGTTCATGAACTTCGCGTACGGATGGGCGTTCGCCAAGCCGGTGCGCAAGGTCTTCTACAACATCACGATCACCGCGCTGTCGGTTGCCGTAGCGCTGATCATCGGCACGATCGAGCTGATCAGCGTGCTCACCGACCAGGCCGGGATCGACTCCGGACCGCTGGCCGCCATCGCGTCGATCCCGCTCGACTACGCCGGGTACGGGATCGTCGCGTTGTTCGTCGCCGCCTGGCTGGTGGCGCTGGCGGTCTGGCGGTTCGGGCGCGTCGAGGAGAAGTGGACGGCAGGGCTGGCGGGGGATCACTCCGTCGCAACGGCCGGGGACTGACGAGCGCCTGAGCACCAGCCCGCTTGACCAGTCAGCCGGGCGGCTCCAGCAGGAGGTCGGCGCCGCGCAGGATCTCGCGGCACAACTGCTCCGGCGGCGCATCGGCGTACATGGCGATCGGGTCGGCGAGCACCGCGATGGCCTGGCTGGCGCGGACCGTCGCCGCGAGGTCGGGGGGCGGGCCCGCCACCAGCCCGGTCGCCCTGATCAGCACGCCGCTGAAGCGCCGGAAGACCGTGGGGTCGGCCAGGAACCCGGAATAGCGCACCTGCGCGCAGGCGGCTACCCCATCGACGTCCGCGGCCCGGCGATCGACGTCGCGGCGCGGATGGGCGTGCTCGACGGGATCCGTGAAGCGAGTGGCGAGACCGAGTGGCTGTCCATCGTGGATGCTGCGGGCCGGCGGGTGTCGGGGATGAACCTGGGCGCCGTGCGCCGTGCCGGGGCGAGCCGGGACGCGGAGCTGACCCGCGGCGATCTGATGCGCATCCTGCACGAGGCGGTCGGCGACAGTGTCGAGTACCGGTTCGGCGGCTGGCCTCCGGGCCCGAGTCGACGTTCGTGCGCCACCCCGGGCTGCACGTCGCCGTGGCCACTGTGGACTCGAGCATGGGCCGGGCGCGGGAGGCCCTGCTGTACTCCACGCCGGGTACCACCGCGGGCGTCTACAACTTCCGCGGCGCCGCGTCGACGATCCTTCCTGACGGGCCAGGGCAGCAGCCTCGGCATGGTCGGCCCCTACCTGCTCGCGGACGAGCTCGCCGCGGCGGGCGGCGACCACCGGATCGCGTTCGCCGCCTACGAGTCCCGGCCGCGACCGCTGGTCACACGGCGCAGCGCGGCATCGCACCCGCAGCGGGCATGCGCATCCCCCGCACCCTCACGACGCTGCGCCTGCGCAACGTCGCGCTGCGGCTCTGGCCGCTGCAGGCCGCGCTCGAGCGCGGCACGCGCAACCACGGTCCGGCACCGCTGCCGGCCTACCCTTGGCCGCAGCGCTCCCCGATCCGCTGACGCCACCGCGTCGGCGCAACGCCTTCTGCCAGGGTGGACGGCATGGCCCGCTCCCCGTCGCTGTCCTGGACCACCGTCGTACCCCCGCTCGCCCTCGTGGTGCTCGCGGCCACCTGGACCGCCCAGCTCGGCGTGGTGCTGGTCGTACTCGTGGCGGTGGTGCTGGCCGCCGCCGTGCTCGCCGCGGTGCACCACGCGGAGGTGGTGGCGCACAAGGTCGGCGAGCCGTTCGGGTCGCTCGTGCTCGCCGTCGCGGTCACGGTCATCGAGGTGGCGCTGATCGTCACGCTGATGGTCTCGGGCGGGCCGGAGACGGCGTCGCTGGCCCGCGACACCGTCTTCGCCGCCGTCATGATCACCGCCAACGGCATCGTCGGTATCTCACTGCTGGTGGGCGCGCTGCGCTACGGGATGACGCTGTTCCACGCCGAGGGCACCGGAGCGGCGCTGGCCACGGTCGCGACGCTGGCCACCACCTGCCTCGTGCTGCCGACGTTCACGGCCAGCACCCCCGGACCGGAGTTCTCCGCAGGGCAGCTGACGTTCGCGGCCATCGCCTCGCTGGCGCTCTACGGCATGTTCGTGTTCACCCAGACCGTGCGCCACCGCGACTTCTTCCTGCCCGTCACCGCGGCGGGCCCGGCCGTCGAGCCCGCCGAGCCCGCCGAGGGTGAGGAGCACGCCCCGCCGCCGTCGACCCGCGCCACCTGGACGAGCCTCGGGCTGCTGCTCGTGGCGCTCGTCGCGGTGGTCGGCCTCGCCAAGATCGAGTCGCCCGCGATCGAGGCAGGCGTGCAGGCAGTGGGCTTCCCGCCCTCGTTCGTCGGCGTCGTGATCGCTCTGCTCGTGCTGGCCCCGGAGACGCTCGCCGCGGTGCGCGCCGCCCGTCGCGAGCGCGTGCAGATCAGCCTCAACCTCGCCTATGGCTCGGCGATGGCGAGCATCGGGCTGACGATCCCGGCCATCGCGATCGCCACGATCTGGCTGCCACAGCCGCTGCTGCTCGGGCTCGGGTCCACGCAGCTGGTGCTGTTCGCGCTGACCATCGTCGTGAGCGTCCTGACGGTGGTTCCCGGCCGCGCCACCCGCCTGCAGGGCGGCATCCACCTGGTGCTGCTGGCGGCGTTCCTGTTCCTCGCGATCAACCCTTGACCCGTGTTCGCGCCAGGGCTCGGTGCCGGCGTCGTCGCCGTCACGCTGGCCGCCGCGGTGCTGCATGCGGCGTGGAACGCGGTCGCCCACGGCATCGGCGACCGCCTCGTCGGCTTCACCCTGATCGGCATCGCCGTCACGGCCATCGCCGGCACCGCGGCGCTGGTGACCGGGCCGCCGCCCCCGCAGGCGTGGCCGTACGTCCTCGTCTCGGCGGCACTGGAGGCGGGCTACCAGCTGATGCTGCTGACGAGCTACCGGCTCGGCGAGTTCAGCCAGGTCTACCCGCTGGCGCGGGGGACGTCGCCGTGGGTCGTCGCGCTGGTCTCCGTCGTCGTGCTCGGCAGGCCGTTGCCGGTGGCGCAGCTGATCGGCGTGCTCGTCGTCTCGGCGGGCCTGATCCTGCTGGTACTGCTCGGCGGCGTGCACCGCGCGCAGCTGCCCGCGCTGGCTGCGGCGTTCGGCACGGGCCTGCTCATCGCCGCCTACACCGTGGTGGACGGGATCGGCGTCACCACAGCCCCGGTACTCACCTACGCCGCGTGGATCTTCCTGCTGCACGGCCCGGTGCTACCGCTGATCGCGCTGGCCCGGCGCGGCCGCGCGCTGCCGGGGCAGCTGCGCCAGCACGCCCTGCTCGGGCTGACCGGCGGCGCGGTGGCACTGGTGGCCTACGGGCTCGTGCTGTGGGCGCAGACGAGCGGCGCGCTGGCCGCCGTCGCGGCGCTGCGGGAGACCAGCATCGTCGTGGGCGCGCTGCTCGGCGCGCTGTTCCTCGGCGAGCGGCTGGGCGCGCGCCGCGCCGTCGCGGCTGCGGTGGTGGCGGCCGGGGCGATCGTGATCAGCACGCTGTGACCCACCGCACTGGGCGTCAGGGCTGGGCGTCAGGGCTGGGGACGGCCCGGGACCGGCGCTCCCGACGGCACGCCGTCGGCGACGTAGGCGTCGTAGAACGGCTCCCAGGCGGCGGTATCGGCATGCGGTCCGTCGGCTGCGGCGCCCGCCACGACCTTGTCGAGCTCGGCGAGGCAGACGCTCCACCCGGCGGCGTTGCGGGCCGTCTCGTCGCGGCTGCCCAGCACGTCGATCATGGTGAGCACGGCTCGCCCGGGTCGGTCACGGCCGCCCACACCCGCTCGATCGGATGCGGGTTGGTGCGCTGGAAGCGCACGGCAGGCCGCCCGTCGTGCTCGAGGTACGTTCCGCGGTCCATCACGTCTCCTTCGGGTCGGGGTGGGCACCGGGGTGGGCATCGAGATGCGCGCCCAGTGCGTCGAGCCGGTCGTTCCACAGGTGGCGGTAGGGCGCGATCCAGGCGTCGAGCTCGGCCAGCCGGGCGGCGTTGATCGAGTAGATCCGCCGCTGCGCCTGCACCTGCACGAGCACCAGCCCGGCGTCGCGCAGCACCCGCAGGTGCTTGGACGCCATCGGCTGGCTCATGCCCAGCGCGTCGACCAGCTCACCCACCGCGCTCGCCTGCCGCCGCAGCACGTCGAGCAGTGCTCGCCGGTTCGGGTCGACCAGTGCCGTCCAGAGCGCCTCCGTCACACCCCGAACATACGTACTCGGCTATGTACGCGTTACGGAATATACGCCCCGGACGTCGAGGAGCCGGCCTCGGCTACGACCCCCGGGTGAAGGGATCCGACCCCGAGGAGTCGCCATGAAGTTCCTGCTCGCACTGCACATGGCCCCCGAGACGTGGGACGCCCGCCGGCTGACCGCGGGACACGGCCGGTTCGTGGACGCGGTCATCGAGTCCGGCGAGCTCATCACGACAGGGACGCTGGCCGCTCCGGCCGGCACCGTGGTGATCCGCGTGCGCGACGGGCGGGCCGACGCGACCACCGGCCCCCACCTCGCGGCCCCCGAGTACCTGGCCTGCTACTACCTGATCGACTGCGAGCACCGCGAACGCGCGCTCGAGATCGCCGCGAACCTTCCCGCCACGACCGTGGAGGTGCGGCCCGTCATGTTCCAGGCCGGCCTGGAGATGTGACGGCCTGCGTCTCGCCCAGCGCGATCACCCGCAGCGAACCCGCAGAGATCCTCGCGGCGGTGGCGGCCACGCTCGGCTGACCGCGCACCCGGCGGATCAGGCGAGCGCGCCGTCGGGCCGATCCACCCTGGCCACCAGCTTCTTCGGGGCCAACACGCAGTAGCTCTCGGTGAGCAGCTCGGCGACCTCGCTCCATTCGACCGGGTCGCCACCGGGCCCGTCGCCCAGCACCATGGCGATCACGTCGCGTCCCCACCCGGCCCAGAAGAACGGCGGCCCGGACTCGACGAGCGCCGCGATCTCCGCGGCCGGGGACCGGAACGTGATCACCACCAGCGGCCCGTCGGCACCCACGGCGCGGGCGTAGGCCTGCGGACGGCCCTCCTCCACCGGGAGCACGTGCGCGAACGTGCGCCTGCGCACCATCCACCGCACCCCGACCCAGGCCCGCTCCTCATGGACCTCCGGCAGCCCCAGGCAGATCGCCCGCAGCGCCGCGAGGACAGCGGACGGAACGTCCCCCGGCTCGTCCACCCGGCACCTCCCCCTCGACTACCGCCGACGGTACCGGGCACCGCTGACAGTTCCGGGGTTCAGCTCAGGGGGACCACCAGTATCCGGTCGTCCTGCGCCACCGGCGAGCCCCGGCCGTCGCGGTTGCTGGTGGAGACCCACAGCGCCGAACCGTCGGGAGTGGTCGCGACGGCGCGCAACCGGCCGAACTGCGCGGCGAGCGACGCCACCGGCGTCCCGGCGACCGCGCCGGACACCGGCACCTGCCACAGCCGCGCGCCCCGCAGCGCCCCGAGCCAGACCGATCCCTTGGCGAACGCGATGCCGCTGGGCGACGCGTCGCTGGTCTTCCACGCCGCCAGCGGATCGACGAACCCGTCGCGGTGCACGGTGCCCTCCACCGTCGGCCAGCCGTAGTTCCCACCGGCGGTGATCCGGTTGACCTCGTCGAAGGTGTCCTGCCCGAACTCCGACGCGTAGAGCGTGCCGTCGGGGGCGAACGCGAGGCCCTGGACGTTGCGATGGCCGTAGCTGTAGACGAGCGTGCCGAACGGGTTGCCCGGCGCCGGCGCACCCGCGGGCGTGACCCGCAGGATCTTGCCGCCCAGGTCGGCGAGGTCCTGGGCCGGGCCGCGACGGCCGGCCTCCCCCGTCGAGACGTAGAGGAGACCGTCGGGGCCGAACGCCAGCCCGCCGCCGTTGTGGATGGCACCCTTCGGGATCCCGGAGACGATCACCTGCTGCGCGGCCCCGTCGACGGTGCCGTCGGCTGCGGCGGTGAGGCGCACGACCCGGTCGTCGGTGGCGGAGGTGTAGAAGACGTAGACCGCACGATCCGTGGCGTACGCCGGGGACAGCGCGACGCCCAGCAGGCCACCCTCACCGGCGGGCACGACGCCTGCGACGGTGCCGACGGGCGTGACGACCCCGGCCGGGGTCACCCGCAGCAAGCGCGCCGACATCCGCTCGGTGACCAGCGCGGACCCGTCGGGCCGGAACGCGATCCCCCACGGCACCTCGAGCCCGCTCGCGAGCACCCGCGGCGCGGTCTGCGGTGCCACCGACGGCACGGCCTCGGCGCCACCGGCGGTCGGAGCGGTCGATGTCACGGGGGCGGCGGACGACGGTGCGGGCGCCGAGCACGCGACGAGTACCAGCAATGCGACAAGTGGGAGGCTCCGGGCAAGTGTGCGCACACCGGGAACGCTAGCGCCGTCGCCGTGAGCCGGCAGTGCAGCGACGCGCCACGCACGAGATCGACGTGGTGCCGAAAATCCGGCCCGATTTCCGCCATGGCGTCGATCTCGTGCGTGATTTCCGAAACGGGCCCGCCGCGGCGCGCCGCCGGTCATGCTTTCGGCGTGGACGACGTGCCGGGCTGGCCCACCGCGTTCCGTGGCTCCGCCGCCGTCGCCGCGGGACTGTCGACCCGTCATCGACTCCGCGGTCCGGGCTACCTGCGGCTCTACCCCGACACGTTCGTCCGCGCCGCGGCCACCCCGCCGAACCTGCGCCTGCGCTCGGTCGCCGCCCACCGCTACCTCGACGGCCGCGGCGTGCTGTCCGGCTACTCGGCAGCGGTGCTGCTGCGCGCCGACTGCGCACCACTCGACGCCCTCCCGGAGATCACCGTCTCGCCCCGTGGCCAGCGCAGCCATCCCGGCCTGCTCCTGCACCGCACCGACCTCGCCCCTGGCGAGATCACGCACGTCGCCGGCATCCCGGTCACCAACCACCTCCGCACCGCCTACGACCTCGCCCGCCGCGGCGACCTCGGGCAGCGCGTCGTCGCCATCGACGCACTCGCCAACCGCGGTGGGTTCCTCCCCGACGTCCTGCTCCACTACGCCGCCCACGGGCTGCGCACCCGCGGCAACGCCGGGGTCGCCGAGGCGCTCGCGCACGCCGATCGTCGGGCGGGGTCGCCGATGGAGACGCGACTGCGCCTGATCATCACCCGCGCCGGGCTCCCCCGTCCCGAGGTGCAGTGGGTGGTGCAGAATCCCGCGGCTCGCAGCGCGATCTGGCTCGACCTCGCCTACCCCGAGCACCGCATCGCCATCGAGTACGAGGGCGGCGACCACACCACGCCCGAGGCGGTCCTGCGCGACGCCGGGCGCTACACCCGGCTCGTCGACCAGGGTTGGCGGATCTACCGCTACACGAAGTACGACATCTACAACGAGCCGGCGCGCATCGTCGCCGACCTGACGCGCGCGCTGGGCCGCTGAACACGCACGAGATCGACGTGGTGGCGGATTTCCGGCCCATTTTCCGCCATGGCGTCGATCTCGTGCGTCGATTTCGCGATGACCTCGACCATCAAGGCTGACCTTCAGCCATTGTCCGTGATCGCGCAACAAGTGCGTGGGTGAGCAGCCCCTGCGCGGCGGTATAGGTGGCCATCGCCGCCGCATCCACCATTCGGCGCCGGTCGCCGCCGAACATCGACGTGGCCACCAGCGCATCGGACACCACGAACAGGGCCCCGCCCAGCGCGAGGCGGCGGCCGTCGGGGCCCCCGATCCGGGTGCCGGTCCCGACGGCGGCCTGGCCCATCGCGCTCACCAGGCAGGCGTAGCCGAGCACGGGAAGGCGCAGTGCGGGTCGGTCGGCGAGCCGGGGCCAGATCGCCGCGCCCGCGACGGCCGTCGTGGCGGCGAATCCCACGGCGGTCACGCTCTCGACACGGGACCGACGAGCCGCCCGCGGCCGTATCCGATGAAGTTCGCGCAGGTAGGCCACGTGTGCTGCCGCGAACCCCGCCACCCCACCGAGCAGTCCGGCATCGCTCTTCGTCATCAGCGCGACGTCACCGACCCAGGAGCCCGCGATCGGGACGGCGACCCGCGGCGCGCCGCCGGCCACCGCCAGCAGCGGCATGAGCGCCGGCTTCGTGAACCGGCGGATCCGGGCCCGGCCCGCCCCAGCCGCGATCGTGTCGGCCGCGGCGGCGATGCTGTACGCGGCCCACCAGCGCCCTCGGTTGGCAGCGTTCTTTCCGGTCATGACCACATTGTCCCCGATACGCAATCGGCCACCACGCCGCGTCATCGACACATCGCTCCCGGTCACCTCCCGCAATGAACCCTTCGGCATTCTTCAATTCTCGCTTAAGCGAGTTGAACAGCATCCGCGAGGAGTCCATGATGAGCCGCCGAGATCGCTCCCCGCCTGCTCGGCACCCCTTTCACGATTCTTGAAAAGAGGAAGCTCCGTGCTGGTCAGGAAGTTGATGCTGGGCGCAGTTCTGGTGCTGGCATCGGTGGCGGCGCTGCCCGCGGTCGCCTCGGCCGCCCCCGCCGCCCGATCCGATGTGCTCACCGGCGGCACCGTGCTGACAACCAACAAGTCGGTGCACTCCGCCGACGGGCGCTACACACTGGTGCAGCAGAGCGACGGCAACCTGGTGCTCTACAGCGCCCCCGGCGTCGCCGCCTGGAGCACGCGCACGCAGGGTGTCGGCGTGCAGACGGTGATGCAGACCGACGGCAACCTGGTGGTCTACTCCGCACTCGGCAAGGCCCTGTACAACACCGAGACCGGGGGCAACCCCGGCGCCGTGCTGGCCGTGCAGAACGACGGCAACCTGGTGATCTACTCGGCGTCCGGCGTCGCGCTGTGGTCACGCCACGTGCTGCTGGGCAAGCTTGCCGCGGGCGGCGTCCTGGAACCGGGCGACGTCGTGCGCTCGCGGTCGCACCAGTGCTACCTGGGCATGCAGGGCGACGGCAACGTGGTGCTCAATCTGACCGTGGGCGACCGGAACCTCTGGAGCTCGCGCACGGCAGGCAACCCCGGCGCCCGGCTGCAGATGCAGGGTGACGGCAACCTCGTGCTCAGCTCGGCCTCGAACAAGCCGATCTGGGACTCCGCCACCGGCCGCAACCCCGGCGCGTGGCTCGGCGTCCAGGACGACTGCAACGCCGTGGTCTACGGGCTGGGCAACAAGGCGCTGTGGAGCACCGGCACCCACGCCTGATCGACCTGCTCCCGTTCACCGCGCCCGATGTGACGCGGACCCTCCCGAACGGGTTGCAGGACTACGAGGACGGGTTGCTGAAGTCCTCCGGCGAGACGTCGTCGAGGAACTCCCGGAATTCCTTCATCTGCTCCTCCGGCGGCGAGTCACCGCCGTCGGGGAACAGTTCCGCGATCGGCTGGCCCACCTCGTCCAGGATCGACTCCGCCATGCCGATCGGCAGGCCCTCCCGCACGGCGAGCGCGAGGACGTCGCTGGGCCGGGCCTCGACGCGCGTACCGGACTCGAACACCAGCTCCGCGGAGTAGGCCCCCTCGACGAGTGCCGTGATCTCGACGCCGACGAGCGGGTGCCCGAGCTGCGCCACGACGGGCACGAGCAGGTCCTGCGTCATGCCCGGCACGCTGTCGTCACGCGGCCCGATCGCGATCACGTCGGCCTGCGGGCGGCGCAGGAAGATCGGGACGCAGCGTTCGCCATCGACCTCGCCGAGCAGCAGCACCGGCTGCCGGGTCCGGGCATGGGTGACCAGTCGCAGCACTCGCATCGCCTGCATCGCGACAGTGTGGGGCACCGGGCGACGGAACGAGCGGATGTGGTGAAACTTGAGACACCTGCGCCCCGAACGGGTTCGGATCTCAGAACAGGACGGGTGCGGCCAGGATCCGGTATTCGGGGTCCAGCCCGGCCGAGCGGGCCACCCGCACCGTGAACCGGACGCCGCCGGGGGCCGCCGTCGAGAACTCCCCGTCGGCGCCGACCCGGCGCCGCAGCCACTCTGCGGTGTCGGCGGCGCCGTCGGCGGAGACGACCGTGGCGAACGCGGTGAACAGCGCGACGGCCTGCGCCCGGTCACCGGTGCGCAGCGTGAACGTGGCCAGGTCGACCCCGCCGGAGCGGCCGGGCGTGACGCTCATCGACCGCAGGTAGGTGGCCTTGTCCGCGCAGCTCAGCGAGCCCCTGGAGCTCGTGTCGCACGCCATCCCGTTGCCCTGCCCGAACCCCTGGAGCGCGGGGACGGCGACACCGGCCATCGTCCTGGCGCTCGCCTGCGCCGGATCCTGCACCTGCAGCGTCGCGCTGTCGGCGGTGAGCAGCTCGAACTTGGCACCGTTGCCGTAGGTCTGCCCGTAGCTCATGTGCAGCCCGGGCACCGGCACGCTCCGGTCCGACGAGATGCGTACCCACTCCGTCGCGCCGGCGAGCTGCGGTTCGGCGAGCACCTGCGGGAGCAACCTGGAGATCAGGGCGTCGGTGGCGGGCTTGGGCACGGGACCACCGGTGGCGCCACCGCCGCCCTCCGGGGGCGATCCGGACACCAGCAGCCCTCCGGTGGTGGCGTCGGCACGCGCCTGGACCGCGACGCTGAACTGCACGCCGCCGTCGCCCGTCGCGAAGCACTGCCAGACCGGCACCGGAGCCTGCGCCGCCTGCCCGCAGTCGTATCCCAGGCTGCGCAGCGCCGCGACCAGCGGTTGCACCGGCTTCGTGGTGACGGCGGGCGGCGGCGGTTCCGAGCCCGGGGTGCCCGGGATCGCGGTGGCACAGCCGACGAGTGCGGAGCCCACGATCAGGACGCTGCCCAGTAGCCGTGCTGCTCGATGACCGATCACGTGCGAGGTTCCCCCGGGTCCCGGCACGGCACCTCCCGGACGGGCGATGCGTGCCTTCGGAAGATCCTCCCATTCGCCCGGAGCGGGCGACTACGGCGTGAGCGCCTGCATCCCGGTCGCGGTGAGCCGGGCCGGCACGCGCCCGGCCGCGACACCGTCGGACACCGGTGCGATCAGCCCGTCCTGGACGAGCCGCAGCGCGGCGGCCTGGTCGCAGCAGCAGCGGCCCTCCAGGTAGAGGGCGCTGAGCAGGAACTCGGCCCGCCCGCCCGCCACCTCGCGCAGTATCGCGACGTCACGGGCACTGAGCTGGGTGTCGACCGTCGTAGCCATCGCCGATGCCTCCTCGAACCGCACGCCCCGTCAGCGAGCGGTTTCGACGGTAGGGCCGGGATCGGACGGCGGTCCAGGAACTTGGGGCAGACCTGAGGTTCCGGCAGCGAGGCCACGCAGGATCCGGGGCCGGAACTGCTGCTCCAACCGGCCCGGCGCAAGCACGTCGGGCTCGACGTAGCTCTGCGTCCGCGCGCCTTCGACCACCGCGATGACCAGGCGGGCGAGGTCGTCCAGGTCGACGTCGGGCTCGACCCCGACGCGTGCGTAGAGCCCGCGGAGCAGCTCCGCCGCGAGCGCGCGGGCGGCGTCCGGGTTGCGGATGGAGTAGAGCGTGAACTCGGTCGCGATCTACGACACCCAGCCGCCCGAGCACTTCGCCCCGCTGGTGCACGACCTCATGGCGCGGCCGTTGCGCAGCATCCACCTGGCGGATCCCGAGAGCCCCGGAGCGCCGAGCACGACGACGCCGTAGTGACACTCCGTCGCCCAGGGTCGTTCGCTGCAGGCCAGGAGCACCGCGGTCGTTCACCCGATCGGATCCCAGGCGACCCCCTATGGGGGAAGGATCCCCGATCCCCAAACGGAGCGTGTTGAGAACCCGGGCCGATCCCCGATGGCCCCCCGCACCCCCCGGCCTAACTTTTGATCACAGCGGCCGGCCCACCCCGTCGGCCCGTTCCCCACCATCGACGGAGAAGAACTTGACGAACCACCACCAGCACCACAACAACCACCACGAGCGCCCCGTCCACGTCACCCAGAACGTGGACAACCACGCGGTGAAGGCTGCGGGCGACGGTTCGGTTGCCTCCGGTGGTGCGATCACCGGCTCCACGATCGTCTCGGGCAGCGGCAACATCCTCGGCAACGGCAACGTCTCGGGCAACGGCAACGTCGTCGGCGCCAACAACCACGTCGTCAACGGCAACGGCAACACCACGAGCTTCGGCGACGGCGACGCCACCAGCACCCACACCGGTGCGGTCACCGTCGGCGACGGCGGCGCGTTCAACACGGGCAGCGGCTCCACGTCGGTCGACAACTCCGACAACTCGCTGCACAACGTCGACAACACCTGGACCGACAACTCGGCGCACAACTCGGGTAACAGCTGGGTCGACAACTCGGCCCACAACTCGAACAACGACTGGAGCGACAACAGCTCCCACGAGCACACCCACACCGAGAACTCGGGCAACACCTGGGTCGACGACTCGCAGCACAGCGTCAGCCACATCCAGGACTCGTTCAACTCCTGGTCGCACCACCACTTCTCCTGATCCCTCAGGCAGTCAGAAGCCCCCGCCACCCACCGGTGCCGGGGGTTTCTGCGTTCCGGGGCCCGGATCCCCTAACGGGTAGCGGACTGCTCGTCCGTCGAGCACCGACCGGGAGTTCGGGCAGCAGGTCACCTGGGCCGCCGACGGCAGCACCCCGGAGCTGCCGTCGCGGTCGGGGTGCTGGCGGAGCGGCGCGAGGAGCACAGCGGGAGCGCGCTGCTGGCCGTCAGCACGATCGACGAGACCATGGAGGTCGACCGGAACTGACACCTCCCGGTCCCCGTCAGGCGCGCACCGCCGGCTGGAAACGCACGCTCTCCCTGGCCACCACCCGCTCCTCGACGGTCAGCGGGCCCCGGCGCCGCAGCGCGCTCACCACGTCGTCCACCAGCGCAGGCGGGGCCGACGCCCCGGCAGTCAACCCGATCACCCGCACCCCCGTCAGCCACTCGTCGCGGATCTCCCCCGCGTCCTCCACGAGGTGCGCCGGGGTGTCGCGGCGGCGCGCCAGCTCCACGAGGCGCACCGAGTTCGACGAGTTGCGCGAGCCCACCACCAGCACGAGGTCGGCCTCGTCGGTGATCGCCGCGAGCGCGAGCTGACGGTTGGTGGTGGCGTAGCAGATGTCGTCGGACGCCGGGCCCCGCAACGCCGGGAACCGCGCCCGCAACGCCGTGACGATCTCCGCGGCCTCGGCCACCGACAGCGTCGTCTGCGTCAGGTAGGACACCCGCTCCGGATCGGCCACCACCAGCGCTTCGACGTCGGCGACCGACTCCACCAGCACGGTCTGCTGCGGCACCTCGCCCAGCGTGCCGACGGTCTCCTCGTGCCCGGCGTGCCCGACGAGGATCACCGTGTCGCCCCGCTGGGCGAAGCGGCGCGCCTCCGCGTGCACCTTCGCCACCAGCGGGCAGGTCGCGTCGGTCACCTCCAGGTCGCGCTCGGCGGCCTGCCGCCACACCTCGGGTGCGACGCCGTGCGCGGCGAACACCACCGCGGCACCCTCCGGCACGGCCTCGAGCTCCTCGACGAACACCGCGCCGCGCGCCTCCAGCTCGGCCACGACGTGGGTGTTGTGCACGATCTGGCGGCGCACGTAGATCGGGCCGCCGTGCTCGTCGAGCAGTTGCTCGACCGCGGCGATCGCCCGCTCCACGCCCGCACAGAACGATCGGGGCGCGGCCAGCAGCACGGTGCGGGCGGGCCCCTCACCGGTCACGACGCACCATCGTCTCGGCGAGCGCGCGCAGCTGCGCGTCCGCGCCGGGGGCCGCCGTGCCCAGCCTGCTCAGCGCGCCCGCGAGCAGCGCCGCGGCGCGCTCCTTGCTCCACGCGCGCCCGCCGGCCAGCTCGACGAGCCCGGCGACGTGCTCGAGCTCGGCGTCGGAGAACTGCTGCTTGCGGTGGTAGAGCAGGTCCAGCTCGCGCGCCGCGGGCGTCCCCGACCGCAGCGCCGCCACGACCGGCAGTGACTTCTTGCGGCAGCGCAGGTCGTTGCGCACGGGCTTGCCGGTGGTCGCCGGATCGCCCCAGATGCCGAGCAGGTCGTCGACGAACTGGAACGCGACGCCCAGGTCCCGGCCGAACCGGTCGAGCTCCTGAACCTGCGCCGGGCTGCCACCGCCAGCCGCCGCGCCGAGCGCGCAGGCCGCGCCGAGCAGCGCACCGGTCTTGCACTCGGCCATGTGCAGGCACTCGGGGATCCCGACGTCACTGCGCTGCTCGAAGTCCAGGTCGGCGATCTGCCCGTCCACCAGCTCCTGCACCGCGGCGCTGAGCACGCGCACACCCGAGCGGCCCGCCGGGCTCGCCGCGAGCACGTCCATCGCGAGCGTCAGCAGCGCGTCGCCCGCCAGGATCGCGGGCGATGCCCCGAACACCGACCAGGCCGTCGGGCGGTGGCGCCGGGTCGTGTCCCGGTCCATCACGTCGTCGTGGAGCAGCGAGAAGTTGTGCACCAGCTCGACGGCAACCGCGGCGGGCACCGCCACCCCGGTGGCACCGCCGACGCCGGCGGCGGCCGTCAGCGTCAGCGCGGGCCGGATCGCCTTGCCCCCGCCCACCTGCGACGGCCGCCCGTCGGGTTCCCACCAACCCAGGTGGTAGCCCGCGATGTGGCGCACCGGGTCGGGGAGCGTGTCGACCGCGGCGCGCATCGCCGGCTCCACCTCCCGCTTGCAGGCGTCGAGCACGTCGGCGGCGACCTGCCGGGCGGCAGGCCACCTCGACGTCCCGGTCGTGCCCAACATCCCGGTCGTGCGCTGCTCGGTGTCCATCGTGGTCATCGCCCGAGCTCGACGTTCTCGAGCACACCCAGCGCGTCGGGCACGAGCACCGCGGCCGAGTAGTAGCTGCTGACCAGGTACGACATCACGGCACGGTCGTCGATGCCGGTGAACCGGACGTTGAGTCCCGGCGCGTGCTGGTCGGGCAGCGTCCCCGGGCGCAGGCCCACCACGCCCGACGAGTCCTCGCCGATGCGCATCGCGAGGATCGAGCTGGTGCCCTCCGGGCTGATCGGGATCTTGTTCGACGGCAGCACCGGCACGCCGCGCCACGCCGTGTGCTGCTTCCCGTCGACGTCGACGTCGGCCGGGTAGAGGCCCCGGCTGGTGCACTCGCGCCGGAACGCGGCGATCGCCTTCGGGTGGGCGAGGAAGAACGCGGTGCTGCGACGGCGGCTGAGCAGCTCGTCCATGTCGTCGGGGCCGGGCGGGCCGGTGCGGGTCTGGATGCGCTGCGAGAACGCGACGTTGTGCAGCAACCCGAAGTCCGGGTTGTTGAGCAGGTCGTCCTCCTGCCGCTCCAGCAGCTCCTCGACGGTGAGGCGCAACTGCTGCTGCGTCTGGTCCATCGGCTTGCTGAACAGGTCGGCGACGCGGGTGTGCACGCGCAGGGTGGTCTGCGCGACGCTCATCTCGTACTCGCGGGGGGCCGCGTCGTAAGCGACGTAGGTGCTGGGCAGCACGGCCTCACCGGCATGGCCTGCGGCGATGTCGACGGGTGCCTCGCCGTACTTGTTGCCGCTGGGCTCCGGCTCAGTGGAACCCTGCTCGAGGTGCTCGCGCAGCGCGGGCGTCCAGGCGAGGAACTCCTCGAGCGCGCCCCGGCCGAGCACGAGCACGATGCAGGGCGTCACGGCCTTGGCCGTGTACTCCCACATGCTGGCGCGGTCGCTGAGCAGCTGGGAGCCCAGCTGGTCGCCGTCGCCGAGCATGCCCAGCGTCGTGACGTCGCCGTACGGGCCGGTACCGAGCTTGCTGATCTTGCCGTGGACGACGAGCACGATCTCGTCGACGGGGTTGCCGAACTCGGCCAGCACCTGCCCCGCCGCCAGCGACCGCTGCTCGAAGCGCTGCGACAGCGCGGTGAGCGCGGCGGTGTCGGTGAACGTCCGCAGCGCGGGCAGCTCGCCGAGCTCGTCGGGGATCACCTGCACCGCGGAGCCGGTCTGGATGTACTCGATGCGACCGTCGCCGACCACGTGGGTCAGCCGCCGGTTGACGCGGTAGGTGCCGCTGTCGACCTCCACCCACGCGAGCTTGCGCAGCAGCCAGCGCGGGGAGATGCCCTGCATCTGCGGGGCGGACTTGGTGGTGGTCGAGAGGTTGCGGGCGGCGGCGGTGCCCAGGCTGGTCTTCGGCGCGCCCGCCGTGTCGACCTGCTCGTCGGAGAGGGTCATCTCAGTCCTCGCGCGCGATCTCGACGTTCTCCAGGATCGCCAGCGCGTCGGGCACCATCACGGCGGCCGAGTAGTACGCGCTGACGAGGTAGGAGATGACGGCCCGCTCGTCGATGCCCATGAAGCGGACGTTGAGCCCGGGCTGGTACTCGTCGGGCAGCCCGGTCTGGTGCAGGCCGACGACGCCCTGGTTCTCCATGCCGGTGCGCATCAGCAGCACCGAGCTGGTGCGGGCGGCGCTCATCGGGATCTTGTTGCACGGGAGCACCGGGATGCCGCGCCACGCCGGCACCTGGTGCCCCATCATGTCGATGGCCTGCGGGTAGATGCCGCGCTTGGAGCACTCCCGCCCGAACGCGGCGATGGTCCGCGGGTGCGCGAGGAAGAAGCCGGGGTCCTTCCAGACCACCGAGAGCAGCTCGTCGAAGTCGTCGGGGGTGGGCGGTCCGGTACGGGCGTGGAGCCGGTTGGGCAGGTCGGCGTTGTGCAGCAGCCCGAAGTCGGGGTTGTTGACCAGCTCGTGCTCCTGGCGCTCGCGGAGCTCCTCGATCGTCAGCCGCAACTGCTGCTCGGTCTGGTTCATCGGCTTGTTGTAGAGATCGGAGACGCGGCTGTGCACGCGCAGCACGGTCTGCGCCACGCTCAGCTCGTACTCGCGCGGGCTCGTGTCGTAGTCGACGAACGCCCTGGGCAGCTCGTACTCGCCGTCCAGACCGGACGCGACGTCGACGGCGGCCTCACCGGCGGCGTTCTGCGGGCGGTCGGTGCTCGCGAGCCGGTGCTGGATGTGGGCGCGCAACCCACCGGCGTTGCCGTTCATCTCCTCGAACGCCTGCCGCGAGAGGCTCAGCACCGTGCAGGGCGTCACGGCCTTGACGGTGTAGGGCCACTCGCCGCTGGCGTCGGCGAGCATCCCGTCACCGAAGTGGTCACCGTCGGCCATCACGCCGATGATCGTCTCGGTGCCGTACTTGCCGGAACCGATCTTGTTGAGCTTGCCGTGCGCCACGAGGAACGTCTCGTCGGCCACGGAGCCGGCCTCCACCAGCACGTCGCCCGGCGCGAACTCGCGCTGGACGAACCGGTCCGCCAGCGCCCGCAGCACCGGCTCGTCGTCGAAGCCGCGCAGCAGGTGCAGCTCGCCCAGCTCCCGCGCGATGACCCGCACCTGCGTGCCGGTGGTCACGAACTCGACCCGGCCGTCCCCGACGGTGTAGCTCAACCGCCGGTTGACCCGGAACACGCCGCCGTCGGCCTGCACCCACTCCAGCATGCGCAACAACCACCGCGAGGTGATGCCCTGCATCTGCGGAACGGATTTCGTCGTCGTCGCCAGGTTCCGCGCCGCCGCGGTGTCCAGGCTCGTCCGCTGCGCCACCTCGTCGACGATTGAGCCGATCGGATCGGTCACAGTCACCACACACCACCAATTCGGGAATATCGGGAGAGGTCGATTACCGGGCGATGCGCGGCGTCCACAATTGTCCGCCGGGGCTCCTGGCGGAATGCCCGAATTGTGCGGACCGGACGACGCGAGGCGCATCGCGTGATTGGTCAGTTGCTGACCGTGTTCACCGTACCCATTCGTTGCGGCCGGGCAAGTACACGAAAGGGGCCGATGGATCGGAGAGTCACCTGCGGTTGATATGCAAGTGCGCCGAATGCGTCCGATTTCTTGATCGACAATTCCCGTGCGGAATTCATGATCATCGGATCCGGAGCACCGCGAGGATCGCCCCGACGCTCACGGTCATGACGAGCGCGCTGAGCACGCCGATGACCGCGGCGGTGCGCACGGGCGAGGCCAGTGGCCCGGCCTTGACCTTGGCGACCACGGCCGGACGCGGCGGCAGCGGCGCCTGCGGCGCGGGAGCCGGCGGCGGCGTCGCGGCCGGCTCCGGCAGCGCCTGCGGAACGGGTCGCGGCGCGACCAACGGCGCAGGTCGAGGGGCCGGCGCCGCAGTTGGTGCGGGAGCCGGGACCGGAGCAGGCGCGGCGGGCGGTGGCGGCACCACCACCGGCGCAGGAGCGACGGGTGCGGCGGGGGCGACCGGCGGGGCAGCTGCAACTGGCGGGGCGGGGACCGCGCGCGTCACCGGCGGGGCCGCCGCCTGTGGAGTGGGTGGTGGCTGGGGTGCGGGTATCGGCGCTGGAATCGGCGCTGGAATCGGCGCGGGCACGGGTGGCGCCGGGCGTGCCGCAGGTGGGGAGACGGGCATGGGCCGCGGAGCCGGCGCAGGCGGGGGCGCAGGTGAAGTCCGGAGCGCAGGTGGCGACAAAGGTGCAGGTGACGGCGGTTTCACCGGGGCCGGCAGGGGCGGCGGGGACGGCAGGGGCGCAGGTGGGGGCAGCGGCGAGGGCAGGGGCGCGACCGGCGCCGGCGGTGGGACGACCGGAGCGGGGACGACCGGAGCGGGGACCGGTGCGGGTGGCACCGGGGCCGGCACGGGCGGGGCGAGGATCTCCAGCGTCGTGAACGCATGGTCACGCAGCAGCCCCACCCCGGACGGCCGGATGCCCCACGCGAACGCGACGAGGTTCGCGTCGAACAGCGGCGCTCTGCCCTGGCAGGAGGCGACGAGGGTCTCGCCCGGCCGCAGCACTCCGGGCACGGGCAGGCTGGTCTGCCGCCGGCAGCGCAGCCGGGGATCGAGCTCGACGGCGATCAGGACGGCGTCAGTCGCACCGACGTTCGTGACCTGCGCGGACTGCACCACCGCCGCACCCGCCCAGGTCCGCCCCGGCGTCACGGCCGTCGTCACGGTGATCTTCGCCCCGCGCGGGGTCGCGCCCGCGGCCCATCCCGGAGCGGCGATCAGGACGAGGGTGAGAGCGACGATGAGGATCGCGAGCGTTCGCGTCCTGTGCCTCACATGGAGCCCCACAATCGGTCGTGTCATACCCGCTGGCGGGGTCACGGTGGGTTGACACCGCGCAGCGGCGATCAATGATCAACTACTAACGGGCGCCGCGTCGGGACCGTCGGATGCAAGTTCCTATACCGTCCGCTGCCGCCGGGTAACCCCGCTGGTGTCGGTTCACTCCATCCGGCGAACCGCGGCGGCGGTGGCTTCACCGGGCGCGCGGCCGTGACCTAACTTGACGTCCTGCATTCGACCATCCACACGTTCCGCGAATTCTGACCGGGGGCATCCGACGTGGTATTCGACGTCGTCCTGTTCGTCGCCCTGCCCACCTTGTTGATCGTCGCTATCGGATTCTTTCGAGGTCGTCGTGAGCCCGTGTCCGCCGGCGATTCCGATTCCGACTCCGTATCCTTCGTCGGCGGAATCATCGGTGCATTGTTCACCGTTGTGCTGGCCTTCTACATCGTTTTCGCCTGGCAGCTCGGTGCCGACATCGGCAGCAGCGCCGACACCGAGTCCAACGCGCTGATCGACGCGTACCGGCAGGCCCAGTACATGCCCGAGCCCGATCGCAGCGCCGTGCAGGCCCAGTTGCGCAGCTACGCGGCGCGGGTGTCGGACACGGAATGGGGCCTGCTCGCGCAGGGCGAGGCCGACCCGCGCACCGCCGAGATCATCGCCACCGTGCGCGACGATTTCGCGGCACTGCCGGTGACCGACACCGTCTCGCAGTACACCCGGGAGAACGGGCTGTCCGACATGCGCGTGGTCGACGAGAACCACCGGTCGCGGGTCGACCTCGCCACCAGCAGCGACCCGTTCAACGACGTGCTGCTGGGCGCCACCATCGTCGCGGCCGTCCTGATGGTCGCGTTCCCGCTGCTCGTGGGCATCAGCGCCCGGCCGACGAACCTGGCCGTGCTGGGGATGCTCGCGTTCATGGTCGGCACCACGATCTTCCTCTCGATCCAGCTGACCCACCCGTTGGACGGCCTGTTCGGCGTCGGTCCCGACGCGTTCGGTGAGGCGCTCGACCAGATGCAGCCGGCCCAGTAGTCGATCCACCCGTTCGGAAGGAACTCCCTTGCAGGCCTTCACACTGCCCGCCTTCTACCTGCCGCATCCGGCCCGGATCAACCCGAACCTGGAACGCGCCCGCACGCACAGCGCAGCGTGGGCGCGGGACATGGGCATGCTCGACGCGGCCACCCCGGGCGGCGACCTCGTCTGGGACGACGACCGGCTGGCCCGCATGGACTACGGGCTGATGTGCGCCTACACGCACCCCGACTGCGACGGCGCGATGCTCGACCTGATCACCGACTGGTACGTGTGGGTGTTCTTCTTCGACGACCACTTCCTCGAGCACTTCAAGTACTCCCACGACATGCGGGGAGCGCAGGCCTACCTCGACCGCCTCGAGCTGTTCATGACGGGCTCACCACCCGAGCCGACGAGCCCGGCCGAGCTCGGGCTCGCCGACCTCTGGGCCCGCACGGTGCCCACGATGTCGGACGGCTGGCGGCAGCGCTTCGTCACCAGCACGCACAACCTCATGGTCGAGTCGATGTGGGAACTCGACAACATCGACCGCGGTCGCATCGCCAACCCCATCGAGTACGTCCAGATGCGCCGCCGCGTGGGCGGGGCGCCGTGGTCGGCGAACCTCGTCGAGGTGGCCGTCGGCGCCGAGATCCCCGACAGCGTCGCGTCGACCCGGCCGATGCGCGTCCTGTCCGACACGTTCTCCGACGCCGTGCACCTGCGCAACGACCTGTTCTCCTACCAGCGGGAGGTGCAGGAGGAGGGCGAGAACTCCAACGCCGTGCTGGTGTTCGAGCGGTTCTTCGACATCCCGACGCAGGAGGCCGCCGAGCTCGTCAACGACCAGCTCACCTCGCGGCTGCACCAGTTCGAGAACACCGCGATCATCGAGGTCCCGGCACTGCTCGTGGAGAACGCGGTGCTGCCGCACGAGGCTCTCGGCGTCGCCGCGTACGTCAAGGGGCTGCAGGACTGGCAGGCGGGCGGGCACGAGTGGCACGCGCGGTCGAGCCGGTACATGAACGAGGGCGCCGCGGCGACCTCGGCGCTGGGCGGCCCCACCGGGTTGGGCACCTCAGCGGCCCGCTCCCCCGGGCTGGCCGTGCGGGCGCGCTCCTACACGCACGCCTCGTTCGTGCCGGTCGGACAGTTGCCGCTGCCCGAGCTGTACATGCCGTATCCGATCCGGACGAGCCCACACCTCGACGAGATCCGCCACTACGCGGTGGGCTGGGCGCGCAGCGTCGGCTTCTTCGACTCGGTACCGGGCGTCGAGGCCGGCGGGGTCTGGGACGAGCGCCGGTTCGTCGGGTTCGACTTCGCCCACTGCGCCGCGATGATCCACGCCGACGCGAGCGTGCCGGAACTGCAGGTCTCGTCCGACTGGCTGGCCTGGGGCACCTACGCCGACGACTACTTCCCGCTGATCTTCGGAACCCGGCGCGACCTGGTGGCGGCGAAACTGGCCAACGACCGGCTGTCGCTGTTCATGCCGCTCGACGTCGGCGCCGCGGTGCCCGATCCGCTCAACCCGATGGAGCGCGGGCTCGAGGATCTCTGGCGGCGCACCGCCGGACCGCTCCCGGCGAGTGCCCGCGCGCAGTTCCGGGTGGCTGTCGAGGACATGACGTCGAGCTGGCTGTGGGAGCTCGCCAACGACGCGCAGCACCGCATCCCCGACCCCGTCGACTACATCGAGATGCGGCGCCGGACCTTCGGCGCCGACCTGACCGCGAGCCTCACCCGCCTACCGCACGCGAACTCCGTGGCGCCCGAGATCTACCAGACACGCGTGATGCGGGAGCTGGAGACCGCCGCGCAGGACTACGCCGCGTTCACCAACGACCTGTTCTCCTACCAGAAGGAGGTGCAGTACGACGGCGAGATCCACAACATGGTCCTGGTGGTGGAGCACTTCCTCGGCGTCGACCGCATCGTCGCGCGCGACGTCGTCGCCGACCTGATGCGGGCCCGCATGGAGCAGTTCGAGCACATCGTCGCCACCGGGCTACCGGCGCTGTTCGAGGAGGCACAGCTCGACGAGGAGGCCCGCGCGATCCTGACCCGCCACGCCGATGACCTCAAGGAGTGGATGTCGGGGATCCTCGAGTGGCACCGCAAGTGCATCCGCTACACCCCGGCAGAGCTGGAGCGGATGCGGACACCGGCCGGGCTGCTGCCCACCGGGTTCGGGACGTCGGCGGTGCGGTTGGCGGTGATGGCGCGGTAGGGGTGGCTCGGGCCGTGCGCGAGTTCGGACGGATGGCCCCGCGAGTTGGGGTGGATCGGCCCGCGAGTTGCGACGGATCGGCCCGCGAGTTGGGATGGATCGGCCCGCGAGTTGCGACGGATCGGCCCGCGAGTTGGGATGGACTGGCCCGCGAGTTGGGGTCGGCGGGGTGCGTGGATGTACGGGTCGTTCGGGTCGCGTTGGGTGGCGTGCCCCGGCTTTGCCGCCGGTCGGGTGCGGTTGGGTGGCGTGCCCGGCTTTCGTGCCGCCTCACCGGCGGAGCAGATCTCCGGGAGGGAACTCTGCACCCGGCGTGCGCGCTGCGCGCGCACGGCCGACACGACACGCACAACAGCTCTGAGCTGCAGAAATACCACTCGAAACACCATCGACCGAACATTCGTTCGAGTATGATGTGGGTATGTCCAGCACGGTCGCCGATGCGCACCGCCTCCTTCGCGAGGCGACCGTTGCGCTGCGATCCGTGGTCGAGAACGGCAGTGATGACGAGCGGCTCGCCGCGCTGCGGGTCAGTGCAGGGGTCGGGCGGCAGCTGACCGTGTTGACGGTCGACACCGTGGCCGAGCTGCAGCGGCGGGGCGCGTTCGTCGCGCGTGGCTACAAGTCGGTGAACCGGGCACTGGTCGATCAGCTCGGGTTCGAATGGGCTGAGGCCCGACGCCATACCGTCGCCGTGGAGCAGGTCTGCCCGCGCGTTGCGCTTGATGGCGCCGAGCTGCCGGCGCTGTTACCCGCCAGCTCGGCCGCGTCGCGGGCCAGCCCTGACGACCTCGCGGTCGTCGAAGCCGGACTCGCGAGGACCGCTGCGCATTGAAGTTCGCCACCATCGCCGCACTGCTCGACGCCAAGTCCAAGCCCCTCGGCAAGGAAGACCTCCGCACGATCGGGCAGCGTCAGGCCGATGCGCTGGCCGATATCTGCGGGTTCGTCCTCGACCGCGGCGACGTCCCGCAGCGAGGCGGGCACCGACCGCACGTGAACGTCACCGTCGCGTTGGAGGACCTGGAGAACCGGGCCCGCGGGGCGGTGCTCGAGTTCGGCGGTGCACTCACCGCCAAAGAGCTCCGGATGCTGGCCTGCGACTCCGGGATCATCCCCACCGTCCTGGGTGGATCCAGCCAGTTGCTCGACATCGGCCGCTCCACCCGCACCATCCCGGATGCCATCCGCAAGCGTTGATCATCCGCGACCAAGGGTGCGCCTGGCCCGGCCGCGACCGACCACCCTCCTGGTGCGACGGGCACCACATTCAGTACTGGGAACACGGCGGACCGACCAGCCTCGACAACTGCGTCCTGCTCTGCAAGGCGCATCATCGGCTGCAACACGACAGCGAGTGGATCATCCAGATCCGCGACGGGCTACCCGGGTTCATCCCACCCGCGTGGATCGACCCCCGAACAGGTCCCGCGCCGAAACCCGGCCACCCACCTGCGGCGCGCGGCATGAGTTGCCCTGTGTCAAGCCGCCGTCGGTTGATCTTGGTTGATGATGCGTTGGAGGGCGCGGTGG